>NZ_JBIAUQ010000002.1:581682-906150 GCF_042893155.1 Streptomyces sp. NPDC001668
GGAGTGAAGGGCAGGGAGGGCAACTCAGCACACCGGAGCGCAGGCAGTGGTGCGCGTCGAGCCCGGGGATGAGGACCGGCGGGGCTCCGCGCACCTGGGCAAGGAGCAGCCACGCCGCTCAGGTCACGGGAGGGACGGGCGACGGTCCGCCTCAGGCATGGGCGCAAGGGCCGAGGCGCGCCTCGGATCGCGGGAGCGGCAGGCCGACGGGAGTGAAGGGCAGGGAGGGCAACTCAGCACACCGGAGCGCAGGCAGTGGTGCGCGTCGAGCCCGGGGATGAGGACCGGCGGGGCTCCGCGCACCTGGACAAGGAGCAGCCACGCCGCTCAGGTCACGGGAGGGACGTGCGACGGTCCGCCTCAGGCATGGGCGCAAGGGCCGAGGCGCGCCTCGGGTCGCGGGAGCGACAGGTCGACGGGGGGGAAGGTCAGGGAGGGCGGCTAAGCGCACCCGCGCGAGGCGCAGCCGCGTCGCTCGGGCCGCCGGAGTGAAGGGCGACGGTGCACCTCAGGCATGGGAGTTGCGGGCCGGTTGCGCCTCGGTCGCGGGAACGGCGGGCGGCCGCGGCTCGGGCGACGGGGATGAAGACCGGCGGCGGAACTCAGCGCACCGGGGGGGTGAGCCCTGAGCGCGGCTCAGGTCATGGGCGAAAAGGGCCCGCCCGGGCCAGGGGAAGGGCGGCCGCCGGGTCGGGTCAGGCCACCGGGGTGAAGAGCGGCGAGGTCATGCGGTGCATTCTCACCGCGTCGACGGACTCGGCGAGGAGTTCGTACTCCGTGGTGTCGTCGCTCGCGGCGATCCGGATCAGTCGGCCGGCCGCCAACTCGTCGGCGACCAGTTCCTGTTGGTACAGGTCGGCACACCAGGCCCGCATGACGGCGGGCACGTCGAGCACGGTGTCGGCGACCGGGGCGAGGGCGCCCGCCGGGAAGTACTCGGCCTCGGGCTGGGGGTCCAATCGGTCGGCGATCCACGAGGCCCGGTCCCGTAACCACCACAGGGCGAGGGCAAGGGTGGGCGCGCGATAGGTTCCGAGCGGTACACCGATGCGCCGCCCGTCGCAGATGCCGTACCCCGTGACATGGCACAGGAATTCGTCGTGCACGATCCACTCCCCCGCTTGCTTCGTTCGCCTGTCGGCAGGGCCTCGCTTTCCGTGCGGCTCGTGTGCGGTGCGCGCTCTTGCTGCTGTACGTGACGGCCACCTCGCTCGATGTGAAGGGCCTGTCAGTCGAGTATGTTCACTACTGAAACACTGTCACCACGTCTTTTTGGCCAGTCTCCTGGCATATTCACCGACACTCCTGGCCGAAATCTGACGGGTACACGTTCAAACGTCATGACCCGAGAGGTAATCGACGACCGCGGGCCGCGCGGGCAGGGTTGAGTCACCAGGTCCCACCAGCGCAGATGACCTCGACGGAGGCTGATTCCCCATGCCCGCGAACACAGACCGTTACGAGAGTGCCGTCGCCCGCTACTTCGAAGCCTGGAACGCACGGGAACCGGAGGCGCGCACGAAGGCGGTGGCGGCCGCCTGGGCGGTGGGGGGCGGTTACACCGACCCCCTCGCCGACGTGGTCGGCCACGACCAGATCGCCGCGGTGATCGCGGCGGCCCACGAGCAGTTCCCCGGTTTCACCTTCCGGGTGACCGGCTCCGTCCAGGGGCATCACGACACCGCGCGGTTCTCCTGGGAGTTGGTGAGCGACACCGACGACTCGGCCCCCGTCGCCGGATCCGACGTGATCACGCTGGCCGGGGACGGACGGATCAGGACGGTGTACGGATTCCTGGACCGAGTGCCCGCGGGAGCCTGAGGAACGGCCGCGATGAGTTTCTCCCTCGCCGGTGGTCTCTTGAAGGTGGCCCCTTGAAGAGGAGTCCGTCGGCGAGGGAGGACATCATGGCTGTCACCGGAAAAGTGGACGCGGAGTTCACCGCGGTCCTCACCAAAAGCCCTGAGAAGGGCAGCTGGACCTGTGTCCGCTGGCCCGCCTCCGTCGAGTTCTTCGGCACCCGCGGACTGGTGAAGGTCCGCGGGACGATCGACGGACACCCCTTCCGGAGTTCCTTCATGGCCCTCGGCGACGGCACCCACATGCTGCCGGTCAAGGCCGACGTACGGAAGGCCATCGGCAAGGAGGCCGGCGACACCGTGACCGTGCACATCGAGGAGCGGACCGGCTGATCAGTTCTCCACCACGGGGATGGCGAGGTACTCGTACTCCAGGAACTCGTCGATGCCGACCCGTCCGCCCTCGCGGCCGAGACCGGACTGCTTCATACGGCGGCTCTCCCACGGCCACAGGGTCAACGGGGCCTGGGCACCGGCCTGATGCCGGTGCCCGGTCCGTGCAGCTGTCCGCGCGTGACGGCCGCGCCCGTCACGCCTTGACGATCGCGTCGATCCTCGCCAGTTCCTCCGCGTCGAAGTCCAGGTTGGCGATGGTGCCCACGCTGTCCTCGATCTGCTTCGGGCTGCTCGCGCCGACGAGGGCCGAGGTGACGCGGCCGCCGCGCAGGACCCAGGCCAGGGCCAGCTGGGCGAGGGTCTGGCCGCGGCCCTTGGCGATGTCGTTGAGCTCGCGGAGCCGCTGGACCAGGTCCTCGGTGACCGCGTCGGAGTTCAGGAAGGGGCTGTCGCTCGCGGCCCGGGAGTCCTCGGGGATGCCGTCGAGGTAGCGGCCGGTGAGCAGGCCCTGCTCCAGCGGGGAGAAGACGATGGAGCCGACCTGCAGCTCGTCCAGCGCGTCGAGGAGGCCGCCGTCCTCGGGGCGGCGGTCCAGCATCGAGTAGCGCGGCTGGTGGATGAGGAGCGGGGTGCCCAGCTCGCCCAGGATGCGGGCGGCCTCACGGGTCTGCTCGGCCGAGTAGTTGGAGATGCCGACGTAGAGCGCCTTGCCCTGCTGCACCGCGGTGTGCAGCGCGCCCATCGTCTCCTCCAGGGGAGTCTCCGGGTCGGGGCGGTGCGAGTAGAAGATGTCGACGTAGTCCAGGCCCATCCGGGTGAGGCTCTGGTCCAGCGAGGAGAGGAGGTACTTGCGGGAGCCCCACTCGCCGTACGGCCCCGGCCACATCAGGTAGCCGGCCTTGGTGGAGATGATCAGCTCGTCGCGGTAGGACGCGAGGTCGGCCTTGAGGGCCTCGCCGAACGCGGACTCGGCGGCGCCGGGGGGCGGGCCGTAGTTGTTGGCGAGGTCGAAGTGGGTGACGCCGAGGTCGAAGGCGCGGCGCAGGATGGCCCGCTGGGTCTCGACGGTACGGTCCGCGGGGCCGAAGTTGTGCCACAGGCCAAGCGAGATCGCGGGCAGCTTCAGGCCGCTGCGTCCGGTGCGCCGGTAGGGCATCTCCGCGTAGCGGTCGGGGTGTGCGGTGTACAACGCGACTCCTGAGGGGTTGGCACGAGGGTCCTCAAATCCTCCGCCCACTCTTTCGCGACCTGGGGGCATTGGTCCAACAGAAGAATCCGATGGAATTAAGCGGATAGGCTTCTCAATCATGGAACTGCGCCATCTCCAGCATTTCGTGGCGGTCGCCGAGGACCAGCACTTCACCCGGGCCGCCGAGCGGCTCCTGGTGTCCCAGTCCGGGCTGTCCGCGTCCATCCGGGCGCTGGAGCGGGAGCTGCAGACCCCGCTGTTCGTGCGGACCACCCGCCGGGTCACGCTCACCCCGGCCGGGCGGGCCCTGCTGGGCGAGGCCGAGCGGATCCTCGCGCAGGTGCGTTCGGCGCACGAGGCGGTGGCCGCGGTGCAGGGGGTGCTGCGCGGGATGCTCGCGCTCGGCTCCGAGCAGTGCATCGCCGGGCTGCACGTGGCGGGACTGCTCGCGGCGTTCCGGCGGCAGCATCCGGACGTCGAGATCTGTCTGCGCCAGGCGGGCTCGGCCGCGCTGGCGGAGGAGGTGGCGGCCGGGCGCCTCGACCTGGCCTTCGCCGTGCGGGCGGCGCAGGAGGACACCGACCAGCTGCGCGTCGTACCGCTGTCGAGCGAGCCCATGACCGTGCTGTGCCATCCGAGCCACCGGCTCGCGGCCGTGGGCGCGGCCGTGACGCCGGAGGACCTGGACGGCGAGGTCTTCGTCGACTTCCATCCGGACTGGGGGCCGCGCCGCACCACCGACGCCGCCTTCGCCGACGCGGGCCTGCGCCGGAACGTCGCCCTGGAGGTCAACGACGTGCACAGCCTCCTCGACCTGGTGGACGAGAACCTCGGCGTGGCCGTCGTACCGCGCCACTTCCGGCACAAGCGGGCGTCGCTGACCGCACTTCCGGTGAAGGGAACCGGCGAGACCGTGTACGAGACGGTCGCGCTGCTTCCGCCCTCACAGGCCACCAGCCCGGCGGCCCGGGCGCTGATGTCCCTGCTGGAAACAGGGGGCTTGGGTACACCCCAGGACGGGGCCCACCCCTCCTGACCCGATCCGTCCCGCGCACCAGACTCCTGACCGTACCCGAGGACAACTACGGTCAGGAGTAAGGAAGATGACGGACCCCACACGACGGAACGTACTGCGCGGCGCGGCGGCGATCACGGCGGCGGGCGCGCTCGTCGGCACCGGAGCGGGTGCCCTGCCCGCCGCGGCGGCCACCGGGGCGGCACGCCGCTTCCCGTTCCTGGAAGGCGCGTTCAAGCCGGTCACGGAGGAACTGACGGCCTTCGACCTGCCGGTCACCGGCCGCATTCCGCGCGAACTGAACGGCCGCTATCTGCGCAACGGCCCCAACGTCCTGGGCCTGGAGGACCCGCGTGCCCACCACTGGATGCTCGGCGACGGCATGGTGCACGGCGTGCGGCTGCGCGAGGGCCGCGCCGAGTGGTACCGCAACCGCTGGGTGCGCTCCTCCCAGGTGGCGAAGAAGCTGGGCGAGCCCTACCCGCGTCCCGTGCCGCCGGACGACTTCCCGTGCAACACCCATGTGATCCCCTACCGGGGGCGGATTCTCGCACTCCAGGAGAGCGGTCCGCTGCCGTACGAGCTCGACGAGGAGCTGAACACCGTCGGCACCTACGACTTCCGGGGCACCCTGGAGGGCGCGTTCACCGCGCACACCAAGTTCGACGCGCAGGCCGGTGAGCTGCACGCGATCGCCTACTACCCGACCTGGGACCATGTGCGGCACCTGGTCGTGGACCCGAGCGGCCGCGTCTCGCGCACCACGAGGATCCCGGTGGCGGACGCGCCGATGATCCACGACTTCGCGCTCACCGAGAACCACGTGGTGATCCTCGACATGCCGGTCACCTTCGACCCGGCGGGCGCCGAACGCGGCGACATCGTGCCGTACGTCTGGAACGACCGGCATCCGGCCCGGGTCGGGGTGCTGCCCCGCAAGGGCGGCGCGGTCCGCTGGTTCGAGGTGGACCCGGTGTACTACTCGCACACCCTCAACGCGTACGAGGAGGGCTCGAACCTGGTCATCGACATGACCAACTTCGACGCCCCCTTCCTCGTGGCCGGCAACGGCTCCGGAGGCCCGTACGGGGCGGGCACCCCACGGCTGGACCGCTGGACGGTCGACCTGCGTCAGGGGCGGGTGCGGGTGCGGACCCTCGACGACCGGCCCCAGGAGTTCCCGCGGGTCAACGAGGCGCTGGTGTCCCGCCGGCACCGCTACGGCTACTCGGCGGCCTCCGCGGAGATGGCGGTGGCCTACCAGGCGGTCGACGGCAACCCGCCTCCCGACCGGGCGTTCAGCAACGCGCTCATCAAGCACGACCTGCTGCGGGGCACCTCACAGGTGCACCGGCTGCCGCGGGGCGCGGCGGCGAGCGAGGCGGTGTTCGTGCCGTCCGACCCCTGCGACGGGAAGGCCGCCGAGGACGACGGGTACGCGATCGCGTATGTGCACAACCCCGATCGCGGGGCCTCGGACCTGGTGATTCTCGCGGCCCAGGACTTCACGGGCGAGCCGGTGGCCCGGATCCATCTGCCGGGACGGGTGCCCCTGGGCTTCCACGGGAGCTGGATTGCCGACGCGTGACGCGGGACCAGGATTCCGACGCGTGACGCGGGAGCCGGATTCCGACGCGTGACGCGGGAGCCGGATTCCGACGCGTGACGCGGCGCGATGCGCGATGGTGGATGTCATGCATGCAAAGGACATCCTCATCGACGGTTTCGGCCGCATCCAGGAAGAAGTCCACGCCGCCGTCGAGGGCCTGACCCCCGACGACCTCATCCACCGTCCCGGTCCCGAGGCCAACTCCGTCGCCTGGCTGGTCTGGCACCTCACCCGCGTCCAGG
Source organism: Streptomyces sp. NPDC001668 (assembly GCF_042893155.1). Lineage (NCBI taxonomy): Bacteria > Bacillati > Actinomycetota > Actinomycetes > Kitasatosporales > Streptomycetaceae > Streptomyces > Streptomyces sp. NPDC001668. The sequence continues at coordinate 587,933 of NZ_JBIAUQ010000002.1, forward strand.
ACGACCACGTGGCCGGCGCCCTCGGCCTCGACCAGGTGTGGCTGACGCAGGACTGGGAGAAACGCTTCGGCCTGGACCTGAAGCCCCGCGACATCGGTTACGGCCACACCTCCGCGCAGGTCGCCAAGGTGCGGGTCGACTCGGCCGACCTACTGACCGGTTACTACGACGCCGTGCACGCCCAGAGTCTCGACGCCCTGCGCGGGCTGAGCGCCGGGGACCTGGAACGGGTCGTGGACGAGAACTGGGACCCGCCGGTCACCTTGGGCGTCCGGCTGGTCAGCGTCCTGTCCGACGATCTCCAGCACGTCGGACAGGCCGCCTATCTGCGGGGGCTGCTTCAGAGCGCGGCGTCGTAGCCCGGCAGGACGACGTCCTCGATGAGGGCCTTGCGCTCGTCGAACGGGATGAAGGCGCTCTTGAGCGCGTTCACCGTGACCGTGCGCAGGTCCTCGACCGTCCAGCCCGCCTCCTCGACCAGCAGGGACATCTCCCGAGTCATCGTCGTCCCCGACACCAGCCGGTTGTCGGTGTTGAGGGTGACCCGGAAGCCCAGGTCCTTCAGGGCCGTGATCGGGTGCTCGGCGATCGAGGTGGCGGCGCCGGTCTGGAGGTTGGAGGTGGGGCACATCTCCAGGGCGATACGGCGGTCCCGGACCCAGCCCGCCAGCCGGCCGAGCTTGCCGCCCGCGAGGTCGGGGATGTCCTCGGTGATCCGCACGCCGTGGCCGAGCCGCTGGGCGCCGCAGACCTGCACGGCCTGGTGGATGCTGGGCAGGCCGTGGGCCTCACCGGCGTGGATGGTGAAGGGCACGTTCTCGCGGCGCAGGTGCTCGAAGGCGGCCAGGTGGTCGGCGGCCGGGAAGCCGTCCTCGGCGCCCGCGATGTCGAAGCCGACGACACCGGCGTCCCGGAAGGCCACGGCCAGGTCGGCGGCCTCGCGCACCCGGTCGAACATCCGCATCCCGCACAGCAGGGTGCCGACCCGCACCGGGGTGCCCGCGGCGGCGGCCTTCGCCATACCGGCGGCCAGGCCCTCCTGGACGGTCTCGACGACCTCGGCCATGGCCAGCCCGCCCCTGGTGTTCAGCTCGGGGGCGTAGCGCACCTCGCCGTACACGACCCCGTCGGCGGCCAGGTCGAGGACGTACTCCTCGGCCGTGCGCAGCAGGCCCTCGCGGCTCTGCATGACGGCGAGGGTGTGCTCGAAGGTGGCTATGTAGCGCACCAGGTCACCGGAGTTGGCGGCCTCGAAGTACCAGGCGGCGAGCTCGTCCGGGTCGGTGGTGGGCAGGGTGTGGCCGACCTCGGCCGCGAGCTCCACCACGGTGGCGGGGCGCAGGCCGCCGTCGAGGTGGTCGTGCAGCACGGCCTTGGGGAGGCGGCGGATCAGGTCGGCGTCTACGCGCGTAGCGGTCATGGCGAGGTCTTTCTTCGAACGTCGAGCGGGGCGGCGGGAGGGTCAGTCGGCGGGCTGGAGCAGGTCCCAGCGGTTTCCGTACAGGTCCTGGAAGACGGCGACCGAGCCGTAGGGCTCGTGGCGGGGTTGCTCCAGGAAGGTCACGCCGGCGGCGAGCATCCGGGCGTGGTCGCGGGCGAAGTCGTCGGTGTGCAGGAAGAAGCCGACGCGGCCGCCGGTCTGGTCCCCCACCCGGCCCCGCTGGGCCTCGTCCTTGGCGCGGGCGAGCAGCAGGTCGGTGCCGCCTTCGCGCTCGTCCGGCCGGACGACGACCCAGCGGGAGCCGTCGGGGCGGGGGGTGTCCTCGACGAGCCGGAAGCCGAGGGCCCCGGTGTAGAAGCGGATCGCCTCGTCGTAGTCGTCGACGACGAGGGTGACCAGGGCGATGCGTCTCATCGGAACCTCTCGGGACGGGTGGTTGACGGGAGAGGTTATACGTAAAACTTCGGCGGCGCCAGTCCGGTTTTCGGGGCCCTCGGGGTGGCGCGGTCGGTGCGCTCGGCCGCCCGGCGGAGTCGTTGTCGCGCAGCGAAGTGGGCGACCGTCCACAGCAGCGGCAGGAACCACTGTGCGGCCCCGCCGACACCGGCCGGTCCGCCGGCCGAGGCCGCAAGGGGCAAACCCGCGCCTCGGCCGGTGGTCGTAGGGCCCCGGACCGAGGCGGCGGGGCCGGGCGGCCGGTAGCGTCCCGGCCATGACGATCACCGAGGGCCGCGGACCCGAAGAGCGCAAGCGTGACGTACTGGCCCGGCTGGAGCGGGAGACGGACATCTGGGTGGCCTCGGCGGACGCCGGCGGGCTGCCGTGCCTGGTCGCGCTGTGGTTCGTCTGGGACGGCGCGTCCGTCTGGCTGTCGACCCGGATCACCAATCCCACGGGCCGCAATCTGCGCGACGGCGGCCGTACCCGGCTGGCCTTCGGGGACACCCAGGACGTCGTGCTCATCGACGGGGACGTGCGGACGTACGGCGGGAAGGACGTGCCGGCCGCGGCGATCGACGCCTTCAGGGCGAAGACGGGCTGGGACCCGCGGGAGGACAGCGACTCCTACGCCTTCTTCCAGGTCCGCCCGCGCACGGTGCAGGCCCTCGACGGCGTGCACGAGATGCGCGGACGGCATGTCATGGAGGACGGTGTGTGGGTCGTCTGACTGGGCCGGGCGATCTCTCAAACGGCCTTCCGGTGCAGTGAGTTCAGGGTGTCCAGCTCTTCCTCGGTGAGTCTCAGCGCGCCCGCCGCGATGTTCTCGGCGAGATGGTCGGGGTTGCCGGTGCCGGGGATCGCCAGAACGTGCGGGCCCTGGGCGAGGGTCCAGGCGAGCCGGACCTGGGCGGGGGTCGCATCGTGGGCCCGTGCGACGGAGAGCACCGCCTCCTGGTGGGCGGTGGTGGCACCCTCGGGTCCGGCGTCCCCGGCGATCGCGTAGAACGGCACGAAGGCGATGCCCTGTTCACCGCAGATGCGCACCATGTCGTCGGTGAGCCGGTTGCGGGAGTCGAGCCCGAAGCGGTTCTGCACGGACACCACCGGCGCGATGGCCTGCGCCTCGGCGAGGTGGCGGGGCTCGACGTCGGAGATGCCGAGGTGCCGGATCAGGCCCTTGTCGCGCAGTTCGGCCAGGGCCCCGAAGTGCTCGGCGACCGAGTCCTGGCGCATCCGGCGCAGGTACACCAGGTCGAGGTGGTCGCGGCCGAGCTGGCGGAGGTTCTCCTCGACGTGGCCGCGCAGGTCCTCCGGCCGTGCCGAGGTGCCCCACTCCCCCGTGTAGTCCCGGAAGGGCCCGACCTTGGCGGCGATGACGAGGTCGTCGGGATACGGGGACAGCGCGCTGTTGATGATCTCGTTGGCGGAGCGCAGCGAGGAGAAGTAGAAGGCGGCGGTGTCGATGTGGTTCACGCCCAGCTCGATCGCCCTGCGCAGCACGGCGATCGACCGCTGCCGGTCGCTGGGCGTGCCGAAGTGGAAGGCCGCACTGCCCGTCAGCCGCATCGCGCCGTAGCCGACGCGGCTGACGGTGAGGTCGCCGAGTGTCCAGGTGCCTGCCGCGTCCGCGGTGATCGTTTCGGTGGTCATCGGCGGATCATGACACACCTCCGGCTTCTCACTGCCTGCCCTTGACGAACTCCTGCCTGCGCTGCGCGGCCAGCCGGACGGGGGCGTTGGCCGCGCCGAACCCCGCGTAGCCGCCGGTCCTCTGCACGAACTCGAAGAAGACATGGCCGACGGTCTCGGTGTAGCAGTGGCGGAACTCGCCGCCCCGCTCGTCGCGGTCGTAGAGGATGCCGAGCTCGCGGTACGTCTCCAACTCCCCCTCGGCGAACTCGAACCGGGCCTCCAGGTCGTCGTAGTAGTTCGCCGGGACGCGCAGCAGTCCTGCCCCTGCCGCCCGGACGCGGCGCACCGTGGCGACGAGGTCGTCGACGGCGAACGCCACGTGCCGGGCCCGGGGTTCGCCCCCCTCCTCCGCGGTGGGCGCGAGGTTGAGGACGAGCCGGGGCCCGTCGGTCGAGGCGGACAGGGCGCGGCTGCGGAACAGGCCGTAGGGGTCGGCGAGTTCGACGGTGTCGTGCGGGCTGAGGCCCAGCACCGTGCGGTGGAAGAGCACCGCCTCGTCGAAGTGCAGCCAGGGCTGGGTCAGCGCGAGGTGATCGATGGCGACGGTCTGCGCGGTCGCGCCCGCGGTCGTGTACGCGAAGTCGTCGGTCCAGCTGGGGAGTTCGGAGCGGCCGGTGGCGCAGAACAGGACTTCGGTGCCGTCGGGGGCCGCGATCGACTCCAGCGGAACGTCCTGTGCGGTACGGCGCTTGGGCAGGGCGGGCGCGAGCAGGGCTTCCGCCCGCCGCGCGGAGGCCGCCGGATCCGCCGTCTCCAGGCCTACGGCGGCCAGGGTGGTGTCGGTACGGCGGCCGGCGGTGCCCGCGTTGACCAGGATGCGGGCCTCGCCCTGTTCCCAGAGGTCGACGGGCTTGCCGTGATGGCGGGCGGTGCGGGTGAAGCCGAGAGCGGTGAGGAGTGCGCCGACGGGTTCGGGGTCGCTGGTGGCGAGTTCGGCGAAGGCGACTCCGGAGGGGATCACGGGGGCGGGGAGCGGGGAGACCCCGGCGCTCTCCTCCAGAGCCAGCAGGGAGCGCAGTCCGTCCAGCGCCGTGCGGCCCGCGTCCGCCTGGCGGAAGACGTCGTTGAAGACCTCCAGGGACAGGGGGCCGTCGTATCCGGCGTTCAGGACGTGGCGCAGGAGTCCGGCGACGTCGAAGCCGCCCTGGCCCGGGAAGCAGCGGTAGTGGCGGCTCCACTGGAGGACGTCCATGGCCATCAGCGGGGCGTCGGCGAGCTGGAGGAAGAAGATCTTGTCGCCGGGGATGTCCTCGACGCCCTTGGGGTCGGAACCCCTGGAGAGGATGTGGAAGCTGTCCAGGCAGGTGCCGAGCGCCGGATGGTCCGCGGCCTCGACGATCCGCCACGCGTGGTCGTAGGTGCTGACGTGCCGGCCCCACGCGAGTGCCTCGTAGGCCACCCGGATCCCGAACTCCTGGGCCAGGTCGGCGAGTCGGCTCAGCTGCTCCGCCGCGAGGGCGTCGTCGTCGAGCCCCAGCGGCGAGACGCTGGAGCAGACGAGGACGGTGTCGGCGCCGAGCCTGCGCATCAGCTCGAACTTGTGCCGGGCGCGCCGCAGGTTGCGGGCGAAGGTCTCCTCCGGGACGGCCTCGATGTCCCGCATCGGCTGGTAGAGGTCGATCCGCAGGCCCAGGTCGGCCGTGCGGGCGGCGATCTCCTCCGGCGGGAGGGGGCTCGCGAGGAGGTCGTTCTCGAAGATCTCGACGCCGTCGAAACCGGCCCGTGAGGCGGCCGTCAGCTTCTCGGTGAGGGTGCCGCTGAGGCAGACGGTGGCGATGGACCTGCGCAACCTCGCTCCCGAGGTCTCATGTGTGTTCGCAGAGGTCATGGGCATTACTCGCTCCCGAAGTCGATCCAGGTCTTCCCGGCCCGTCCCGCGGCGCCCGCGAAGGCCTCCCGCGCCCGGGTGAGCGGGAAGCGGGCGTCGATCACGGCTCCGGGACGGGCGTCGGGCAGGTCGGTCAGGGCGGCGGTGAAGTCGCCGGGGTGGTCGTAGATCATCGAGCCGCGCAGCACGAGCCGGCGCCGAACCATGTCGTCGGTGGTCGGCGGCAGCCGCTCGGCGTTCAGGCCGACGAGCACGACGGTGGCTCCGGGGGCGGCCCGGTCCACGGCGGGGCGCAGGGCCGGCGGGTGGGTGCGACGCCGAGGCGGGACAGGGTGAGGCACAGCAGGCCCTGGTCGTCGGCGCCGGCGCGACGACCAGGCGAGGTCCGCGTCGGCGGGGCCGTCGGGCACGGGGTGGACGAAGGGCCTGCCGCGTGGGTCGGCCGTCTCGATCCGTCCGGGTGCCGTGAGGACCGCTGCTTTCACTGAGACTCCCAAGCGACCACTAGATGGTCCTATTGATCCGCTGTGCGGTCAGCCTAGATGGCGTGGTCTCCCCGGACAAGGTGCGGCAGGCGGAAGGCAGGCCTCGGCACGGCGACGGGTCAACTGCGGGCCCGGACGTCCACTGTGCGGATCTCCAGGACCGTCCGGCGGGACAATACGGGGCGTACCTCTGATCGGCACCAAGGGCTTCGGCCCCCATTCTCTTCGGCGCTGCGGTTTCCCCGGTCCGCGCAGCGGACTACCGTCGGGATCAGCAGCAGCGGATTCACGGGGAACACGGAGGCAGCGGGTGAGCGAAGGACAGACGCGGGCGGGGATCGACGCCGACCAGCAGGCGGGCGGGGTGCGCAGTGTGCGCCGGGCCTTCGACATCCTCACCCTGCTCACCGAGGACCGGCCCGTCGTCACCCTGCGGGAGATCACCTCGGCGACCGGGCTCGCCAAGACGACCGCACTGCGTCTGGTGCAGACCCTGGAAGAGACCGGCCTGCTCGGCTCGCACCCGTCCGGCTACACCGCGGGGCCCGCGCTGTGGCGCTGGGCGTATCTCGCGCGCAGCCAGTGGGAGGTGCCGCAGGAGACCCGCAAGGTCATGCGGGACCTCGCGGACCGGCTCGGTGAGACCGTCAATCTGTTCGTCGCCCGGGGCGTCCACCGCATCTGCGTGGCCCACGAGGAGAGCCCGCACCCGCTGCGCCATGTCGTCGACGTCGGCGACGAGCAGCCGCTGTGGGCGGGCGCCTCCTCGAAGATCCTGCTGCGGGACGCCCCCGAGGCGTTCCTGCGCCGGGTCGCCGTCGCCTCACCGCAGGGCGAGGCACAGCTCGACCGGCTGCGGTCCTGGGTCACGGAGGCAGCCGGGCGGGGCTACGCCGTCAGCAGCAGCGAGTGGGACGAGGGGCTCACCGCCGTGGCGGTGCCCGTCACCGGCCGCACCGGCAAGGTCGTCGCCTCCCTCTCGCTCAGCGGCCCCAGCCACCGCTTCCCCTACGAGGCCGTCGAACGCTTCGCCGCGGAGCTCGCCGAAGGCGCCCGTCTCATCTCCGGCCAGGGTTTCAGCCACCCGCTGAGCAGCGACGCCTGACTCTCCCCTGCGGGTGGGGCGTCACCCCGAGGCCTGGTCGTTGTCCTTCATCTCGCCCCAGCCGTGCCAGCGCTCGACCTCGATCCAGGCGCTCACGCGGGCCCGGACCCGGTTCGGGTAGGGACGGCCGCCGTAGTGGGTGGAGAGGCGGTCGATGTCCGCGAGGTCCTCGTCGTCGTACGTCTCGGTCACGCGGCCGATGAGGGTGACGTGCGTGTACCAGTTGTCGGCGTCCAGCACGGTGAGGGTGACGCGCGGGTCGCTGCGCAGGTGCTTCAGCCGGACCCGGCCCTCGTCCAGGTTGACCAGGACACGGCCGTCCTCCCAGAGGTACCAGGTGGGCGTCGACACAGGCGTCCCGTCGGAGCGCAGGGTCGCCATCACGCAGGGGTTGGGGCGGCGCAGCAGTTCGACGGCTTCGGGGGGCAGCGGGGGCTTGGACACGAAAGAGTCCTCCTCGGGATCCTCGGGTTCAGGCGTTCTCGTCGAAGCTCGCATAGTAGGCGGCGGCCATGTCCTCGTCGCCGTGGCCTTGGGCGGCGGCGCGTTCGAAGCGCTCGGCGCTCGCGGCGGCCACGTCCAGGCGGACCCCGCCCCGCTCCCCGGCCTCGACGATCAGACGGGCGTCCTTGGCGGCGGTGGAGACGGCGAACTGGGCCGGTGACAACTGATCGTTGAGGACAAGGCCCGACTTGGCCCGCAGGTAGCCCATGTCGAGGGGGCCGCCGTCGATGGCGTCGAAGAAGCCCTGCGGGTCCACGCCGAGGGCCTTGGCGAGGGCGAGGGCTTCCCCGGCGGCGTTGGTCACCGCGAGCACCCAGCTGTTGGCGACCAGCTTCAGCCGGGTCGCGCTGCCCTCGGCGCCGTCCTCGCCGGTCCACACCGTGCGTGCGCCGACCGCGTCGAGGACGGGGGTCACGGCGGCGCGGCCGTCGACCGGGCCGGCCGCGAGGACCAGCAACTGGCCGGCCTCGGCGGGCTGGCGGGTGCCCAGAACGGGCGCGTCGAAGAAGACCAGCCGGTGCTCGCGGGCGAAGTCGGCCAGGTCGGCGATCGCCTCGATGCCGGCGGTGGTCGACTGCACCCACGCGGCGCCCGGGCGGAGCCCTTCGGCGGCGCGGCGCATGACGTCCAGGGTCGCGGGGCCGTCGTACAGCATGGTCAGGACGACATCGGCGTCGCGCACGGCCGCGGCGGGGCTGCCGGCGATCTCGACGCCGTCGGCGGCCAGCGGCTGCGCCTTGTCCGCGCTGCGGTTCCAGGCCCGGACGGTGTGTCCGGCGCGGACGAGGTTGCGGGCCATCGCGGCGCCCATGATGCCGGTGCCCAGGACGCTCACGGTGAGCTTGTCGGTCATGACGTCAACTCCCTGCGGGGGTGCGGATCTCTGTCGGTGTCGAGCTTGCCGGACGCGGCCCGGGCGAGCTCGTCCAGCCACGCCCGGGGGCGCTCACTCCGCCTTCGGAAGGGGTTCCACGGTGACGAATCCCTGTGTGTGCGCGGCCGGGAGCACGGCGTCGGGGCCGTAGAGGAATCCGGCGAGGGCCGGGGTGGCGCGGTAGGCGAAGACGGACGCCGGTACGCCGAGGACGGCCGGGGTGTCGAGGAGGAAGGGGAGTTCGCGGTCCAAGTACTCCGCGCCCGCGGCCAGTTGGCCGGCGGTCGGGGTCCAGTCGGCGGGCATGGTGGTGCGCAGCACGCCGGTGACCATGCGGACGCAGGTGGCGTGGAAGGCGGGCTGCTCAAGGTGCGCGCGGGCGACGCGCTCGAGAGCCGTACGGTAGGCCGGGGTGTCGTAGAAGTCGGAGAACCGCGCGGCATGCAGCCGGTCCGGGTCGATCCGCGCGGTGGTCACGGCGCGGGAGATCCGGTTGGCCGTCTGGCGTACGTCCCGGTGGGCGCGGGCGCGGGCGTGCCGGGGTTCGTATCCGCGGCCCAGGTAGGTGCGGGCGACGGTGTCGGCGTCGGGGTGGGCGATCTCGACCCGGGTGAAGCGGGCGGCGGCCCAGCGCAGCAGCGCGACGAGACGGTCCTCGGAGAAGTAGCCGTTGCCGGGGCTGATGCCGAGGAACACGTGGTGTCCGGCTTCCACGAGGCCCGCGCAGCGCTCGGAGAAGGGGGTGGCGAGGAAGCCGTCCCCGCTGCGGGCCGCGGTCGAAGATGCCCAGCCCGTCGGCATCGCCCAGTCGTGCATCGAGGATCCCCCGTCTTCCGCGCCACGAGTGCTGTCGTCGCCTTCAGGCTAGAAGCAAACGGTGGTTCCGCCGTCGCGGCACCCGCGGGGGTGCCCGGCGGGACCTCGGTCCGCCGGGTACCCCACCGCTTCCCGTGCCTAGCCGAGCGGCTTCTCCAGGATCGCCTTGCGGTGGCTGAAGGTCTCGATGGAGTAGCGGCCGTGGTAGTTGCCCATGCCGCTCTCCCCCACCCCGCCGAACGGCAGGTCGGAGACGGTGAGATGGGCGAGGGGCAGGCCGTAGCCGAGGCCGCCGGAGGAGGTCTCGTCGGCGATGCGGCGGCGGGTCGTGTCGGAGTCGGTGAAGACGTACAGCGCGAGGGGCTTGTCCCGGTCGTTGATGAAGTCGATGGCGTCGTCGAGGCCGGGGACGGTGACGATCGGCAGGATCGGGCCGAAGATCTCCTCCTGCATCACCGGGGACTTGGGGTCGACGTCGGCGAGGACGGTGGGCGCGATGTACTTGCTCGCCCGGTCGCTCGCGCCGCCGACGACCGTACGGCCGGAGTCGAGGAGGCCGGTGAGCCGGTCGAAGTGCCGTTCGTTGATGATGCGGCCGTACTCGCCCGAGTCGGCGGGGTCGCTGCCGTACACGGTCTCGACGGCGTTCTTCAGCAGCGGCTCCAGGGCGGCCGCCGTCTCCGGGTCGGTCAGGACGTAGTCGGGAGCGACGCAGGTCTGTCCGGCGTTGAGGAACTTGCCGCGGGCCAGCCGGTCGGCGACGACGGCGAGGTCGGCGTCGTGGTCGACGAACGCCGGGGACTTGCCGCCCAGTTCGAGGGTGACCGGGGTGAGGTGCTCGGCGGCGGCGCGCAGGACGATGCGGCCGACGGTGCCGTTGCCGGTGTAGAAGATGTGGTCGAAGCGCTCGGCCAGCAGGGCCGTGGTCTCCGGGATGCCGCCCTCGACGACGGCGACGGCGTCCGTGTCCAGGTAGGCGGGGAGCAGCCGGGCGACGGCGGCGGAGGTGGCCGGGGCCAGTTCGCTCGGCTTGGCGACCACCGCGTTGCCGGCGGCGAGGGCGCCGACCACCGGGGCGAGCAGCAGCTGCGCCGGGTAGTTCCAGGGGGCGATGACGAGGACCACGCCGAGCGGGTCGTACTGCGTCCGGGCGCTCGCGTCGGCGCCGAGGTGCGCCGGGACCGGGGCGGACTCGGGGCGCAGCCAGTCGGTGAGGTGGTCCAGGGTGTGGTCGATCTCGCGGATCGTGAAGTCGATCTCGGTGCGGAAGGCCTCGGTGGAGCTCTTGCCGAGGTCGGCGTGGAGGGCGGCGGCCAGTTCCGTGCCCTTCTCCGTGAGCATCTCGCGCAGACGGCGCAGCTGGGTCGTACGCCACTCGACGGGCTTCGTGCGGCCGCTGCGGAAGGTGGCGCGCAGTCGCGCCACGACGTCGGCGGGCTGCTCGGGGGCGGGGTGGTTCACTGGTGCCTCGCTGGGGTGTGCGGGCCTTGCGGCCTGGGTCTCGACGGTCAGATGTATATTGCAACCTTTTCGTGCCCGGGTAAATTCCGGACCGCCGTCACTACTTTCCGGGACCAGGTCACTCACTCCCCCGGACGCGCTCGGCAGCTGCTTCCGAGCCCACGTCACAGCGATCGGCGGCGGTGTTCGAGATAGGTGCGCTCGGCCGGGTTCCCGGTGAGTTCCGCGGCCTTCGCGTAGGCGTCCGCGGCTTCCGAGGCACGTCCGAGGCGGCGCAGCAGGTCGGCCCGGACGGCGTGCAGGACGTGGTAGCCGTCGAGGTCCAGCGCGTCCACCAGGGCGAGGGCGCGCGCGGGTCCCTCGGTCTCGGCCACGGCGACCGCGCGGTTCAGGGCCACGACCGGGCTCGGGGCCACCGCCATGAGCTGGTCGTACAGCCGGTGGACCTGCGCCCAGTCGGTGGGCGCGTCGCTGTGCACGGCCTGGACGGCGGCCTGGATCTGGTAGGGCCCCGGCCGGTTGCGGCGCAGACACCGCCGTACGAGTGACTGTCCCTCGGCGATGAGCTCCCGGTCCCATCGGGCCGGGTCCTGTTCGGACAGCGGTACGAGTGCGCCGCTGTGGTCGGTGCGGGCGCGTCGGCGGGACTCGACGAGCAGCATCAGCGCGAGGAGGCCGGTGGCCTCGGGCTCGTCCGGCATCAGTTCGGTCAGCAGACGGCCCAGGCGTACGGCTTCGGCGCACAGTTCGGGTGTGCCGTCGTAGCCCTCGTTGAAGATGAGGTAGACGACGGCCAGGACCCCTTTCAGCCGGTCGGGGAGGTCGGCGTCGCGGGGGACGCGGTAGGGGATGCGGGCGTCGCGGATCTTGGCCTTGGCGCGGACGAGGCGCTGGGCCATCGTCGGCTCGGGGACCAGGAAGGCGCGGGCGATCTGTGCGGTGCTGAGGCCGCCGAGCAGGCGGAGGGTGAGGGCGACCCGGGCCTGGGGGGCGAGCGCGGGGTGGCAGCAGGTGAAGATCAGGCGGAGCCGTTCGTCGCGCACGGGGCCCTCCTCGGGCGGTGCGTCGGGGGCGTGCAGCAGGGCGGCCTCGGCGTGGCGGGCCTCGCGGGTGGACTCGCGGCGCAGCCGGTCGATCGCGCGGTTGCGGGCGGTGGTGATGATCCAGCCGGCGGGGCTGGGCGGCACACCGGTCTCCGGCCAGCGCCGCACGGCCGTGGCGAAGGCGTCCTGGACCGCTTCCTCGGCGAGGTCGATGTCGCCGAGGAAGCGGACGAGGACGGCGACCGCGCGGCCGTACTCCTCACGGAAGACGCCCTCGATGTCGGGGGTCACGTGTCCTCCTCCGCCTCGCGGAAGGGCGCCTCGGTGTCCGGGGTCACCTGTCCTCCTCGCGGAGGACGGCCTCGACGGCCGGGGTCATCAGTCCTCGGACTGGTGCTGGAAGGGCCGCACCTCGATGGGCAGGGTGGTGGCCAGGGCCGCCTTGCGCCCCCACTCCAGGGCCGCGTCCAGGTCGGGTGCCTTCACGATGCACAGGCCGCCGAGCTGTTCCTTGCCCTCGGCGTACGGCCCGTCGGTGATCAGTACGTCGCCGTCGCGCGGCCGCAGCACGGTCGAGGAGTCGGGGCTGTGCAGTCCCCCGGCGAAGACCCAGGCGCCCGCCTCGCGCAGTTCCTGGTGGAAGGCGTCGAGCCGCTCGCCGATCTCGGCCAGCACCTCGGGGGCGGGCACCTCGTCCCAGCTGGGCTGCATGACGTTGAGCAGGTAGTACTGCATGTCGCTCTCCTCCTGTGAGTCTGTCTCACCTCCTACACGAACGGCACACCCCCGGATCGACACCGCGCGCGACGGGATCGGGAGAATCTTCCGCATGACCACCGCACCGCACCCGCTCCTCGCCTCCGCCCGCGCCCTCGCGGACAGCCTCCTCGCCCCGCACGCGGCGCGCGTCGACCAGGAAGGGGTGCCCGCGAGTCACCTCGCCGCGATCGGGCGTTCGGGTCTCCTCGGGGTGAGCGCGCCGAGGGAGTACGGCGGTGCGGACGCACCGGGCGCGGTGGCGCGGGAGGTCCAGGAGATCCTCGCCGGGGCGTGCTGCTCCACCTGGTTCGTGCAGACGCAGCACCACTCGCCCGTGCGGATCCTCGCGGGGTCCGCCCTGCCGGTGCGGGAGCGGCTCCTCGGGCCGCTTGCGAGAGGCGAACTCCTCGCGGGGATCGCGTACGCGCACGTGCGCGCCTTTCCACGGGTGCCGGTGCGGGTGACGGCCGAGCGGGGCGGCGTGCGCTTCGACGGAAGGGTGCCCTGGTACACGGGCTGGGGGCTGAACGACGTGATGCTGCTGGCCGGGGTGACGGAAGCCGACGAGGTGGTGTTCGCGTTCACCGAGGCACGCGAGCAGCCGGGACTGCGGGCCTCGGAGCCGATGCGGCTCGCGGCGCTCACCGCGGCCCGGACGGTCTCCCTGGAACTGGACGGGCTGTGGCTGCCCGAGGACGCCGTGGTGCTGCGCACTCCGCAGGAGGAGTTCGCGCTGGTGGACCGGCCTCGCAACACCAACGCCTCCCCCGCCGTGTTCGGGGTGGCGTACGCGGCTCTCCGGGTACTGGAGGAGGCCGGCGAGCCGGAAACCGCGGCATCCTTCCGCGGACGCCTCGACGAGGTGCGCGGGCAGGCCTACACCTTGGCCGAGCATCCCGTCCCGCATGAGCGCGTCGCGGAACGGCTGGCGCTCAAGACACGGTCGTACGACCTCATGCGGGCCGCCACGACCGCGGCCGTGGTGGCCGGCGGAGGCCGGGCCATGGCACTCGACGGCACGGCCCAACGGCTGTTCCGCGAGGGGATGTTCCTCCTCGTGCAGGGCCAGACGACCGAGGTGCGCCGCGCGCATCTGGACGCCCTGGCGCAGGTCTAGGCGAGGAAGTCGACGAGGGCGGCCGTGAGGTGTGCGGGGGCGTCCTCCTGGACGAGGTGGCCGGCTCCGGGGACGGTTTCGAGGCGTGCGCCCGGGATGCGGGCGACGAGTTCGTGCCCCTTTTCGAGGGGGATCCAGGTGTCGTCCTCGCCCCAGCACACCAGGGTCGGGACCGCGATCTCGCCGTACCGGTCCTGCACCTCGTCGGTGTAGCGCTGGTCGGCCTGGGCGATCTGGCGGTAGAAGGCCGGCTGGCCGGTGCCGCCGAGCCAGGGTTCGACGAGCCGGTCGTGGACGGCGGGGTGCAGGCCGGGGCTGCTGGCCGAGCTGACGTACTCGCGGACCAGGGCCCGGTGCAGGGCGGGCGGCAGTTGGTCGAACACGTCGGAGTGCCCGCCGACGAGCCGGAAGAACGGCGTTCCCCAGGGGGCCAGCGCGACCGGATCGACGAGGGCGAGGCAGTGGTAGCGGGCGCCGTGCAGCAGATGGGCGCGCAGGGACACCGCACCGCCGAAGTCGTGCGCCACCACGCGGGGCCGCTCCAGACCCCAGTGCGCCAGGAGTTCGGTGAAGACCCTGCCCTGGGCGGCCAGGGAGACGTCCTGGCCGGCGGACTTCTCGGAGGTCCCGTAGCCGGGCATGTCCCACACGAACACCTGGTGGCGGCGGGCCAGGGCGCGGGCCGCGGCACGCCACACGTAGGAGGAGAAGGGCGTGCCGTGGAGGAGGACCACGGGGTCGCGGCCCGGGTCCCCGAGACTGTCCCAGCGGACCTCACCGGAGCTGCTGCGGAAGGTCCTGGTCAACTGCCAGTCGCTCACGGGCTGTTCCTCTCGACGATGGCGCAGGTCGAGCCCGTGAGCGTACGCGGTGAGGCTCTAGTTCGCGAACGGCACCTGCGCCGAGGGCGCGACCCGCTCCCCGAACGGGTGCTGCCACAGGCCCTGCTGGGCGAGGCGCGGCAGGACTCCCTCGCCGAACCAGTACGCCTCCTCCAGGTGGGGGTAGCCGGAGAGCACGAACTCGTCGATACCGAGGGCCTGGTACTCCTTGATCCGCTCGGCGACCTCGTCGTGGCTGCCGACCAGCGCGGTGCCCGCGCCGCCGCGCACCAGGCCGATACCGGCCCACAGGTTGGGGTGGATCTCCAGGCCGTCGCGGCCACCGCCGCCGTGCAGGGCGAGCATCCGCTGCTGCCCCTCGGACTCGCTGCGGGCGAGCCCGGCCTGTACCGACCTGACGGTCTCGGGGTCGAAGCCCGCCAGGAGGCGGTCGGCCTCGGCCCAGGCCTGTTCGGAGGTGTCCCGCGTGATGACGTGCAGGCGGATCCCGAAGCGCAGGGTGCGGCCCTCCGCGGCCGCGAGCCGCCGGATCCAGGCGATCTTCTCGGCGACCTGCGCGGGCGGCTCGCCCCACGTGAGGTACACGTCGGCGTACTTGGCGGCGACCTCGCCGGCGATGGGCGAGGACCCGCCGAAGTACACCTCGGGCACCGGGTCGGGAACCCGCGCCAGCTTCGCGTCCTCGACCTGGAGGTGCTCACCGTGCAGGTCGACGGTCTTGCCCTCCCACAACCCCCGTACGACGTTCAGGAATTCGCCGGTACGCCGGTAGCGGGCGTCCTTGTCGAGGAAGTCCCCGTAGGCCCGCTGCTCGTGGCTCTCCCCGCCGGTGACCACGTTCAGCAGCAGCCGCCCGCCGGTCTGCCGCTGGAAGGTGGACGCCATCTGGGCGGCGAGCGTGGGCGAGACGAAGCCGGGCCGGAAGGCGACCAGGAACTTCAGCCGCTCGGTGTTCTGGCTGACCATCGCGGTGGTGAGCCACGCGTCCTCGCACCAGGCGCCGGTGGGCGTGAGGGCTCCCACGAACCCCAGGTCCTCGGCGGCCCTGGCGATCTGGCTCAGGTAGGCGACCGTCGGCGGCCGGTCCCGCCCGGAGACGGTGGCGGGCGTGCCGTGGCCACCTCCGACGACATGGCGGCTGTCGCCGTTGGTGGGCAGGAACCAGTGGAAGGTGAGGGACATCTGGATGCTCCGATCGGGGAGGTCCGCTGTTCGGTGTTAGCTGTTCGTCAGAGGAGGCCGTGGCGCGGCGGCCGGGTGCCGTTGAGCACGTATCTGCCGATGTGCTGGACCTTCCAGCGGGCCGGGTCGTGCAGGGTGTGGGTGCGGGCGTCACGCCAATGGCGGTGCAGATTGAGGGAGTTGAGGGCCGAGCGGGTTCCGGACACCTCGAACAGGGCGCTCGCCACCTCCACCGCCGCCTGGGCGGCCTGCACCTTGGCGGCGGCGACCGCGATGGACGCCTCGGCCGCCGAGTCGTCGGTGAGATCGGCCCGGGCGGCCTCCACCGCCCGCGCGGCCTCCCGCAGCAGGGCCTCCGACGCCCTCACCTGGACGGCGAGTTCACCGAAGCGCTGGATCAGCAGCGGGTCCTCGGCGGCCGTCTCGACGCCGCTCTCGAACCAGGGGCGGCTCTTCGTCCGGACGAACTCGGCGGCCTCCGCGAGCGCTCCCCCGGCGATCCCGGCGTCGATCGCGGCGTGCAGCAACTGCGCTACCGCGCCGTGGAGTTGCGGGCCCTCGAAGGTGAGGTGGTGGGGCAGGACCCGGTCGGCCGGGACCTCGACGCCTTCGAGACGGACGGTGCCGCTGGCCGTCGTACGCTGACCGAGGCCGTCCCAGTCGTCGATCACCGTGAGGCCCGGCGCGTTGCCGGGCACGTAGGCGACGTGCAGGTTGTCGTCCTCGGCGCGGGCCAGCACGGGGATCCAGTCGGCGAACAGGGCACCGGTGGAGTAGTGCTTGACGCCGTCGAGGCGGTAGGAGCCGTCCGCCCTCCGGTGCAGCCGGGTGCGGATGTCCTGGACGTGCTTGGTGCCGGCCTCGGACTGGGCGTTGCCGAAGCGGCGGCCGGCGAGCAGCTCGGCGAAGAAGAACTTGTGCTGCTCGTCGGTGCCCTGACGCCTGATCACGTTGACGTAGGCGAAGTGGCTCTGCGGGATCTGGGCGAGGCTCGCGTCCGCGGCGGCGAGCAGCCGGAAGATCTCGGCGAGCGTGGGCGCGCTCACGTCGGCGCCCCCGTGGTCGGCGGGGACGGTGACGGCGAGCAGTCCGGAGGCGGAGAGTCGGTCCAGCTCCTCGCGGGGGAGCCTGCGTTCCGCGTCTCTGGCGGAGGCGCCCGCGCGGAACTCCTCGGCGAGCGACGCGGCGACCGCGAGGGCCTCCGCGTCGTCGGCGATCACATGGGCGGCCTGGACGGCCAGGGTGGCCTGGGTCTCCTGGATGGCGTGGGGGGCCTGGGTGGCCTGGGTCGTCGCCACGGTCAGCCCGCCGCCGCCAGCACCGGCCGACGTCCCAGCGCGGTCGAGAACTGGTCGACGACCTGGGTGAGCGCCTCGGTCGCGGTGGGTGCGACGGTCAGTGAGCCGTCCTCGTGCACGCTGATGTCCTTGTCGAGGGTGAACCAGCCCTGCACGATGTGGGCGGCGCCCATGGAGCTGAGGACCGGCCGGAGTGCGTAGTCGATGGCCAGGACATGGGCGGTGGAGCCGCCGGTGGCCAGGGGCAGCACGGTCTTGCCGGCCAGGGCGTACTGCGGGAGCAGGTCCAGGAGGGCTTTGAGGACTCCGGAGTAGGACGCCTTGTAGACCGGGGTGCCGACCACGACCCCGTCGGCGCGCGCGAACAGTTCGGTGGCCTCGACGATCGCCGGGTGCCGGAAGTCGGCGCCGAGCAGGGCCTCGGCGGGGATGGTGCGGACGTCGAGCGGGATCACCTCGTGGCCCTGGGCGGCGAGGCGCCGGTCGAGGTGGCGCAGCAGGCGGTTGGTCCGGGAGGAGGCGGAGGGGCTGCCGGAGACGGACAGGACGGTGGCCATGGGGTCCTCTTTCGGGAGGAGGGGCGCCCCCTGTTCAGGAGGGGGCGCCCCAGGGGAGCGGGTCAGGAGTACCAGGTGGGTTCGGGCAGCTCGCCCACGAGGACCCAGCGGCCGACCTCGCGCCGCTTGTACGCGACGGGGTCGTGGAGGGTGTGGGTGCGGACGTTGCGCCAGAACCGGTCCAGGCCCTCCGAGGTGGCCGTGGAGCGGGCGCCCGTCACCTCGAAGATCCGGCCGGCGATCTCCAGGGCCACGTCGGTGGCGCGGGCCTTGACGGCGGCCACCCGGACCTCGAAGTCGCCGCGCGTCTGCTCGGTGACCGCGTCCGGGTCGTCGTGCAGCCGCTGCCCCTCGGCGGCGACGGCGTCGGCGAGGGCCTCGGCCGCCCAGAGCTTGGCGGTGAGGTCGCCGTAGATGTCGATGACGTACGGCTCGTCCACCGCGCGCTCGAAGCCGCCGTGCAGCCAGGAGCGGGACTTCTCGCGGGTGTAGGTGGCGGCCGTCTCCAGGGCTCCGCCCGCGATGCCCAGGTAGAAGTTGACGAAGACCAGCTGGATGGTGGGGACGTTGAGGGTGTTGTAGACGCGCGGCTGGAACACCTTGTCGACGTATCCGGCCGCCGACGACCAGGGCGTACGGACGCCGTCGAGGGTGACGCCGCCGCTCTCGGTGAGGCGCTGGCCGATGTTGTCCCAGTCGTCGTGGAAGGTCAGGCCCTCGGAGTCGGAGGGCACGATCGCGAAGATGTGCTGGTCGGTGCCTTCCAGGACGCCTTCGAGGACGGTGACGTCGGAGACCTTGCTGCCGGTGGAGAAGGTCTTGCGGCCGGTGTAGACGAGGTCGTCGCCGTCCTCGGTGACGACGACGTCCTTGTCGCGCGGGTTGACCGCGCCGCCGAAGAACCAGCGGTTCCGGGAGGCCTCGGCCTCCACGTGCTCCCACTGTTCGCGGGTACCGACCAGGCGGGCGGCCCAGAACCACAGGTAGTGGTAGCCGAGGAGCTGGCCGATGGAGCCGTCGGCCTTGGCGATCTCGCGGACGACCCGGTAGGCGGTGGGCCAGTCCTGGCCCCCGCCGCCGTGCTCGGTGGGGCCGAGGAGGGTGACGAGGCCCGCGTCCTTGAGGAGCTGGACCTCGGCGTACGGGGTGGCGCCCGCGCGGTCGCGCTCGGCGGCGTCGGTGGCGAGGACGGCGGCGACCTCGGCGGCGCGGGCGATCCAGTCCTGAGCGGTCTCGGGGGCGGGACGGGTCTGCCAGTCGGTGTGGGTGGCGGTGCTCATGTCGGTGGCCTCCTCAGGCGTGGGCGGGGACGGACTCGGGGAGCTGGGCTTCCAGTTCGCGGACGAGCGGCAGCACCCGCTTGCCGAAGTACTCGACCTCCTCGTGGTAGTGCAGGAAGCCGAGCAGGAGGAGGTCCACGCCGAGCTTCTTGTAGGCGACGATCCGCTCGGCGACCTGCTCCGGGGTGCCGATGAGGCCGGTGCGGAAGCCGTCGTTGTACTGGACGAGGTCCTCGAAGGAGGAGTCCTGCCACATGCCCTTCTTGTCGCCGGTGGACTGGCCGGCCTGCTTGACGGCGGCGCCGAAGCCCTCGACGGCCTCGTGGTCGGCCTTGGCGACGATCTCCCGGAGGGTCTCGCGGGCCTCGGCCTCGGTGTCCCGGGCGATGAGGAAGCCGTTGAGGCCGAACTTCGGGGCGGTGCGCCCGACTTCGGCGGCCGACTTGCGGACGTCCGTGAGCTGCTCGACGACTCCGTCGAAGTCCTTGCCGTTGGAGAAGTACCAGTCGGAGACCCGGCCGGCCATCCGGCGCGCGGCGGTGGAGTTGCCGCCCTGGAAGATCTCCGGGTGCGGCCGCTCGTCGGTGTTGAGCGGTTTGGGCTTGAGGGAGAAGTCGCGCAACCGGTAGAAGTCACCGGCGAGTTCGGCGTGGTCCTCCGTCCAGATCTTCCGCAGGGCGGTGATGAACTCCTCGGAGCGCCGGTAGCGCTCGTCGTGCTCCAGCCAGGGCTCGCCGAGGGCGGTGAACTCGCCCTTGAACCAGCCCGACACGACGTTGACGGCGAAACGGCCCTTGGAGAGGTGGTCGGCGGTGGCGCCCAGCTTGGCGAGGACGCCGGGGTGCCACAGGCCGGGGTGGACGGCGGCGATGACTTTCAGGCGCTCGGTGGCGAGCAGCAGGGCGAGGCTGAAGCTGGTCGACTCGTGCTGGTACTCGGCGCCGTAGCTGGCCATGTAGCGGACCTGGCTGAGGGCGTACTCGAAGCCGTTGTTCTCGGCGAGGACGGCGAGTTCGCGGTTGTAGTCGTAGCCCCAGTCGGTGCGCTGCTCGATCCTGCTGGTGACGAGTCCCCCGCTGACGTTGGGGACCCAGTAGGCGAATTTGACGGGCGCGGCAGGCATGCGTGACTCCTGTTGCGGAATGTTTTCGGGCACGCCGAATTCAAGGGGTGCGCGGGTGCGCGGAATTCAGGCGTGGAACTCTCGAAAAGAAGGGAAAGCGCGGCGGATCGCAGGGAGGTTGATCAGGCCGCGGCGCAACAGGAGGCGCTGGAGACGCGCGCGAGGTCGACATGGCGTCGCCGCGTGAGGTCCAGTCGCATCTTCATGCCGTCGATCGTGACAGCCGTCCGCGAGAGGCGTCAAGGAAAACCCGACCGGTCTCGTATCGCGGACCATTGAATTTCACGAACGTGTGACAGGGAAACCCTTGAACCGGGCGGGAAATGGCCCGCATTCTGCGTGGCATGCGGACGGAACAGCTGGAATACATCGCCGCGGTGACACGGCTCGGCTCGCTGCGCCGGGCGGCGGAGGAACTGCGCCTGTCGCAGCCCGCGTTGAGCGAGACCGTGCGGAACCTGGAGCGGGAGCTCGGGGTCGACCTGCTGGAGCGCAAGCGGTCCGGGGCGACGATGAGCGCGGAGGGCCGGGAACTGCTGCCGCACATCGTCGGCGTGCTGGAGGCGGTGGACCGATTGCGGTCGGCGGCGGGGGAACAGCACCGCATCAGCCGTATGGTCCGCGTCGGCACGGTGAACGCGGCGACCGTGCCGCTGCTCATCCCGGCGGTCGGGGACTTCCGGGCCGCGCACCCGGTCACCCAGGTCGAGGTGGTCGGCGCGCAGCAGACGGACATCCAACGGGCCCTCGCCGAGGGCGGGTTCGACCTGGGCCTGGTCAACCACCTCGACGGCGACGACACCCCGGCCGGCTTCGAGTCCACCCGGCTGCTGCACGGGCGGCCGGTGGTGTGCCTGCGCCCGGACAGTCCGCTGGCCGCGCGGACGTGTGTGTCGGTGGACGATCTGCTCACCCAGCCGTTGATCGCGATGCGTACCGGCTATGTCATGCACCGCTTCGTCCACCGGCTCCTCGACGGCCGTGGCGCGTCCTTCGCGTACTCCACCGACGGCGCCGAGATGGGCAAGCTGATGGTGGCCGAAGGGCTGGGGGTGACCGTGCTGCCGGACTTCAGCGTGGTCGGGGATCCGCTGGAGCGGCAGGGCACGATCACCCACCGGCCGATCGAGTCGGACTCGACCCGGGTGCTGCTGATGCTTCAGCGCCGCAGGGCCGAGTCCGTGCCGCGGGCGGCCCGGGATCTGCACGAGGCGTTCGTGCGCCGGGCCCGGCAGCTGGGAGGGACCCTCACCGGCTCCTCCTGAGCCCGCCCGTCAGACCCGCGGCCGAGGGCGCGGTCAGTCCTCGTCACGCCCCGGGACCACCACGAGGAACGCGTCGGACTGGAGATCCATCACCACGGTCGCCGGTTCACCCTGCGCACGCCTTTGCGCCGCGTACTCCTCCGCCGGCCACGATCCGCGAGGAGCTCCCGCAGGAAACCGCTCCAACACCTTCGCGCCCATAGCAGCGAACACCTCCAGCATCGATCCACCACTCGAACCGTCTTGTCTCGTACGAATGCGGCTTCCCGCGACGGACGCGACCATGTCCCGCGTTTTCGGCGTTTTGGCCCGTGAGAGAGCGGCTCGCCGCCCGCACCCCGCCCAGGCCGCCCCGCCGACCGTTCACGGCACACCGCATCCGAAGCGGGCCGTGGCACGGAAGTGATCAGCAGGGGGACCGGGACGGAGGACAGGGCCGATGGAGCACGACGGCACAGGACACGACGGCACAGGAGAGGGTCTGCGCTGCCTGGTGACGGGCGCCACCGGGTACATCGGCGGCCGGCTCGTCCCCGAACTGCTTTCGGCGGGTCACCGCGTACGCTGCCTGGCCCGCTCCCCGGACCGGCTGCGCGACCACCCCTGGGCCGGCCGCGCCGAGGTGGTGGCCGGTGACGTGACCGACGCCGCGTCCGTGGCCCGGGCCCTGGACGGGGTGGACGTGGCGTACTACCTGGTGCACGCCATGAGCGCGGGGAAGGGCTTCGAGGACACCGACCGCAGGGCCGCGCGGATCTTCGCCGAACAGGCCCGGGCCGCGGGCGTGCGACGGATCGTGCACCTCAGCGGGCTCATCCCGGCGGACGTGCCCGAGGACGAGCTCTCCCCGCACCTGCGTTCGCGCGCCGAGGTGGCCCGCATCCTGCTCGGCTCCGGGGTCCCGGCCACCGTCCTGCGAGCGGCCGTCGTCATCGGCTCGGGCTCCGCCTCCTTCGAGATGCTGCGGTACCTGACCGAGCGCCTTCCGGTGATGGTCACGCCGAGCTGGGTGCACACCCGCGTCCAGCCCGTGGCGGTCCGCGATGTGCTCCGGGCCCTCGTCGGCAGCGCCCGCATGCCGCCGGAGGTCAACCGGGCCTTCGATCTCGGCGGCCCTGAGGTGCTCACGTACCGGCAGATGATGCTCAGGTACGCGGCGGTCGCCGGGCTCCCGCGCCGGGTCATCCTGCCGGTGCCGGTGCTCACCCCCGGGCTCTCCAGCCACTGGGTGGGCCTGGTGACCCCCGTGCCCGCCGCCATCGCCCGGCCCCTCACCGAGTCGCTGCGGCACGAGGTGGTCTGCCACGAGCACGACATCGCCGGCCATCTCCCCGGCCCGCCCGTCGCTCCGATCGGCTTCGACGAGGCCGTACGGCTGGCTCTGCGGCGGGTGCGGGAAGCGCGGGTCACCACCCGGTGGTCGTCGGCCTCGGTGCCGGGCGCCCCGAGCGATCCGCTGCCCACCGACCCCGACTGGGCCGGCGGAAGTCTCTACAGCGACCACCGGGAGCTGCCGGTCGACGCCTCGCCGGAGGCACTGTGGCGGGTCGTCGAGGGCATCGGCGGTGAGAACGGCTGGTACTCCTTCCCCTTCGCGTGGGCGGTACGGGGCCTGCTGGACCGGCTGGCGGGCGGGGTCGGGCTGCGCCGCGGACGCCGGGACGCGGCGAGGCTGCGGGTGGGTGACTCGCTGGACTTCTGGCGGGTCGAGGCGATCGAGCCCGGCCGGCTGCTGCGGCTGCGGGCCGAGATGCGGCTGCCGGGCCTGGCCTGGCTGGAGATGGGCGTGGCGACCGGCGACGACGGCCGCACCCGCTACCGGCAGCGCGCCCTGTTCCATCCGCACGGCCTGCTCGGCCAGGCCTACTGGTGGAGTGTCGCGCCCTTCCACGCGATCGTCTTCGGCGGCATGGCCCGCAACATCGCCCGGGCCGCGGCGGGTTCGGCGGCCCGCGCTCCGGAGCACGCCCCCGTCCCCTGACCTCCCCGCACCCCGGAGTACGCACCATGAGCATCTCGGTCGTCCTGTTCACCTGCGACCTGCGCCTGCACGACCACCCGCCGCTCACGGCGGCCCTCGACGGCACCGAGCAGGTCGTCCCGCTGTTCGTACGGGACCGTGCCGTGGACGCCGCCGGATTCGCCGCCCCCAACCGGCTGGCGTTCCTCGCGGACTGTCTGCGCGACCTCGACACCGGTCTGCGCGAGCGGGGCGGCCGGCTGGTCGTGCGCTCCGGCGACCTCGTCGACCAGGTGCGCAAGGTCGCCGCGGAGGCGGACGCCGACGAGGTGCACATGACCGCCGACGTCAGCGCGTACGCCCATCGGCGGGAGGAGCGGCTGCGCCGGGTCCTGGAGGCGGAGGGCGTACGGCTGCACGTGCACGACACGGTGACCACGGCCGTCGCCCCCGGCGAGGTGGTCCCGGCCGGCTCGGACCACTTCGCCGTCTTCACGCCCTACTTCCGGCGCTGGTGCAAGGAGCGGCTGCGGGACCCGCTCGCGGCCCCGCCGACCGTACGGGTCCCGGACGCCGTCGGCTCCGAGCCGGTGCCCTCCCGTGCCGACCTGGCCGGGCTCTCGGAAGGACTCGCCCCGGGCGGTGAGACGGAGGGCCGCGAGCGGTTCACCGGCTGGCTGCGGTCCGGCGTGGCCGGGTACGAGGACCGTCACGACGACCTGGCCGGCGACGCGACCTCCCGGCTCTCCCCGCACCTCCACTTCGGCACCCTCTCCCCCGTCGAACTCGTCCACCGCACCCGCCGCTTGGGCGGTGCGGGCGCCGAGGCCTTCGTACGGCAGCTCGCCTGGCGCGACTTCAACCGGCAGGTGCTCGCGGCCCGCCCCGCCGCGGCCGCCGCCGACTACCGCACCCGGCACGACCGTTGGCGCTCCGAGCGCACCGCGGGCGAGGACATCGAGGCGTGGCAGGAGGGCCGCACCGGTTACCCGGTCATCGACGCGGCGATGCGCCAGCTGCGGCACGAGGGGTGGATGCACAACCGGGGCCGGCTGCTGACCGCGAGCTTCCTCACCAAGACGCTCTACGTGGACTGGCGGATCGGCGCCCGGCACTTCCTGGACCTGCTGGTCGACGGCGACCTCGCCAACAACCAGCTCAACTGGCAGTGGGTGGCGGGCACCGGCACGGACACCCGGCCCAACCGGGTCCTCAACCCCGTCATCCAGGCCAAGCGGTACGACCCGGACGGCACGTACGTCCGCCGCTGGGTGCCCGAACTGGCCGCGCTGGAGGGGTCCTTGGTGCACGAGCCGTGGAAACTGCGGGGCGCGGAACGGGCGGCGCTCGACTACCCGGATCCGATCGTGGAGCTGCCGGAAGGGCTGGCCCGCTTCAGGCGGGCGCGTGGGCGGGAGTGAGGTGACCGAGGTCAGCCGGGGGTCGTCGGCCGCTCCGGCGCGTACAGCGCGGCCAGGGTGTCCAGGGCGTCCTCGAAGACCGTCGGCCGCAGCATTCCCGGGCCGGGTCGGCCGAGCCAGCCGGGCCCGCCGAGCATCACCACGGGCCTCCTGCGCGCGCCCTTCACTCCCCACTGGGCACCGGCGAGGTGCCGGGCCAGCGGCAGGCTCGCCGTGGAGCGGGCCTGGGCCCACAGCACCACGGCCGCCGGGCCGAGCCGGTCCACCGCCGCGGTCAGCGCCTCCACGGGTACGGCGGCCCCGAGCATCCTGGTGGGCAGACGCAGTTCGCCCAGGCCGGCGTTGAGTGCCTCCAGCGCCAGGGTGTGCTGCTCACCCGGGACGCAGGCCAGCACCACCGGCCCGGGTCCGAGCACGTCGCCGTGCCGTACCGGCGGGCGGGTCCAGCGGCGCAGCGCGGTGGACATGTGCCAGGACAGCAGATGCTCGACCTCGACGTAACGGTCCCCGGACGAGGCCCACTTGCGCCCCACGGCATGCAGCGTGGGCACCATCACCTCCTGCCAGGCCACGGCCAGGCCGTGGGTCTCGACCGCCGCGGTCAGCTGCTCCTCCACGGCGGGCGCGTCCAGGCGCACGGCGGCACGCGCGAGGCCACGGCACTCCTGCCGCACATCGCCCAGGGGGAGCGTGCCGGCCGCCCGGGACCGTGTCGGGGTTTCGGGCGCTCGCTGCGGAACCGTCCCCGGGGACGCGGACTCCTTCGCCGCACGCGCCGCCTCGGCGGGCGGCACACCGGCGGACGTGAGCCGGCACATCGCCTCCAGTACGGCGATGTCGCGCGGGGTCCACCGGCGGTGCCGGCCGTCGGTGCGAACGGCGGGTCCGATGCCGTAGCGACGGTCCCAGGAGCGCAGCGTGGTGGGCGACACTCCCAGGCGACGGGCCAGGGCACCGGTGGTGAGGCTCGTCGCGGTGTCCGGTGGGCTCTCCTTCATACGGCGACTCTACGACGCAGAAGCGATGCAAGTTGTTGTCGATACCTCTACACATAAAGGAAAAATAAGCGCAGAATGGGCCCAGGCGGCGCTTACCGCACACCGCACCAGACGCGGTCAGGCCAGTAAGTCAAAGGAGACGAGTCATGGCCAACGTCTCGCACACCAGAGGTGACATCACCAGCCACCCCGACGCTCCGGAAATGCGGGAACGCTACGCCCGCATGCTCGGCGGCCGCGATGTGGCGCTCGTGGACGGACCGGTGTTCCTGCTCGGTCTGTACTGCGCCGTGTCCCCCTGGATACTCCACTACACGACGAGCCAGCCCGCCCTCGTGACCCACAACCTCATCGTGGGCATAGCGATCGGCCTGCTCGCCCTCGGCTTCACCCAGACCCCTGAGCGCATGTACGGCCTCAGCTGGGCCTTCTGCGCGGTCGGCGTCTGGATGATCATCGCTCCCTGGGTCGTCGGCGAGAGCCCCGACGCCGGTGTGGCGCTG
This sequence comes from Streptomyces sp. NPDC001668, assembly GCF_042893155.1. Lineage (NCBI taxonomy): Bacteria > Bacillati > Actinomycetota > Actinomycetes > Kitasatosporales > Streptomycetaceae > Streptomyces > Streptomyces sp. NPDC001668. The sequence continues at coordinate 613,928 of NZ_JBIAUQ010000002.1, forward strand.
AACAACATCATCATCGGCGCCCTCGCGGTGATCCTGGGCCTGATGTGCACCGTCACGGCCGCGAAGAGCGCCCCCAAGCCGTAGACGATCCCCGGCACAAAAGACGGCGGGCCGGTCCACCGGGCGTGGGCCGGCCCTTCCGCGTGCTCACAGGAAGAGCCCGAGTTCGCGCCGGTGTTCCGCGACCCACTCCGCCGCGGCCCGCACCTCGTCCACGGCCCCCGCCGCGCGCAGCCCGATCATGGCCCGCTCGCCCCGCAGCGCGCCCGCCTCGATCCCCTTCCAGCACCGGTCCTGCCACCACAGCACCGTGTCCAGCACCTCGTCCCGCCCGTCGACACCGTAGGCATCGCAGATCAGCCGGATACGGCGGGCGGCGTCCCGTACGTCCACGATGCCCGGCCCCAGGTCGAGGTACTGCCAGCACACATGGGCGATGTCGTGCATCCGCTCGCCCGGAGCGGCCAGGTCCCAGTCGATGAACGCACGGGGCCGCCACGCGGCGTACACGGTGTTCTTGGGCGCCAGGTCGTTGTGGCAGACGACGTCCTGGTCGCCGGCGAGCGCCGTTCCGTGGGTCAGGTCGTGGAAGACGCGGACGAGCCGGGCCACCTCCGCGAGGGCCTCGTCGGTCCGGGCCGCGGCGCGCTCCCGCGGGGTCACGGCGGCCCGGCCGTCGATGTGGCCGAACGTCTCCCTGCCGAGTTCGTCGACGCCGAGGAACCGCGGTGCGCCCGGCCAGCCCGCGCTCTCGAACAGGGCGAGCAACTCCCGCACGAAAGGCGACCGTTCGGACGGCGGGCGCCGTACGGTCTCTCCGACCCGGACGACCTCGTTGACCGCGCCGCCGCCGAGCACCGACTCCTCCATACGACCGCCTTTCCACGGCAGGATCGGTCCATGGACACGAACCGAACCCTCACCCTCGTCCCGCCGGAGCGTCTCGAAGACTACGGCGTCCGGCTGCGCGCGTGGGCCGACACCGACCTCGCCGACCTGGTCGCGCCGTACGACGATCCCGAGATGGCCCGGTGGACGCCGGTGGCGTCGCCGTTCGACCTGGACACGGGACGGGCCTGTCTCGCCGGCGCGAGGGAGGGGCAGGCCGAGGGGCGGAAGGTCCGGTTGGCCATCACCACGGACGGGACACCCCCGCGGGGTGAGGTTCTGCTGTTCGGCAGCGGGGCGGACGAGCGGGACCTGGAGCCGGCCTACGGCGTCGGTCCCGCCCACCGGGGGCCGGGGCTGGCCGGGCGGGCGGTGCGGTTGGTGGCGGAGTACGCCGTCCGGGAGATCCGAGGCCGTCCTGCGCACCTGCCGGCCGCGCGCCTGAGACCCCGTGGCAGGTGCGCCCGTCGGCAGGCTGCGTGGGGTGACCGACGGGCGCACGGTGAGGGACATCGCGGCCGAGGAGACGGCCGGCCGGGTGGATACCGGCCCGGATCAGCTGACGTTCAGCGCCGTGTCGTCGATGACGAACGACGTCTGAAGGGTGGAGCCCTCCGTGCCGGTGAACTTGACGGTGACGGTCTGTCCGGCGTAGCCCGCCAGGCTGAAGCTGCGCTGGGTGTAGCCGGAGGCCGCGTTGAGGTTCGAGTACGTGGCCAGGGTGCTCAGCACCGTGCCCGAACTGTTCAGGACCTGCGCCTTGAGGGTGTCGTAGGCCGTGCTGGTGGTGGTCTCGGCGGTGTCCACGTGCAGGTAGAAGCTGAGCGTGGCGGTGGTGCACGCGGACGGGATCGTCACCGACTGGGACAGGGTGTCGGTGCGCGCGGAGCCGTAGCCGTCGAGCCATGCGTAGTAGGAGCCGGTACGGGGGGACTCGCTGCCGGAGTTGGTGATCACTCCGCTGGTCCCGGTCCAGGTCGAACTGCCGGACTCGAAGCCGTTGTTGCCGAGGAGCTGGGCCGACGTGCAGGTGGAACCGCCGCCGGTGCCCCCGCCGCCGGTGCTGCTGCCGCCGCCGGCGAGCCATGCGGTGGCGTTGAGGGCGAGGGCCGCGTTGGTGGCGCCGGAGTCGTTCCAGCCGTCGTAGAGGGTGTTGCCGGACTGGCCGGTGCCGTCGTCGATGGGTGAGCTGTCGCCCCAGAAGGCGACCCGGCCGCTGCCGAAGGTGCTGGTGGCGAAGAAGGCTCCGGTGTTGCCCGAGTAACCGGTGCGGTAGAGCAGGCCCTTGACGTTCGCGTTGTCGGCGGGCTTGAGGGTGGCCGTGGTGCCGCTGGCGATGAGGCTCTTGGTGACGGTGCCGAAGGAACCGTGCAGGACGGGATTGGTGCTGTCGCTGATGGCCGACGGATAGTCCGAGCTGATGCTCAGCGAGTCGATGGAGAAGCCGAACGGGTCGGTGGAGTCGACGCTGTTGTTGGTCATCAGGTCGTTGAGGATCTCGACCGCGTCCTCGCCGTCGTTGTTGCGGTCGGCGCCGGTGTGGTCGGAGATCATGAAGAGGCCGCCGCCGTTCTTCACGAAGGTCATGATCGCCGTCTTCTCGGCGGCGGTGAAGAGCGTGTTGGGCTCGGGCAGGACCAGGGTGTCGAAGTTCGACAGGTCGGTTGCCGAGGAACCGCCGTAAGTCAGGGCGCTCGTCGCGGTCTTGAGGCTGTAGTCGCCGGTCTTCTGGAGGGCGACGCCCCAGGAGGAGAGGGCGCCGGTCCAGTCGGTCTCGGCGGAGGGCGAGGAGTCCTGGCCGAGGGGGTCGGGCTGACTGGTGGAGACGATCCAGTCGGCGTTGCCGGCCGTCTCGGCATGGGCGTTGTCGAACAGGATCCGGTGCGGGGTGGCAGCGGCGGCGGGCGTGGCGGTGGCCTGCACGACGACACCCGCGGCGACGAGGGAGACGCCGGCGAGGAGCGCGCCGAGTCTGCGGCGGGGAAGGGTGAGTCCGGGCATCTGCATACCTCCGTGAGGAGTTGGGGGGGAAGGGTGATGCGGGGACGAGAACTACGCGCATAGATACACGATCAATTTGAACGGTACATGGCACCCAGAAGGCTGAACAGAACGGTCCGGGCGCTCCGGCCGAGGATTGACCCGGTGTTGACCGGCGGTTGGGACACCACGTGACTGTCGGCGCCGCCAGCGGGCATCCGGAGTGCATCCGGGCTCATCGGAAAAGGGGCGGAAATGGAAGTCGACGGCATCATCAGTGCCATTGTGATCGGCATCGTCATCGGTGTCCTGGGCAGGCTCGTGGTTCCGGGCCGTCAGCGCATCGGGATCCTGTGGACCATCCTGGTCGGCATCGTGGCCGCACTGATCGGCTCGGCGATCGCCGGGGCCTTCGACGTGGCCGACACCGACGGCGTCGACTGGGTCGAGTGGCTCATCCAGATCGGCCTCGCCGCGCTGGGCGTGGCGGCGCTGGACCGGTCGAAGGCGCGCCGCTGAGTTCTGTGGGAACGAGGCGGTGCCGGGGCGGTGCCCCAAATCGCGCGAAGGCGCGCCGGAATCTCCGGCGCGCCTTCGCGCGTCGGGGGTGGTGTCGAGCGTGGGGGCGGTGACGTGCGTTGGGGCGGTGACGTGCGCAGAGGCGGGGTGGGCAGGGGCTGTGCCGGGTGAGGGGAGCCGCCGGGCGTGGAGAAGGCGCCGGGCCTGGAGGAGCCGCCAAGCGTAGGGGCTGCGCCGCGCAGAACGGGCCTTACCCAGAGCCGGGGCGTGCGGGGACCGTTGCCGGGGCGGGGAAGCCGACGCGCGTGGAAGTGGCGGCGCGGGTAGGGGCAGGCGAGCTGCCGCGCGGGGAAGAGACAGCACGCGTCGACGAAGCCACCGAAGGTCAAAGGCCGTGCCCCGCCGAACGAGCCCCGCCCAGAACCGCGCCACACAGGAGCCGTGCCGGAGCAGGCGAGCCGCCGCGCAGGGAAGAGACGGCACACGTCGACGGAGCCACCGAAGGTCAAAGGCCGTGCCCCGCCGAACAGGCCCCGCCCAGAACCGCGCCACACAGGAGCCGTGCCGGAGCAGGCGAGCCGCCGCGCAGGGAAGAGACAGCACGCGTCGAGGGAGCCGCCGAAGGTCCAAGGCCGTGCCCCGCCGAACAGGCCCCGCCCAGAACCGCACCACACAGGAGCCGTGCCGGAGCAGGCGAGCCGCCGCGCAGGGAAGAGACAGCACGCGTCGACGAAGCCACCGAAGGTCAAAGGCCGTGCCCCGCCGAACAGGCCCCGCCCAGAACCGCGCCACACAGGAGCCGTGCCGGGGCAGGCGAATCGCCGCGCAGGGAAGAGGCGGCGCGCGTCGAGGGAGCCGCCGGCCTCAGGGTCGGTGTCCGGCGTAGAGCCGGCTCATGCGCAGGTGCCGGGGCACAGGACGCAGTGGGTCAACTGACCACGCAGGCCCAGGTGTCGTGGCACGCGCACGTGCCCCGGCGTACCCGGGTTCCTGTCGCGCACGCAGATGCCACCGTGCCGCGCCCGGACGACGATGCACACGCAGATGCCGCGGCAAGCGCAAGCGCTGCGGCACGCCCGGAAGCCGTGGCACCCCAGACGCCATGGCACAGGCAGCCACCTCGACACAGACGCCTGCGCCGCGCGCCGATATGACCGGCCCCCGCACTCGCCCTGGCCGCAAATCCGTTGCGGACGCCAGAGCACGACGGCAGGCTTCAAGCGCCCGCCGCCCCACCCCGCCCACCCCTGCCGGAGACCCGCTTGTCCTTCTTCGCCATCATCCCGCTCGCCGATCCGCAGCCCGCCGCCTCCAGCCGCCGTCTGGCCTGGCTGGCATCCGGAGAGGACGGTGTCCCGCTCGGGTCCGCCTTCCTGCGGCTGTTCACCCGAGAGGGGCAGGAGCACCTCGCCGAACTGGAGCTCGCGGTGCACGGTGCCGAGCGGCGCCAGGGCGTGGGGACCCGGCTTCTGGAGGCCGCCGTGGACGCGGCGAAGGCGGAGCGACGGCGGTCGGTGATCGCCCAGGCCGTGCAGGGCGCCCCCGGCGACCTGTTCCTCGCGGCACGGGGCTTCCGGCAGGTCCTGGCGCTCACGTACGCCCGGCTCACGCTGGCCGACGTCGACCGTGCCGCGATCGACGCGCTCGTCGAACTGCCCCACCCCGGCTACCGGTTGACCGAGTGGGAGGGCACCGTGCCGGACGCACTGGCGCGTTCGTTCGCCCAGTCGCGGCGGGCGATGAACGACATGCCGATGGAGGGCACGGACTTCGGCACCGTCGTCTGGGACGTCGACCGCGTAGTCGCGGCTGCGGAGGCGGTCGCGCGGCGCGGTGAGCTGCTGCACACGGTCGCCGTCGTGGACGCGGCGGACGGCAGCGTGGTCGGCTTCTCCGAACTGGTCGTGCCCGGCGACGGGTTGGGCGACGGCCAGCATTACGGCACCGCCGTGCTCCCCGGGCATCGTGGGCGTGGTCTCGCCGGCTGGATGAAGGCCGCGGCCGTCCGCCATGCCCTCGAACGGCACCCGGGACTGGCCGGGTTGTGCACCGACACCGCGGAGAGCAACGCCCCGATGCGCGCCGTCAACGACGCCCTCGGATACCTGCCGACACACCGGGCCGTGGAGTACCAGCTCGACCTGTGATCACTTTCAAAGCCGCGGCCGGTACACGTGCGGTTGCGTGATCGTCAGCGGTTCGAAGCCGAGGCGTTCCAGGATGGGGCGGCTGGTGGGCAGCGCGTCGACCTGGAGGTAGCGGTATCCGCGGTCCACGGCGGCCCGGGCGCGGTGGGCGACCAGGGCGCGGTAGATGCCGCGGCCGCGCCAGCCCTCGACGGTGCCGCCGCCCCACAGGCCGGCGAAGCGGGTGCCCGGCACGAGTTCCATGCGGGCCGCGCTGACCGGCACGTCCCCGGCGAGCGCGACGACGGCGACCACGGTGTCGGGGTCGTCCCGCAGCCGGGCGAGCAGTTGGTGCCGCAGACGGGAGCTGTCGGTGCCGAAGGCCTTCTCGTGCACGTCCGCCACCAGGTCGACGCCCGCCCGGTCGGTGACCGGGAGGAAGCGGACCCCCTCGGGCGGCTCCACGTCCAGGGTGAGGTCGGCGACCTCGGCGATCATCAGCGTCTCCTCGGGCTCGGCCGTGAACCCGGCCGCCCGCAGCCGTTCTCCCAGGTCGAAGGGCCGGTCGTGGCCGTACAGCTTCCACTCGAACTCGCGGCCGCGCCCCGTGTAGTAGGCGATCTGCTCGGCGATCGCCTTGTCGGCGGTCGACTCGTCCAGGTCGGACCAGACGACACCGTCCCATCCGTGCTCGGCGGCGACCTGGCGGACCACGCCGCCGACCCGCTCGACGCGGGCGCCGGGACCGTCGGGCTGGGCGCCTTCGCGCATGTCCCGGTCGAAGAGGGCGAGTACCGCAACATGATCCATGGGCTCACTCCATCACCCGCACGCCTCCGCGGCAATGGCGTTTACGGCCGCCCGGCCTCCGCGCGCACCGCCGCCAGATAGGCGCTGAGCCGGTCGCGGTTGCGGGCCAGGCAGTCGATGCGGGCCTGGATGCGGTCGACGTGCGCCTCCAGGAGTGCGGCCGTCTCCGGCGTCAGGTGTTCGGGCGGCAGCAGGATCTCCTCCGGCCCCGACAGGTACGGCAGGATCGTGCGGATCATCTCGGTGGTCAGGCCCGAGTCCAGCAGCCCGCGGATCTGCTGGACGTCCCGGACCGCCGCCTCGCCGAAGGCGCGGTAGCCGTTGTCGGCCCGCTCGGGGTGGAGCAGGTCCTGCTCCTCGTAGTAGCGCAGCAGCCTGGTGGGGACTCCGGTGCGGCGGGACAGTTCACCGATTCTCATGACACACTCCCGGGTCGCCCTTGCCTTCACACTGATGTGAAGGTCCGAGCATGGTCGCATGACCACCGTCTCCCAGGCCAAGGGCACAGCCCTGTCCGCGTCCGCTCCGCTGCCGTGGTCGGGGCTCCTCGCCCTGTCGACGGCCGCCTTCACCGCCGTGCTCACCGAGTTGCTGCCCGCGGGTCTGCTGCCCCGCATGGCCCCGGCTCTGGGTGTCTCCGAGGCCCGGATCGGCTTCCTGGTCACCGGGTACGCGGTCGCGTCGTTCGCCGCCGCGATCCCGCTCACGGCGCTGCTGCGCGGGCTGCCGCGCCGGCCGGTGCTCGTCGGGGCGCTGCTCGGCTTCGCGGTCAGCAACGCGGTGGTGGCGCTGTCCTCGTCGTACCCTCTGACGTTCGCCGCGCGGCTGCTGGCCGGGGGCATGGGCGGGACGCTGTGGGCGATGCTCGCCGGGTACGCGGCACGGATGGTGCCGGCCGGACGGCGCGGCCGGGCGATCGCGATCGTCCTGGCCGGGATCACCCTCGCCCTCTCCCTGGGCGTCCCGGCCGGAACGGCGCTGGCCGGAGCGGTGGGCTGGCGCACGGCGTTCGGGTTGCTGTCCGGGCTCGCGGTGCTGCTGGTGGGCTGGGTGCGACGGCGGGTGCCCGCTTTCCCGGGGGAGACGCCGCACGCGCGCGTACCGCTCGTCCGGGTCGCCACCTTGCCCGGCATCCCGGTCGTCCTGTCCGTCACGCTGTTCCTGCTGGTGGGGCACCAGGTGATGTACACCTACGTCGCTCCGTTCGCGGCGCACGCCGGCTTCAGCCGTACGGGAGTGGTCCTGCTGGTGTTCGGGGCGGCGACCGTCGTGGGGATCTGGATCACCGGGGCGCTGGTGGACCGGTGCCCGCGGCCGGCGCTGCTCGCCGCGCTGGGGCTGTGCGCGGCCGTGATGCCCGTGCTGGGGCTCGCCGCCGGGGTGCCGGGCGTACTGCTGATCTCGGTCGCCGTGTGGGGCGTCGCCTTCGGGGGCGCGCCGACCCTGATCCAGACGGCGCTGGTCGACGCCTCGGGCCCGGAGCGGGCGGACGCGGCCACGTCGTTGCAGACCACGGTGTACAACGCCGGGATCGCCACGGGTTCGCTGACGGGGGGTGTCGTCCTTGAGGGCCTGGGCGCCGGGGCGCTGCCGTGGACCGCGCTGCCGCTGGTCGCGGGGGCCCTCGGGGTGGTCACCGTGGCCCGAAACGCGTTTCCGGCGACGCGGCGGTGACCTTAGGCTCGGGGCGAGGAGGGCCGATTCCATGGTCGTGAAGGACACCGAACTGCCGTATCTGCGGCGTTGCGTCGAGCTGGCCGCCGAGGCGCTGGAGGCCGGGGACGAGCCGTTCGGCTCGGTCCTGGTGAGCGCCGAGGGCGAGATCCTCGCCGAGGACCACAACCGGGTGGCCTCGGGCGACCGCACCCGGCACCCCGAGTTCGAGCTGGCCCGCTGGGCGGCGGCGCGTCTGACTCCGGGCGAGCGGGCCGCGGCCACCGTGTACACCTCCGGTGAGCACTGTCCGATGTGCGCGGCCGCGCACGCCTGGGTGGGCCTCGGACGCATCGTGTACGTCGCCTCGTCCGAGCAACTGACCGAATGGCTAACCCAGTTGGGGGTTCCGGCGCCACCGGTGCGGCCCCTGCCGGTCAACGAGGTCGCCCCCGGTGTGGCCGTGGAGGGCCCGGTGCCCGAGCTGACGGAGCGTGTGCGGGACTTGCACCGGCGGTTCCACCAGGGCTGACACACCATCTCCCGGGATGCAGCCCCGGACCCCCGGTGCCTACGATCGAGATGGATCCCGGACCAGATGGAAGGCCCGGTCTCCTCCAGTGGCCAGTGGGGGGAGGCGCTTGCCCGTGCAGCCGGCACGTCGGCCGATGGCCGCGCACCTCACCCTGGTCGTCCTCGCCACCCTCCTCTCCATGACGGTCCCCTCCGCGCGCACCGCTGTGGGCCCTCATCGGACTGGCCGGTGTCTGCGCCGTGCTCCTCGGCGTCCGGCTGCACCGTCCCGCCCACCGCTGGCCCTGGTGGACGCCGGCGGCGGGCCTGCTCACCTTCACCACGGGCGACACGTACTACAACGTCATGGAGGGGTACTCCGGCGACTCCGGCGTCTCCAGCCCCTTCCCCTCCCCCGCCGACGCTTTCTGTCTCGCCACGTACCCGCCCTTCGCGGCCGGCCTCTACGGCCTCATCCGCCGCCGCTGGGCGGGCCACGACCTGCCCAGCCTGCTGGACGCGCTGATCTTCACCGCGGGACTCGCCCTGCCCGTGTGGGTGTACCTCGTACAACCGCTCGCCGAGGCCGATGGCCCGACCTGGCAGCAGCGGGCCATCAGCATCGCCTGCCCCCTCGGTGTCGTGCTGGTGCCGGCCCTGCTGCTGACCCCGGGCCCCGTCAATGGGCACAACCGGTCGGTGCAGCTGCTGGTGGTCGGCTCACTGACTCTGCTCGGCTTCGGCACCGCGTACGGCATCCTCCAGCTCAACTCCGTGTGGCAGGCCGGCACCCCGCTGGACTCCGGGTGGATCGTCTTCTACACGGCCTGGGGCCTGGCCGCCCTGCACCCCTCGATGACGGCGCTCACCGCCGCCGTACCGCAGAAGCGGTCCCCGCTCCCGCCGCCGCACCGGCTCCTGATGCCGGCGGCGGTCACCTTCATCGCCCCGGCGATCCTGCTGTACGAGGCGGTCACCCACACCGCCCACCACACGGCCGTGATCGCCGCCTTCTCGGCTGTGCTGTTCCTGCTGGTCATCCTGCGGCTGGCGGGCATGGTCGTGGCCCACCGGGGAGCCATGGCCCGCGAGCCGGCCCTGCGCCGGGCGGCCGGGTCCCTGGTGTCGGCGATACGGCAGCAGGAGGTCGCGCGGTCCTGCGAGGCCGCCGTCGACATGGTCCTGGGGCCGGAGATCCGCCACCGGACCCGGCTGCTGTCGGCCGAGGAGGCGGCGCCCCTACTGCCCCGCGAGGCCCGCCGAGTGGCCCCCCGCCGACCTCGGACCGGACATCGCCGCCCGGCTGGAGGGGCTGCCCGTCGTCCTGGTGTGCGCCATGACACCGCCCGACCGCCCGGCCGCCGAGAACCCGGGCGTCCTGCTGGTCGCCGGCCCGCCGGGACCGCTCGCCGACACCCGCGCCTCCCCGGAGATCCTCGCCTCCCACGCGGGGCTCGACCGGCTCAACACCACGCTGACCGCGCCGGCGGGGCGCTTCCGGCTGCGGTCCAGGAACTGAGGAGGTGGACACGGTGACGATGACGCACAACGACGACGTGGACTGGGACCGTTGGCCGGTCGCCGACTATCTCGCCGAGAACTACCGGGAGGTGCACCCCTCGGACGCCGAAGTGATCGCCCATCACTCCGGGTTCTACCGGCGTCTGGCACCGGGAGCGGTCGGCCGGTCGGTGGAGTTCGGCGCCGGGCCCAACCTCTACCCGCTGATCCTCGCGTCGGCGGTGAGCCGTCACGTGGACGCCGTCGAGGCCGGCGCCGGCAACGTGGCGTATCTGCACCGGCAGATCGTCTGCGGGCCCGACGCGAGCTGGCTGCCCTTCCACACCCTGTGCCGCGAGCTCAACCCCGCCGTGCCGAGAACCCTCGCGGGATCGCTGGCGCAGGTGCACGTCGTCCACGCGGACGTCCGGGACCTGGAGCCGGGCGGGTACGAGCTGGCGTCCATGCACTTCGTCGCCGAGGGCGCCACGGAGGACGTCGCCGAGTTCGCCGACTTCTGCCGGGCGTTCGCCCGGTGTGTGGTGCCGGGCGGGTACCTGGTGGCCGCGTTCATGGAGAACATGCCGACCTACCGCATCGGACCGACCTCCCGCTGGCCGGGCTGCCCGGTGACCCCGGCGGGCGTCAGGGAGGTGTTCGGCCCGCTGACCCGGGAGCTCTCCGTCACCCGCGTCGACACGGATCCGACACCGCCGGACCACGGAGACTCCGGGATGGTGCTGCTGACGGGGGTGACGGCGGAGGGGTAGGGGCGAGCCGCGGCCCGTCGCCGGCGGCACAGGGTGGGGCACATCTCATGATCCCGCCCGCCCGGAGGCGTACCGCCGAAGGGCCGCTTATCGTGATCGAGGGCGCCGATGGGCGTCCTTGGAGGCATGGATGCTCGCCAAGGTGACGAGGCGGCGATGCGCTCTCTCCGGAGCCGTGGGGCTGGCCCTGCTCGGCGCCGGACTGCCGTCCGTGACCGCGGACGGCTCCGGACCGGACCTGTCGCGCTTCTACCGCCAGAAGATCAAGTGGTCGAAATGCGTGGGCATGGAGGCCCCCGCGGACCTGCAGTGCGGAAAGGTCACGGTCCCCCTCGACTACGCCAGACCCCGCGCGGGCACGATCGAGCTCGCGCTCGGCCGCTACCGGGCCGCGACCCGGCACAAGCGGGGCTCGGTGCTGCTGAACTTCGGCGGCCCGGGCGGCGCGGGCGTGCCCGAACTCGCGGCCGACGGCGACGACTTCATGGCCCTCACGGACGCGTACGACGTGGTGTCCTTCGATCCGCGCGGCGTGGGCAGGTCCTCCCCGGTCAGCTGCGGCGCCGGCACCGACGAGGCGCTGGCGGCCACCGGCGACGACACGGCGCTCGCCCGGGATCCCCGGTCGGTGCTCGGGAGGTTGCGGAAGGCGGCCGACCAGTGCGCCAAGCACTCCGGGCCCGTGCTCCCTCACATCGGCACGGTGAACGTCTCCCGCGACCTGGACGTCATACGCCAGGCCCTCGGCGACAAGAAGCTCAACTACCTCGGCTTCTCCTACGGCAGCCGGCTCGGGGCGGTGTACGCGGCCCAGTTCCCGGAGAAGGTGGGCCGGCTGGTGCTGGACGGGGTGGACACCCTCACCGAGCCGCTGTCCGAGCAGGGCGTGGCGGGCGCGGCCGGGCAGCAGACGGCGCTGGAGGACTTCGTCGACTGGTGCGTGAAGGACATCGCCTGTCCGTTCGGCACCGACGCGCGCGGCGCCCGGGAGCAGGTCGCACGACTCGTGGCGTCGCTGGACGAGGACCCGGTGCCGACGGACTTCGGCCCCGACTTCACCGGACAGGACCTGGTGGGTGCCATCGGCCAGGCCCTGTACAGCGAGGATCTTTGGCCCTCGCTGGAGCGGGCGCTCGCCGAACTGGTGGAGCAGGGTGACACGACGGGCGTCCTCGGTTTCGCGGGCGGCGGCTCCGGTTTCCTCACCCGTGCGCGCCCTCCCTCCGACGATCCGACGCACGACACGCTCGCCGACGTGGAGGACGTACCGCTCGACAATCTTCCGGCGGCGCTGATGGCGGTCAACTGCGCGGACGATCCCGACCGCCCCGGCGCCGACCGGATCACCCGGAACCTCACCAGGCTGCGCGCCGCCTACGAACAGGCGTCCCCGCTCTTCGGCCGTTACCGGCTCACCGAGTATCTGATGTGCTACGGCCGCCCGAAGGGCACCGACTTCATCCGCGAGAAGGTGCGCGACGTGTCCACCCCGAAGATGCTCCTCGTCGGCACCCGCGGGGACCCGGCGACGCCGTACCGCTGGACCGTGGAGAGCGCGAAGCGCCTCGGCGACTCGGCCGTGGTCCTCGACAACAAGGGCGAGGGCCACACCGGTTACGGCTCCTCCAAGTGCGTGCACCGCAAGGTCGACGACTTCCTGCTGTACGGCACCCTGCCACCGAACGGCAGCTCGTGCGGGGCGGAAGGTGACGACTGAGTACGCTCGTGCCGCGATCGGCTCCTTGACCGCCGTACTGGAGCCGGTCCCGGCGTGAGTCGTCAGAACTCGACCGGGTCCCGCACGATCGGGCAGGTCATGCAGTGTCCGCCGCCCCGGCCGCGCCCCAGTTCGGCGCCGACGATGGTGACGACCTCGACGCCGGCCTTGCGCAGCAGCGTGTTGGTCTGGGTGTTGCGGTCGTAGGTGAAGACCACTCCGGGCTCCAGGGCGACGGCGTTGTTGCCGCTGTCCCACTGCTGGCGTTCGGAGGCGTACACGTCCCCGCCCGTCTCGACCACCCGCAGCTCCGGCAGGCCGAGGGCCTTGGCGACGACGTCGACGAAGGCGGCGGATCCCTCGTCGACGACCTCGATGCCGGGCACCTTGTCGGAGGGCCGCAGGGAGAAGGTGTGGACGGCCTCCATGATGGCCGGGTACAGGGTCACCAGGTCGCGGTCGGCGAAGGTGAAGACGGTGTCCAGGTGCATGGCGGAGCGCAGCTTGGGCATCCCGGCCACGATCACGTGCTCGGCGGCGCCGTTCGCGAACAGGGCGGCGGCCACCTGGGTGATCGCCTGCCGCGAGGTGCGCTCGCTCATGCCCATCAGCACGACACCGTTGCCCACCGGCATGATGTCGCCGCCCTCGAACGTCGCCTGCCCCCAGTCGAGTTCGGGATCGCCCCACCAGACGGTGGCGCCCGCGAAGTCGGGGTGGAAGGTGTAGACGGCCTTCATCAGCAGCGTCTCGTCGTGCCGCGCGGGCCAGTACAGCGGGTTGAGGGTCAGGCCGCCGTAGAGCCAGCACGTGGTGTCGCGGGTGTAGAGGGTGTTGGGCAGCGGGGGCATCAGGTACTCGCGCATGCCGGTCGACTCGCGGGCCAGCGTGATGGGGGCGGTGCGGTACTCCTCGGGCAGGTCGGTCGTCGCCAGGCCGCCGATCAGGCAGCGGGCGAGCCGGTCGGGTTCGAGGGTCTCCAGGTAGGCGCGGGTGGAGTCGATGAGTCCGATGCCGACCTCGTTGGCCACGATCTTGCGGTCGAGCAGCCAGTCCCTGGCCCCGGGGACCGCCATCGTCTGCGCCAGCAGTTCGTGCAACTCGACGACGTCCACGTCCCGTTCCCGCAGTTTGTTGACGAAGTCGGCGTGGTCGCGCTGGGCGTTCTCCACCCACATCACGTCGTCGAAGAGCAGGTCGTCGGAGTTGGTGGGGGTGAGCCTGCGGTGCGCGAGCCCGGGCGCGCAGACCAGCACCTTGCGCAGCCTTCCGACCTCGGAGTGGACGCCGTACGAGCTACTGGTCACGAGGTGCACCTTTCCGAGCATGTGCGAGGGTCAGAGGCTGATCCAGCCCAGCACAAGGGCGACGATCCCGAGGACCGCCCCGGTGATCGAGCCGGCGAGGACGACGAGTTCGCGCGGGGAGAACAGCTGTCTGCCTTGCTCCCTGCGGGCCATCACGAACAGCGCGGTGGCGGGGGCGTAGACGATGAAGGAGACGAGGACGAACTTCAGGCCGGCGGCGTAGATGAGGAACGCGGTGTAGAGCGTGGCGAGGATGGCGATCACCAGCTCGGCCCGCACCCCGACGCGCACGGCGAAGGCGGCCGCCAGCAGGAACGGGATCAGGGTGAGCGCGCTGGTGAGATCCAGGGCGAAGTTGAAGGCGTCGTCCGAGAACAGGGTGACGACGAGGAAGAGCTGGCTGAGCAGGGTGCTCATGACCAGCGCGGGCACGGGGACGTCGGCCGCCGTCGACCGCTTCAGGAACCGGGGCATGTCGTCGTCCTTGGCCGCCACGAACAGCACCTCGGCGGCCATCAGCGTCCACGCGAGATAGGCGCCGAGGACGGAGACGACCAGGCCGACGCTGACGAAGACCTTGCCCCAGGTGCCGACCGCGTGCTCCAGGACGCCTGCCATGGAGGGCTGGCGCAGTTCGGCGATCTCACTCATCGGCATGAGGCCGTACGACACGATGGTCACCGAGGCGAAGATCGCGAAGACGCTGAGGAAACCGAGGACGGTGGCCCGGCCGACGTCCTCGCGGCGGCGCGCGTGCCGGGAGTAGACGCTGGCGCCCTCGACTCCCAGGAAGACGAAGACCGTTGCCAGCATGGTGCCCTTGACCTGCTGGAACAGTGAGCCCGCGTAGTCGGCTCCGGCGAAGTTGTCGGCGAAGACGGACGGTTCGAGGTAGAAGAGGGCGAGGAGCACGAAGACGAGGATCGGCACGATCTTGGCGATGGTGACGATCCGGTTGATCGCCGCCGCCTCCTTCACACCCCGGCTGATGAGCGCGAAGAACAGCCACAGGCCCGCCGAGGAGAGTACGACCGCGAGCACGGTGTCGCCCTCGCCGAGCGCGGGCCAGAGGGTGCCGACCGTCGACATGATCAGCACCCAGTACGTCACGTTGCCCACGCAGGCGCTCGCCCAGTAGCCGAACGCCGAGAAGAAACCCAGGTATTCACCGAAGCCGGCCTTGGCGTACGCGTACACCCCGGCGTCCAGGTCGGGGCGGCGGACGGCGAGGTTCTGGAAGACGAAGGCCAGCATCAGCATGCCGGTACCGGCGACCGCCCAGGCGATGAGCGCCCCGGCGACGCCCGTCTCCTGTGCGAACCGTCGGGGCAGCGAGAAGACACCCGCGCCGACCATGGAACCGACGACCATCGTGGTCAGCGTCGGCAGGCTCAGTTTCGCGGTGACGGGGGGCGCCTGGGTCTCGGTGTCGTTCTTCGCCATGGGATCATCACGTTAATAACGAAACACCCTGAATGTCCGATCATGTTGCCCCAAATGCCTGATCGGCCGATCGGTTCTATGGTGCTGTTATGGAGCACGCACTCAGCCCTGCGACCCTCTCCGAACTGCGCCGCCCGCGCGCCTATCCGGCGGTGTCCGTCCTGACACCGACCCACCGCCGTGAACCCGAGAACACCCAGGACCCGGTGCGGCTGCGCAATGTGGTCGCCGCGGCCAAGAAGCAGCTGGAGACCGATCCGGCGGTCCCCCGGGAGCGGCGCGTCGACGTCTCCCGGCAACTCGACCAGGCCCTCGCCGAGATCGATCTGGCGCACACCGAGGACGGACTGGTGATCTTCGCCGCACCGGGCGAGCACCAGGTGTGGTCCCTGGCCCGCGCGGTCCCGGAGCGCGTGGTGCTCTCGGACACCTTCCTGACCCGCAACCTCGTCTCCGCGCAGGCCTCGGAGCGCCCGTTCTGGGTGCTGTCGGTCTCCGCCGACCGCGCCACGCTGTGGAACGGCGGAGTCGACCGGGTCACCGAGCACCACGCCGGCGGCTTCCCGCTCACACGGACCCGCGAGAACTTCGACGCCGAACGCCTGGAGCGGATCGGCGACATGCCGAGCACCTACCGGGACGAGGACACGCGGCACTTCCTGCGGGACGCCGACACGGCGATGACCAAACTCCTGCGCGAGGACCCGCGCCCGCTGTACATCACCGGCGAGACCGCGGCGCTCTCGGCGCTGGATGACGTCGGAAGCGTCACCAAGGACGCGGTGCACGTCCCGCACGGCGGGCTCGCGCACGGCACCCCGGACGCGGTGTGGCAGGCGGTGCGGCCCCTGGTCGCCGCCGAGGCCCGCAAGAGCACCGAAGCGGTGACCCGCGAGCTCGAATCGGCACGCGGCCGGCGGGCGTTCGCCGCCGGTGTCGACGAGATCTGGCAGAGCGCACGGGAGGGCCGGGTGCGCCTGCTCGCCGTCGAGGAGAACTACCGGGTGACGGTCCGCGACGAGGGCGGCGACCATCTGATCCCGGCCGAGAGCGGCGACCTCGACGCCCGCGAGGACATCGTGGACGAGATCGTCGAGCAGTGCCTGGAAACCGGCGCCGACGTGCGCTTCGTGCCGGACGGCACACTGGGCGGCGCCGACGGGATCGCGGGCGTGCTGCGGTACTGAGCACTCAGACGTTGCCGAAGAGGGCGCCGAGCCCCCGCTCGACGGCCTCCCCGAGGTCCTCGTCCCCGGCGCCCACCATCGTGTAGGTCCGCAGCAGGAAGGCGCGCAGGGCGGGCGTGTCGAACTGGAGGAGGGCGAGGCCGTACGGCGAGTGGAACTCCACGACCGTGGTGTCCCGGCCGCACGGCCAGATGTGCACGTCCCCGCCGCCGGCCGGTCCACGCAGGCCCTCCTCCAGCAGGGCACGGGCGAAGGTCCAGGTCACCCCCCGCCCGTCCAGGGAGACCTCGGCCGGGAAGTCCACGCACACGGCCAGCGGGTCGGCGGAGCCGTAGCGCAGGGTGGCGGGGACGGGCAGTTGCTGGTGCTCCGCGGTGATCAGTCGGGCGGGGGTGGGCTGCTCGAAGGTCGTGTCCATGTTCTTAGGAGCCCGCAGGTGGCGTTTGCATTACGCCTGAACGAAGGTGAGTTTATGTGACCTGCGTCACACACGTGCGCCCGGGCGCGTTCAGCCTGTGCCACACTCCTTAGAACACAAGGCCGTCGAACACAAAAATGAACCCTGGGTCGACCACCCCGACGACCCCTCAAGTCACGTATGGCACCTACGACTTGGGGCACCGAACGGCGTAGACGACACGTCCGGTTCGAGCGCTCCGCGAAGACTGTGGCATATGCCAGAAGCACCACCGAATCGTGTGTTGCCGAATCCCTTACAGCGCGTCGCGGCCTGTGCAACAGTCGTAACGGTCCCTCCGTCCCGCCTTGGTCGAACCGTCCCCGCATCGGAGTGCGTCATGCCGTCCCACCTCTCCGCGGACCACCCCGCCGCCCAGCCGCCAGGACGCGGCTCGGTCGACGCGCTCATCTCACAGGCGCGACGGCTCAAGGGCGACGTGGACGCCGTACGACGGGACGCGCCCAGCGACGACGCGGACCCCCAGGAGCGCTGGCAGCGCGCCCTTTACGACCTCGCGCTGCACCAACTCAGTGATCTGGACGCCCACTTGGCGCAGCTTCGGGACGGGCCGCCGCCGGTGCCCTCGGCACCCGGGGCCGAGTCCACCGCGCGAACCGCGCCGCCCGCTCCCCGGCGCGGCTCGTTGCTCAGCCGGGTCGGCAGCGCGGAGTGGAACCTGCTGACGGACGAGGCCAGTTGGTCCGGAGAGCTGTACGAGATCCTGGGCCGCGACCGCACCGCTCCCCCGCTCACCCTCGACGAGCTCCCCTCCCTGGTGCTCGACGAGGACCGGCCGAAGCTGACAGTCATGGTCACGGACTGTCTGGTCGACGCCAAGCGCATAGACGGCGAGTTCCGGGTCGTGCGCCCGGACGGCGCGGTGCGCACCGTGCACATGATGGGCGAGCCCGTGCTCGCCGCCGACGGCAGCACCGCCTCGATGTGGGCCGTGCTGCGGGACGTCAGCGAACTGCGCCGCAGTGAACGGGCGGTGAGCGAGACCCGTGACTCGTTACAACTCCACCGGCAGCGCGCGCAGAGCGAACACCGGCTCGCGGTCGAGCTTCAGGAGGCCGTGCTGCCGCCGTGGCGTGGCTCCCTGCGGCTCCCGCACCGGGGCGCCGGGACCCTGGACCTGGCCGCCCACTATCTGCCGTCGTCGTCGAGCGCCCTGATCGGCGGCGACTGGTACGACGCACTCGAACTGGCCGACGGCGAGACCCTCCTCAGCGTCGGCGACCTCACCGGCCACGGAGTCTCCGTGGCCTCCGGCATGGCGACCCTCCTCGGTGCCGTCCGCGGCATGGCGATGGCGGGCACCCAGCCGGGCCGGCTCATGGGCCTGCTCAACCAGTTGCTCGACGCCACCGTGCAGCCGGCCCTCGGCAGCGCGGTCTGCTGCCGCTACCGCCCCGCCACCCGCACCCTGGTCTGGGCACAGGCCGGGCACCCCGCCCCGCTGCTGTTCCGGGGCGGGACGGGGCGCAGGCTGCACTCCCCCGACGGCGTGCTCCTCGGCGCGACCTCCGGAGCCGTCTACGCGCAGGCGGAGGAGACCCTCGAACCGGGCGACCTGCTCCTGCTGCACACGGACGGACTGGTGCCCGGACGGGACACCACGGCTGCCGTGAACCGTCTCCTGGACCTCGCCCCCCGGTTCGGAGGGGCGCGCACCGCCCAGGACTGTGTGCGGATGGTCATGGAGGAGTTCGGCGAGACCGAGCGCGAGGACGACGCCTGTGTGCTCATCGCCAAGGTGACTTCATAACAAGCGTGACGTCATCACCAGCTCACGCCCGTGCGCTGTTGCCACCCCTTCCCTTCGGCTTCGGCAACGCCTGCCGGATCTCCTCCCGCAGCTCGTTGATCTTCGGGTAGCCGGCGTACTCGGCGGTGAGCCGGTACATCTGACGCAGCCGGTCCCAGGTGCGGTGGGAGGAGTTGGAGCCCATCGACACCAGCGCCAACCGCGCGTAACGGTCCGCCTGTTCGGGGTCGTCCGCGATGAAGCAGGCCGAGGCCATGGACAGGAAGTCGAAGATCTTCGACCGCTGCCGTCCGTCGACGCGCAGGGCGAGGGCCTTCTCCGCGTAGTGCTGGGCGTGCGCGGCCGCACCCGGCTCGTGCTCCGCCAGCGTGCGGTAGGCCAGGGCCTGCATGCCGTACAGGTCCTCCTCCTTGAAGGTCTGCATCCAGCTCGGCGGCGGTACGTCGCTCTTGTCGGAGACGAAGAGGTCCTCCGCCTGTCCGAGGGTGCGGCGCATCGCCTGGCCCTTGCCCATGGAGGCCTGCGCCCAGGCCTCGATGGTGTAGAGCATCGCCCTGGTGCGGGGCAGTACCTGCTCCCCCGAGCCGGACTGGGCGAGCTTCATCAGGTCCAGCGCGTCGTCGGGCCGGCCCAGGTGCACCATCTGGCGGGCCGCCCGGGAGAGCGCCTCGCCGGCGCGGGGCCGGTCACCGCCCTCTCGGGCGGCATGGGCGGCGATCAGGAAGTACTTCTGGGCCGTGGGTTCGAGGCCGACGTCGTGGGACATCCAGCCCGCGAGGACGGCCAGGTTGGCGGCGACGCCCCACAGGCGCCGCTGGAGATGGTCGGGGTGCCGGTAGGCGAGCATGCCGCCCACCTCGTTGAGCTGGCCCACGACCGCCTTGCGCTGCAGCCCGCCGCCGCGGGCCGCGTCCCAGGCCCGGAACACCTCGACCGAGCGCTCCAGCTCCTCGATCTCCTGCGACCCGATGGGGGCGGCCTCGTAACGGTCGAACTCAGCGGGGTCGGCGTGCAGGGGGTCGTCGAACTGGGGGGCGTCGGCGGTCAGGGCCGGATCGGTGTGCAGCCAGTCGTGCATGGCGCTGCTTAGTGCGGAGCCTGCGGTGAGCGCGACACCCGCACCCACCAGGCCGCGTCGGTTGAGCATGAGGTCCATTCCCGTGAATTCGGTGAGGACCGCGGCGGTTCGGTCGGGCGCCCACGGCATGCCGTCGGGATGTTCCGCGCTCCCGTCGCCCTGCCGTTTCCCCGTACGCCCGTGCCGGACCAGACCGAGATCCTCAATGGTCACGACACGGCCGAGACGCTCGGTGAACAGAGCCGCCAGCACCCGCGGCACCGGATCGCGCGGGATCTCTCCCATGTCGATCCACCGCCGCACCCGGGAGGTGTCGGTCGAGAGCTGGGGGTGGCCCATGGCCGCCGCCTGCCGGTTGACCAGCCTCGCGAGTTCACCCTTGGACCAGCCGGCCAGGCCGAACAGGTCCGAGAGTCGGGTGTTGGGTTGTCCGCTCACGTCAAGCCCCCAGGTTCTCGGCTGAGTTGACAGTAGCCCCGGGTCAGTTGCTCCGGGACTATTCGCCAGGGTTCGCCAGGGTTCGCCAGATGGTGTGCCACGCGGCATATGCGGTGAGGTAGGAAAGCGCCACCCCGACCCGGACCGCACAGGGACATTCCCCAGGGTGCACCCGGTGATCCGGGTCGGGCGGCGCACTGCTTTCCCAGGCACAGCAGGCACACGAAGGGATCTGTCTCGCCCATGTACGCAGCATCGTCCTCCGTGTCCGCCCCGCCCCGGTCGCCGCATCTCCGCCCGGCGGGCGGTGGCCCCTACCTCGACCCCGCGCGGCCGACGGCCCCCGTACCGGGTACCGGCAGGGCACGGCGCGTTCCGGGGCTCGGCACCCAACCGCTCAGCGGGAGACTCGACTTGTCCGGCCCCCAGGGCGCCCAGCTGCGCACGGCGATCGCGTCGGTGCACCGGATCTGCCCGGAGTTCGCCCCGGTGCAGGTACTGCGCCGCAGCGGACGCTCCGTGCTCCTGGTCGGTACGACGGGACGCAGCACGGCCGTCGCCAAGTGTTTACTCGACCACTCCCCGGTATGGGCCGAGCGGATCCGGCACGAAATAGCCGCTTACCGTTCCTTCGTCCGGCACCGGCCTCCGGTGCGCGTCCCCCGGCTGATCGCGGCGGACCCGGACAACTGCACGCTGGTCATCGAGCGGATGCCCGGCCGGGTGGCGGCACTGCACCGGCATCCCGCGGAGGCCCCGCCCCGCGCGGACATCAGAGCGGCGCTCGGCGCGGTCTGCCGGCTCAACGCCTGGCGTCCGCCGGCGGGCACCTTCGACGCCCCGCTGGACTACGCGGCCCGCATCTCCCGCTACCACGAGCTGGGGCTGCTGACCGACCGGGACATGGGCGACCTCCAGAAGCTGCTGCACGGCATCGCGCACTCGGCGGGCCGGCAGGGCATGGGCCAGTTCTGCCACGGCGACGCACTGCTCTCGAACATCCTGCTCTCACCGGCCGGTCCAGTGCTGGTGGACTGGGAGCACGCGGGCTGGTATCTGCCGGGGTACGACCTGGCGACCCTGTGGTCGGTCCTCGGCGACGCCCCCGTGGCCCGCCGTCAGATCAGCCAGATCGCCCAGTCGGCGGGGCCCGCCTCACGGGACGCGTTCCTGGTGAACCTGATGCTCGTCCTGACCCGTGAGATCCGTACCTACGAGACGGCTGTGCAGCGTTCGATGCACGACGCGACCCCGGCGGCACCGGGCGCGGCCCACCCCGGTGCTGCGCCGTCCGGCGAGGAACAGCGGCTGCTGCTGAGGCGGCTGCACGACGACTGCCAGCTGGCCCGCCGGGCCGTACGCGCGGCGGTCGGCACTCGCTGACGGGGACGGAGGTCCGCGGCGCGCCCCGAAGAACAGGGGCGCGCCGCGGACCTTCGCATGTACCACTTCTCGCCAGGGGCCATTGGTGTACGCCACTGACGCCCCGCAGGCCCGCAGGGCCGCCGCCACGAAACTCCCGTTGGCGCGGATTGACAGGGGAAAACCCCTGCCCCTGGGCATGATTGACGGATCGTCGACAAGCCGGTAGCACTGACGCACGTCCGGCCCCGCTCGGCTCATCGCACTCGATCGCCCCAGGAGGCTGCATTGCGAGGATCCGCCACCGACCCCAACAGAGCCACCCGGAGGATGCTCGGCACGCTGGCCGGCAGCGCGCTGCTGCTGCCCCTGCTCGGCGCGGCCCCGTCGCAGGCCGGGGACTCCGCGGCCGGCCTCCAGCGGGCCTTCGCCGCGGCGGCCGCCGAGTACCACGTGCCGCAGAGCGTCCTGCTGGGTGTCTCGTATCTCCAGTCCCGCTGGGACACACACGCCGGGGCGCCGAGCGTGACCGGGGGCTATGGCCCGATGCACCTCACCGACGCCCGCACCGCGCTCGCCTCGGCGCCGCACCACAGCGAGGGCACCGAGGACGCGCGCGGTGACAGCGCCCGCCCCGCCCTCGTGCCCGACACGAAGGCCCCGGCGCCCGCCGGCCTCCCCGCCCGTCTCGAAACCCTGCCGAAGGCCGCCGAGCTGACCGGCCTGAGCGCGCGGGACCTGCGCACCGACCCGGCGGCGAACGTCGCCGGTGGCGCCGCGTTGCTGGCCGCCGCCCAGCGGGACCTGGGTGAGCCGCTGAGCCAGGACCCGGCCGACTGGTACGGCGCGGTGGCCCGCTTCTCCGGCGCCGACGACAGCGCGACCGCGGCGGCGTACGCCAACGACGTCTTCGACGTGCTGCGCACCGGCGAGGCGCGCACCACCGACGCCGGTCAGCAGGTCGTCCTGGCCGGCCGGCCGGAGCTCGCCCCGGACACCGCGCAGCTCGCCCGGACGGGCCTCAGGAAGCTCAGCGCCGGCAACACCGAGTGCCCGAAGACCGTGTCCTGCGAGTGGATCCCGGCGCCGTACGAGGAGTTCGGGGACAACGACTACGGCAACCACGACCTGGGCGACCGTCCGGCCTCGCAGAGCATCAAGTACATCGTCATCCATGACACGGAGGGCACCTGGGAGGGGGTCCTCAACCTGGTGCAGGACCCGACCTATGTGTCGTGGAACTACACCCTGCGCTCGACCGACGGTCACATCGCCCAGCATGTGAAGGCGAAGGACGTGGCCTGGCACGCGGGGAACTGGTACGTCAACGCCAAGTCGATCGGCCTGGAGCACGAGGGCTTCCTGGCGAATCCGGACGCCTGGTACACGGAGGCGATGTACCGGTCCTCCGCGCGGCTGGTGAAGTACCTCTCCGCGAAGTACGGCATCCCGCTGGACCGGCAGCACATCCTCGGCCACGACAACGTGCCGGGCCCGACGACCTCGACCGTCGCGGGCATGCACACCGACCCCGGCCCGTACTGGGACTGGCGGCACTACTTCGAGCTGCTGGGCCACCCGTTCAGGGCCACCGCCCCCAAGCAGGGCGGTCTGGTGACGATCCGGCCCGACTACGCCACCAACCGGCCGACGTACACGGGCTGCGTCACCAAGGGCGAGCCCTGCGCGTCCCACGGTTCGAGCGAGGTACGGCTCTACTCGGCCCCCGACGAGAGCTCCGCTCTCATCACGGACATCGGTCTGGGCGGCAGGGCTCCGACGACCGACGTCAACGACCTGTCGTCGCGGGTCTCCACCGGCCAGCAGTACGCGGTCGCCGGCCGCGACGGCGACTGGACGGCGATCTGGTACCTGGGCCAGAAGGCCTGGTTCAAGAACCCCGCGAGCGACCCGACCGCGGTGAGCGCGGCCGGTCTCGTCGTCACCCCCAAGGAGGGCCTCGACAGCGTCCCGGTCTACGGGCGCGCCTACCCGGAGGCCTCCGCCTATCCGACGGGGGTTCCCGTCCAGGCGGTGTCGCCGCTGCCGTACAAGGTGCTCAAGGGCCAGACGTACGTGGTCGGTGACAAGGTGCCCGGCGAGTACTACTACGCGGTCACCTTCACGACGGACTCGCACAAGGTCGTGGCCGGCAAGGACCCGTACTACGAGATCCAGTACGGCCACCGGGTGGCGTTCGTGCGGGCGGCGGACGTCGAGGTGAAGCCGTCGGTACAGCGCCGGTAGGGGACGTGCCGGAGGTGGCGGCTCCACTCGTCGCAGTGGAGCCGCCGGCCGGCTGTCAGCCCTGCTGGAAGAGCTCCGCCGGCAGCGGCTTGAGGAGGGCGTACAGATCGTCCGTGATGGGGCGGTCCCAGGCGGCGATGGTCACCAGGACGTTGTCGCTGCGGTCGAACTGGACGCAGGAGATCCGGCTCTCGGAGAGCTTGAGGCGGCGCACGATCAGGAGGTTGTCGCCCTGCATCACCGGCATGTCCTCGGTGTCGGTGACGGTCACCTCCTCGTCGTTCTCCAGCGCGATCAGCAGCTGCGCCACCTCGAAGGGGACCTCGCCCTCGGCGACCTCGCGGGCCGGGGAGCCCTCGGGGAGGTTGCCGATGATCATCGCGGGGCCGCGGCCGCCGAAGAGGTCGTAGCGCAGGAAGACGCCCTGGCAGGTGCCGTCGGGGGCGGGCAGCAGACCCGCGCCGAGGTTGCCGGGCCAGTCACCCGGGTCCATGGCCAGTACGTCGAAGTCTGGACCGGCGGGGGTTGCGCTGCGGCGGCGGAGGAACGACATGCGCCCATGGTAATGGGCGGTGAGGGGGTCGTGCGGGCACGGACGGGTGGGGCCCGGTCGCGTATTTCCCCGCACCCCTAGGTGGGATGACTCAGCGTCCGCAGGCCCGTACGGTCCGTTCCCAGCTTGCGGCAGACGGCGGACAGCAGACGAACCGCCGTCGGCTCCTCGACGCCCATCTCCTTCGCGATCTCCGCCTCCGTACGGCCTTCCGCCGCCAGGTCCGCGGCCCTGCGCTCGCGTGCCGTGAGGGTGTCCGTCTCCGTGCTGTGCAGGCGGCGGGGGCGCAGGCCGGCCGCCGTGAGCTCGTCACGGGCGGTCTCCACCAGGGCGTCGGCACCGCACTGGACCGCTGTGTCGAGGCCCCGGTAGAGGAGTTCGGCGGCTTCCCGGGCGCGGCCCGTGCGGCGCAGTTCCGTGCCCAGGGCGACCAGCGCACAGGCCAGCTCATAAGCGGCCGGGGAGCGTTCCAGGTGGTTCACGGACTCCTCCAGGAGCTTCACCCGGGCCGAGCCGGACGCGACCTCGGCGGCCAGCCGCAGGGCCTGGCCCACCGCGGACGGGGCGCCGAACTGGCGGGCCCGCGCGACAGCTTCGAGGGCGGTGGCGGCCGCGAGGTCGGGGGCGTCGTGGCTCTGGGCGCGGGCCAGGTGGAGCTGCCAGGGGCACCATGCGGGGTTGCGGACGCCGCGCGGTTCCAGGCGGCGCCCGGCGTCGGCCAGTTCGGCGGCCGCGTCCTTGGTGAGGCCGCGCGCCAGCAGCAGCTCGCCGCGTACGGTCTGGGCGTCGGGGAAGACCACCGCGGAGGGGTAGGGGGCGCAGAAGGAGTAGTCCTCGGCGATCTGCGCGGCCTCGTTGACCCGGCCGCGGGCCAGCAGGACCTCGATGAGGATGCCCACGGCGTACCAGTGGGCCGGGGTGCCGGGACCGACGCGCTCGGCGAGGCGCAGCCCGGCGCGGACGAAGTCCTCGGCCTCGGTCAGGCGGCCGCGGCGGAACCGGACGTAGGCGAGCAGGGTGTAGGCGAAGGAGAGATGGGCGCCCCGCCAGCCCTGCCGTTCGAAGTCGGCGATCCCGGCGGCGAAGAGCTCCTCGGTGCGGCCGGGGCGGTCGGCGTAGGTGAAGGCGAGGGCGACCAGGACGGGCACCTCGAAGCCGCGGTCGGGCTCGGCCCAGCCGAGTCCGCCGGCCAGGGCGCGCTCGGCGTGCTGGAGGGCGATGTGGGCGGGTTCGCCGCGCAGGACGGCGTCCCAGGTGCGCAGGCCGATGATGTACCGCTCGGTGAGGTCGCGGCCGGTGAGCCGGTCGGCGAGGCGCGTCATGCGGCGGGAGCGGGAGGGGTGGTCGGGTTCGTCGGCGCGGAAGGCGTCCCACATGAACTGTTCGGCGACCATGCGCAGTCTGACGCGGGCGTCACCGGTGACCTCGATCTCGCGGGCCAGGGTGTCGGAGGCCTCGGCGAGGCGGTCGCTGTGGGCGAGGACCTGGGAGAGCCGGTAGACGATGCGGTGGCGCAGGCCGGGTTCGGCGATGGGCTCGTCGAGGGCGGCGCGCAGGTGGTTGACGGTGGTGGCCGGTTCGGTGAGCAGGGAGGCGCTGCCCAGTTCGTACAGGACGGCGGCCCGGTCCTCGAAGGGCGGTGGTTCGCGCAGGGCGCGGGCGAGATAGCTGCGGGCCGCGTCGGGGGCGCCGGAGCGCAGGGTCTCGGCGGCGGCGGCGCGCAGTTGCTGGACCACCCAGGGGTCGCCGTCGGGGTGGGTCTCCAGGAGGTGGCGGGCCGCGGCGGCGGATCCCCGTCCGTCGTCGACGACGCACCAGGCGGCCTGCCCGTGCAGCGCGACGCGGAATCCGGCCGGGATGGCCCGGTAGACGGCGGTGGCGATGAGCGGGTGGACGAACTCGAGGGATTCGACGCCGGTGAGGATGCGGGCGCCGCGCAGGGCGTCGGCCGCGTCGGCGGCCTCCTCGTGGCCGAGGCCCGCGACGGCGGCGGCGAGGTGGGGGTGGATCTCGGTGCCGAGGACCGCGCAGGCCCAGGCGAAGCGGACGGTCGAGGCGCCGAGGCGTTCGAGGCGGGCGACCAGTCCGCTGCCCTTGACGGCGGCCGCGAGGTCGCGGAGCAGATGGGCGGCGTCCTCGGTCGGGGTGACCCCGCGGTCGTGCACCTTGGCGGTCAGTTCGACCGTCTCGAAGGGGTTGCCCGCGGTGACGGCCCAGCATTCGCGGCAGAACGCGTCGTCGGCGTGCGGGCCGAGCGTCTCCCGTACGAGGCGGGCGACGGCGACGGCGCTGAGGGGTTCCAGGTCGAGCGGGCGCCCGCCGGCGCGGCCGGGCAGGGCCCTGAACGGCTCGGCGTGGTCGGGGAGTTCGTCGGGCCGGTAGGCGACGACGACCAGCAGCGGGAGTTGTTCGGCGCGGGGTGCGAACGCGGCCAGCCAGCCCAGCGATTCGGGGTCGGCCCAGTGGGCGTCGTCGAGCACCAGCACCATCGGGGCGCGCAGGACGGCGAGGTGGGTGAGCACCCAGTCCAGTCCGTCGCGCAGGCCCTGCGGGTCGGGCGGCGCTCCGTCGGTCGGGGCGCACAGGCCGAGGGCGGGGCCGACGATGTCGTACCAACTGCCCAGCTGGGCACGGAGGTCGGCTTCGCCCGCTCCGGCGAACTGCGGTTGCAGCAGTTGGCGGGCGACGTGGAAGGCGACCCGCTGTTCCTGGTCTCCGCCGCGGGCGGCCAGCAGGGTGCAGCCCCGCTCGGTGGCCCGCCGACGCACCTCGGTGAGCAGGGTCGTCTTGCCGATACCGGGCCGGCCGGCGACGGCGAGCAGGGCGCCGCGGGGACGTGCGTGCGGTTCGGTGCCGTCCGTGCGCAGCCCGGTGAGTTCTCCCAACGCCTCGTCGACGGCGGCGAGTTCGCTCTCCCGCTCCAGGAGAGTCCTTCTGCTGCGCACACTGCGCTGCACCATGGCGCACCCCCCGTCACGGCGGCACACCCGCGCGGGGAGCGAGCGCGCACCGTGACCTACAGGCACCTCAGCGTACGCCTCCGGGGAGCCGCGCGGGTCCGTGTCGGCGCAGTCAGGCTCTGGCCGGCTGTCGGTTCACGTCCCCTCGTGCTCACCCTCAGGTGAGGTCGAACTCTCCTTCCCGCGCCCCTGACACGAACGCGCCCCACTCCGCGGGGGTGAAGATCAAGGAAGGGCTCTCCGGGCGGCCGCTGTTGCGCATCGCGATGAACCCCTCGACGAAGGCGATCTGTACATCCCCCAGACCGCGGCTGCTCGAGTGCCAATCGGCGTTGCTCAGGTCCAGCTCCGGCTTCTCCCAGCCCATGAGCGGCTGCTGCTGGATGGTGGTCTCGGCCACGTCCGTGCTCCTCCCGATTGCGTCGTCCGCGGCCAGCCTAGCGATCGACTCCGACCGCCGACAGGCCACGTGAGGGGGACCTTTCAGGAGTCGGTTCACGCATCAGGGGGCTCAGACCCCACGAGCCACATGGAGAAGAACTGGGATCCGCCGCCGTAGGCGTGTCCGAGCACCTTGCGGGCGCCCTCCACCTGGTGTTCCCCGGCCTGTCCGCGCGCCTGGAGGGCGGCCTCGGCGAAGCGGATCATGCCGGAGGCGCCGATCGGATTGGTGGACAGCACCCCGCCCGACATGTTGACGGGCAGGTCACCGTCCAGTTCGGTGACCCCGGCCTCGGTGAGCTTCCAGCCCTCGCCCTCGTCGGCGAAGCCGAGGTTCTCCAGCCACATGGGCTCGTACCAGGAGAACGGCACGTACATCTCGACGGCGTCGATGTCCCGGCGCGGGTCGGCGATACCGGCCTGCCGGTACACGTCGGCCGCGCAGTCCTTGCCGGCCTGCGGAGACACGGCGTCCTTGCCGGCGAAGAGGGTCGGCTCGCTGCGCATGGCGCCCCCGAGCATCCAGGCGGGCGGCCGGGGCGCCCGCGCGGCCCCCGCCCGGTCGGTGAGCACCATCGCGCAGGCTCCGTCGGAGGACGGGCAGGTCTCCGAGTAGCGGATCGGGTCCCAGAGCATGGGTGAGGCCTGGACCTTCTCCAGGGTGATGTCGTGCTCGTGCAGATGGGCGTACGGGTTCTTGAGCGCGTTGCGGCGGTCCTTGTACGCCACCAGGGAGCCGACCGTGTCGGGCGCGCCGGTGCGCCGCATGTACGCGCGCACGTGCGGTGCGAAGAAGCCGCCGGCCCCGGCCAGCAGGGGCTGCTGGAAGGGGATGGGCAGGGACAGGCCCCACATGGCGTTGGACTCGGACTGCTTCTCGAAGGCGAGCGTGAGGACGGTGCCGTGCACGCGGGCCGCGACCAGGTTGGCGGCGACCAGGGCGGTGGAGCCGCCCACGCTGCCGGCCGTGTGCACCCGCAGCATCGGCTTGCCCACCGCGCCGAGCGCGTCGGCCAGGTACAGCTCCGGCATCATGACGCCCTCGAAGAAGTCGGGCGCCTTGCCGATCACCACGGCGTCGATGTCGGCCCAGGTCAGCTCGGCGTCCTCCAGGGCCCGCACGGCGGCCTCCCGGACGAGCCCGGCGATCGACACGTCCCGTCGGGCCGCGACGTGCTTGGTCTGGCCGATGCCTACGACGGCCACGGGCTCCTTGCTCATCGGGGATCCCCTTCGAGTACGGCGACCAGGTTCTGCTGGAGACAGGGCCCGGAGGTGGCATGGGCGAGGGCCCGGTCGGACTCGCCCCGGTGGATACGGGCCGCCGCCTCGCCGATGCGGGCGAGCCCCGCGGCCATCATCGGGTTGGCGGCGAGGGCACCGCCCGACGGGTTGACCCGGGTGGAGTCGTCGAGCCGCAGCGCCTTGCGCAGGACGACCTCCTGCGAGGTGAACGGCGCGTGCAACTCGGCGGTGTCGACGGGCCGTTCGAAGGCCCCGGCCCGCTCGGCGGCCAGGCGGGTGGAGGGCGAGTCGGTCAGGTCGCGGACGCCGAGCGAGTGGGCCTCGATGCGGTGGTCGATGCCGCGGATCCAGGCGGGGCGCTCGCACAGTTCCCGGGCCCGCTCCCCCGCCGCGAGGATCACGGCGGCGGCCCCGTCGCCGATGGGCGGGCAGTCCCCGGTGCGGAGCGGTCGGACGAGGTAGTCCCCTTGCGGTACGGGCCCCTTGAGCTGGGCGTGCGGGTTGTCGGTGTCCCGGCTGCGGGCGCCGATCGCCGCCAGCTCGCGCTCGTCCGTGTGGCCCGCGTCGATGAGTGCCTGGGCCTGGAGGGCGGCGAGGGCGACGGAGTCGGGCCACAGCGGGGCCACGTAGTACGGGTCCAGCTGCCGGGTGAGCACGTCCCGGAGGGAGCCGGGCGAGGACTTGCCGTAGGAGTACACCAGGGCGGTGTCGGCGTCCCCGGACAGCAGCTTGGTCCACGCCTCGTACAGCGCCCACGCGCCGTCCGTCTCGACGTGCGACTCGGAGATGGGCGGCCAGGCGCCCACGCCGTCGAGGGCCAGGGTGAAGGAGAAGGCGCGCCCGGCGAGGTAGTCGCAGGAACCGGAGCAGGTGAAGCCGATGTCGGCGGTCTTCAGGCCGGTCTGCGCGAGGACGTCGTGCAGGACCGGCATGAGCATCTCCACCTCGGAGAGTTCCTCGGTGGAGCGCCGGGTGTCGGACTGGGCGAAGGCGACGACCGCGATGTCACGGGTCACAGCAGCTCCTTGTAGGTGTCGTACTCCGCGTCGGGTTCGCCGGTCGGGCGGTAGTGGTCCGGATACCGGCCGCCCTCGGTCCACACCGGTTCGACCCTGAGTCCCATGCGCACCTGGTCGTACGGGATCCCGCCGATCCGGCCGTGCAGCGCGAGGTCGGCGCCGTCCAGGGCGATGTGGGCGTAGACGTACGGGACCTCGATGTCGAGGTTCTTCGCCTTGATGTTGACGATGCAGAAGGTGGTCACCGTGCCGGCCGGACCCACTTCCACCTGTTCCAATGTGGCCACGCCACATGTGGGGCAGGCACCCCTCGGCGGGACGTACACCTTGCGGCAGGACGGGCAGCGCTCGCCGACGGCCCGCTGTTCGGCGAGGGCGTTGATGTAGGCGGTCTGGGCGCGGCCGGGTGAGTAGGTGTAGTCGAGACGGGCGTGGGCGACGATGCCGTGGACCGGGTCCTCGAACTCGCCCGCGTGGACGGTGACTTCCGAATCGTCTCCGTCGTACGGCTCGAAACAGGCGATGTCGGTGATGGCGCCGATGCGCTCCTCGGCCCAGCGGATCCGGACACGCATGCCGGTGCGGACGGCGTCGGGACCGGGGGCGTCGAGGGCGTGCAGCAGGGCGGTGTCGGCGTTGTCGAGCTTCACCAGGACCCAGGCGAAGGGCGTGTCCAGCGGCTGGCCCCGGCGGGGTTCGTGGTTCCAGGCCCAGGTGGTCACGGTGCCGGTGACGCCGACGTGGACGAGGTCCCGGATCTCCTCGGCGGTGACCGGGTCGTACTCGACGGGCGGGACCAGGGTGCGGCCGTCACGGGTCTTGACCCCGAGGATCACGCGTTCACGAAGACCGGTCAGGAAGGCGCTCTGGACGGGGCTGAGGGAACGGGTGAAGGGAAATTCGACGACGAGCGGCGCCTTGAGTACTTCAGCCATCGGCGCGTTGCCTCCTTCAGAGGTCGGTGCGGGGAGGGCGCCCCTTCAGGGGCGCGGGGAACTGCGCGACCAGCACGGCGGACCCGCGGCTCTGAACCGCCCAAGCCGGCGCAGCCCTACGCACGC
The DNA here is from genome assembly GCF_042893155.1 of Streptomyces sp. NPDC001668. NCBI lineage: Bacteria > Bacillati > Actinomycetota > Actinomycetes > Kitasatosporales > Streptomycetaceae > Streptomyces > Streptomyces sp. NPDC001668. The sequence continues at coordinate 644,973 of NZ_JBIAUQ010000002.1, forward strand.
CTGTAAGCGGGCGGCCGCTTCTCGGCGAAAGCACGGGCCCCTTCCTTCGCGTCGGCGGTGTCGAAGATCGGCCAGCCGCGCCCGAGTTCGGCGGCGAGTCCGTCGGTCTCGGTCATCTCGGCGGTCTCGTAGACCGATGCCTTCACCGCTTCCACCGCCAACGGACCGCAATCGTTGATCAGTTCGGCGATCTCGAGAGCCTTGGCGAGTGCCGTGCCGTCGGGGACGACGTGACCGATCAGGCCGATGTCGGCGGCCTCCCGCGCGGTGTACGGGCGCCCCGTGAGCAGCATCTCCAGCGCGTGGGTGCGCGGGATCTGGCGTTGCAGCCGGACGGTGGAGCCGCCGATCGGGAACAGGCCGCGTCTGACCTCGAAGAGGCCGAAGGTCGCGGACTCGCCGGCCACCCGGATGTCGGTGCCCTGGAGCATCTCGGTGCCGCCCGCCACGCAGTAGCCCTCGACGGCGGCGATCACCGGTTTGCGCGGGCGGTGGTGGCGGAGCATGGCCTTCCAGTGCAGGTCCGGGTCGGCTTTCAGCCGGTCCCGGTACTGCTCGCCGCCGGTGTCCTTGCCCGCGAGGGCCTTGAGGTCCATGCCGGCGCAGAACGAGCCGCCCGCGCCGGTGAGGACGACCGAGCGGATCGAGTCGTCCGCGTCCGCCTCCACCCAGCCGTCGTACAGGCCGACCAGCATCGGCAACGAGAGCGCGTTCTTCGCCTCCGGCCTGTTGAGCGTGAGCACCAGTGTGGCGCCCTCGCGCTGGATGTCGAGATGTTCCGTGCCACCCATCGCCCGTCTCCCCTCTGCCAGAACGAGAACAGGTTGCAGGAGGTGCCGATGCACTTCAAGAGTTTTCTGACAGACAGTCAGATTTATTCGCGCGAACCCTTCACAGTCACGCCGCCCTTTGCTCTGATGACCGGCGAACCGTCCAACAGCCAGGCCGTGTCGGGTCAGGAGGAGCCGGTGGAGTACAACCTTGCCGACCTGTTCGAGTCGGTCGTGGACGTGGTGCCGGACCGTGAGGCGCTCGCGTACATCGACATTCCCGGTACGGGCGCGGAGCGCCGGCTCACGTACGCGGAGCTGGACGTCGCGGCCAACCGCATCGGCCACCATCTGCTGGACAGCGGAGTACGGGCCGGCGAGCACGTCGGACTGCACCTCTACAACGGGGTGGAGTACCTGCAGACGCTGCTGGGCTGCCTGAAGGCGCGGATCGTCCCGGTCAACGTCAACTACCGTTATGTGGAAGAGGAGTTGGTCTACCTCTACCGGGACGCTGATCTGGTGGGGCTGGTCTTCGACGCCGAGTTCACGGACCGGGTGGCGGCCGCGCTGCCGCAGACGGAACAGCTGCGGCAGCTGGTGCGGGTCGGTGCGGCGCAGCCCGGCGGGCTGCCCGCGGTGGACTTCGCGGACGCCGAGGCCTCCGCCTCGCCCGAGCGGGGATTCCCGGCGCGCTCGGGCGACGACCAGTTCATCATCTACACCGGTGGCACCACCGGCATGCCCAAGGGCGTGATGTGGCGCCAGGAGGATCTGTTCTTCTCGGGCTTGGGCGGCGGCGCACCGACCGGGGAGCCGGTCAAGCGGCCGGAGGAGCTCGCCGAGCGGGTGGCGGCGGGCGGGGCGGGGATCACCTTCTTCCCCACTCCCCCGCTGATGCACGGCACCTCGACGCTGACCTCCCTCATCGGCTTCAACTTCGGCCAACGGGTCGTCCTGCACCGCAAGTTCGTGCCCGAGGAGGTGCTGCGGACCGTCGAGCGGGAGAAGGTCAACGCCATGTCGCTGGTGGGCGACGCGATGCTGCGGCCGCTCATCGACGCGCTGGAGGGCCCGATGAAGGACACCGACATGTCGTCGGTGTTCAGCGTGTCCTCGTCGGGCGCGATCATGTCGGACACGGTGAGCCGGCAGTTCCGGGCACTCGTCCCGAACGCCATGCTGCTCAACAACTTCGGCTCCTCCGAGTCCGGCTTCAACGGAACGGCGACCGAGGACTCCGGCCCCGAGCGCGGCTTCCGCGTCCGGGTCAACGCCCGGACCCAGGTGGTCGACCCGGCCACATACGAACCGGTGGCCGTGGGCGAGGTGGGCCGGGTCGCACAGTGCGGTCATGTGCCGCTCGGCTACTACAACGACCCGGGGAAAACCGCCGAGACCTTCTTCGAGAAGGACGGCGAGCGGTGGGTGCTGCTCGGGGACATGGCCACCATCGACGAGGAGGGGGTCGTCACCGTTCTCGGCCGGGGCTCGCAGTGCATCAACACGGGCGGCGAGAAGGTGTACCCGGAGGAGGTCGAGCAGGCCCTCAAGGCGCATCCGGACGTGTACGACGTACTCGTGGCCGGAGTGCCGGACGTGAAGTGGGGGCACCATGTGGCGGCCGTCGTGCAGTTGCGCGAAGGGGCGGGGCGGATGTCCCTGGACGAGCTCCAGACGCACTGCCGGTCAAGGCTCGCGGGGTACAAGGTGCCGCGGCAGCTGGTGATCGCGGAGTCCATCCACCGGTCGCCGAGCGGCAAGGCGGACTACCGGTGGGCGCAGAGGGTGGCGGCGGTCGCGGCCGACGGATGAGGGTCCGATACCGGCCCCCGTGCGATTGAACCGAACGTGACGTGCGAACGTACTGGTGGTGGCAGGCTCGGCCCACGGGCCCTGTTCGTCATGCCGTAGCGGCAGGACCGCACGTCACAGCAAGACCGCACGGAAGGACCACCGGGTGTCACTCTTCACTCGCTCTCGTCAACTGCCGGACACCACTGGGGGCGGGGCGGATGCGGACAGTGGGGGTGCCACGGGGGAAGAAGTGACGGAGGAGGCCGCAGAGGCCACAGAGGCGGCTGAGGCGGCTGCACAGAACGAGGTGGCGCGCCCCGGCTGGTTCGGCTGGCGCCACCGCTACCCCCGTACGGCCCGCGGTGTCTCCGTGGGGACGACCGTGCTGGCCGGTCTTCTGGTGCTGCTCGTGCTGCTCTTCCCCAACCGGCTCGACCACATGAACGTCCGGTCGTTCTTCCGGCTCCCCGTCGAGGCGATCGTCATCGCGGCCGTCCTCCTCGTGCTGCCGCCGAAGGCACGCCGGATCGGCGCCGTCTTCTTCGGCCTCTTCCTCGGGCTGTTCACCGTCCTGAAGTTCATGGACATGGGCTTCTACCAGACCCTGGCCCGGCCGTTCGACCTGGTCTTCGACTGGATCATGCTGGGCAACGCGACGGACTGGCTCCGGGAGTCGTTCGGCCGCACCGGCGAGATTCTCGCGGTGACCGGGGTGATCGTCCTGTTCATCGGCCTGCTCGCGCTGTGCACCTGGGCGATGGTCCGGCTGACGGACGTGATGTCCCGGCACCGCCACACAGCCGTCGGCACCACCCTCGTCCTGGGCACCGTGTGGGTCACCTGCTTCACGGTGGGCGTGCAGTTCGGCGGTGTCTCGTTCGCCACCAAGGGCAACACCGAGTTCCTCGCCAACCGGGTGCAGCACGTGCGCAACGGACTGGGCGACGCCAAGGTCTTCGAGAAGGAGTCCGCCGTCGACGCCTTCGCCGCCACTCCTCCCGACCGGCTCCTGACCGGTCTGCGCGGCAAGGACGTCCTGTTCACCTTCATCGAGAGCTACGGCCGGGTGGCGATCGACGACCCGGCGATGGCACCGGAGATGGACGCGACGCTCAGGAAGGGCGACGCGACGCTCAAAGCGGCCGGGTTCGCGTCCCGCAGCGGCTGGCTGAGGTCCCCCGTGACGGGTGCCGGCAGCTGGATGGCCCACTCGACGTTCCTGTCAGGTCTGTGGGTCAAGAACCAGCAGCGGTACCTGAACCTCACCAGCAGTGACCGCGCGACCCTCACCAGCTACTTCCAGAAGACCGGCGCCTGGCGCACGGTCGGCATCGTGCCGGGTGTGCGCAAGTCGTGGCCCGAGGGCAAGTACTTCGGCCTCGACCACATCTACGACTCCACGCACCTCGGGTACAAGGGGCCCTACTTCAGCTGGACGCCGGTGCCGGACCAGTTCAGCCTGGAGGCCTTCCAGAAGCTGGAGCACGGCAAGAAGGACCGCGACCCGATCATGGCGGAGATCATCCTGGCCTCCAGCCACAACCCCTGGTCACCGATCGCCCACACGATCGACTGGAACGACCTCGGGGACGGTTCGGTCTTCGAGCAGATCAAGAAGGAGGGCACGAACCCGACGGAGGTCTGGAAGAGCCAGGAGCGGGTGCGCACCGAGTACCGCAAGGCCATCCAGTACTCCGTGGACAGCCTGACCCAGTGGATGCAGCGCTATGGCGACGAGAAGACGGTCCTCGTCTTCCTCGGCGACCACCAGCCCGTGCCCACGGTCACCAAGGGCTCCGCCAGCCGGGACGTGCCGGTCACGATCGTCGCCAAGGACCCGAAGGTGCTGGACCGGGTCGACAGCTGGAACTGGACGGACGGTCTCAAGCCCGCCGACAACGCGCCCGAGTGGGGTATGGACAAGTTCCGCGACCGCTTCATGACGGCGTTCGCCAAGTGACGTCCGGCGGCGCTTCCAGGAAGGGCACGACGACGTCGAGGAACGCCTCCGGCCTGGCCTCGTGCACCAGGTGACCGCCACCGACGGTCACCAGCCGCGAGTCGGGTATCGCTGAGGCCAGCGCGGCCACCTGCTCCTGTGGGATCAGGCTGGTGGGGCCGCCCCCGATGAGCAGCGTCGGCATGGTGATCCGCCCCATGTGCTCCCACCACACGGGTTGGGGGGCGTTGCGTTGTTCGTCGGTGGCCAGCAGCATGGCCCAGTCGAAGGGCGGGTCGGTGTCCGGTGCGGGGGCGGGTGGCCGAGGCGGGTCGAGGGGAAACGGCGCGGGTACGTCCTCCAGGACCAGCCGTCGTACGACACCGGGCGCGCCCTGCGCGAGGAGGTAGGCCACGGCTCCACCGAGCGAATGGCCCACGACGTCGGCCCGGTCGACGCCGAGGACGGCCAGGAAGCCGAGCATGTCGTCGCGCATCTCTTCGTACGCGTACGCTCCGGGCCAGTCACTCCGCCCGTGACCTCGCAGATCCGGCGCGTACACGCGCCGCGGGGACGCCCCCGAGGCAAGCCGCTCGGCGATCCCGGCCCAGTCCGCGCCGTCCGCCCCACGGCAGTGCAGCAACAGCACGGGCGGCGCGTCCTCGGGCCCCCACGACCGGTACGCGAGAGTGATGCCGTTCGCCTTGACAGTGTCCATACCAGTGAACGTATCCGGTGGGGCGAAGGTCCACGGCCGGCTCTGCCGAGGGCAGAGCGCCGGCTTCGCTCACAGGGTGACGGGACGGTACGCCAGAGCCGCGTCGACGATCTGCTCGGCGGAGGCGTCCGCGAGGTGCGCGGGAGGGTTGTGGATCAGGTCCGACGCTCCCGGATACGCCACGTTCGTCTCGAAGAGCAGCAGGTAGTGGTCCTGGTCGGGCCCGTTCGCGAGGCTCCGGCGGACGATTTCGGCGAGTTCGTCCGGGGTGATGTCCGGCACGCGTGGGTGCCTGGGCCGTGCCGCCTCCAGGGCGAACTCCTCCGCGCTCCGCGACGCGGCGTACCCGAGGAAGTCGTACGCCCCGTACGCCTGCCCTGTGGCCTCGTTGAAGGCGGTGATCGCCGTTTCCGCCCTCGCTCGCTCGCCGCCCTCCAAAAGCTCCTCGATCCGCTCGATCTCACGGCGCAGCTCCCGCAGCCGTGACTCCGGTACCACGGGGGGAAGCAGTTCTGGTCGCAGGTCCACGGACTCATTGTGCGGCGGGCCCCGCCCCCGATGGTCCCGCGCGCCTCTTGCCTCGCGGGCGATCGCCTGGATTACTGATCCCAGCACATGGACCGAATGATCGGTCGCCCGTAATGATGGGGTTGGCGAAAGGGGCGTTCCGATGACGGATGCGGCGGAGCTGCTGGACTCGGGGGAACGGCTGGATGCCGGGGCGCTCAGGGCGTTGCAGCTGGAGCGGATGCGGGCGTCGTTGCGGCACGCGTACGAGCATGTGCCGTTCTACCGGGAGTCCTTCGACAAGGCCGGTGTCCGGCCGGACGACTGCCGGTCCCTGGGCGATCTGGCCGGGTTCCCGTTCACCACGAAGGCCGACCTGCGCGAGAACTATCCGTACGGGATGTTCGCCGTGCCCCGGGACCATGTGCGCCGCATCCATGCCTCCAGCGGCACCACCGGGCGCCCCACAGTCGTCGGATACACCGACAACGACCTGGACCTGTGGGCGGACATGGTGGCGCGTTCCCTCCGGGCGGCCGGCGCCCGGCCCGGGGACGTGGTGCATGTGGCGTACGGCTATGGACTGTTCACCGGTGGCCTCGGCGCACACTACGGCGCCGAACGCCTCGGCTGTACGGTCGTCCCCGCGTCCGGCGGCATGACGGCCCGCCAGGTCCAGCTGATCCAGGACCTGGAACCCCGGATCATCATGGTGACCCCGTCGTACATGCTCACCCTTCTCGACGAGTTCGAGCGGCAGGGCGTCGACCCGCGGAGCACCTCCCTGCGCGTGGGCGTCTTCGGTGCCGAGCCCTGGACGGAGGAGATGCGCCGGGAGATCGAGGAGCGGTTCGCGATCGACGCCGTGGACATATACGGGCTGTCCGAGGTGATCGGCCCGGGCGTCGCGCAGGAGTGCGTGGAGTCCAAGGACGGGCTCCATGTGTGGGAGGACCACTTCTTCCCGGAGATCGTCGACCCGATCACCGGGGAGGTCCTGCCGGACGGGGCGGAGGGTGAGCTGGTGTTCACCTCGCTCACCAAGGAGGCCATGCCCGTCATCCGTTACCGCACCCGGGATCTGACCCGGCTGCTGCCGGGCACGGCCCGGGTGTTCCGGCGGATGGAGAAGGTCACCGGCCGCAGCGACGACATGGTGATCCTGCGCGGGGTGAACCTCTTCCCCACCCAGATCGAGGAGATCGTCCTGCGCACCCCGGGCGTCGCGCCCCACTTCCAGCTCCGCCTCACCCGCGAGGGCCGCCTGGACGCCCTCACCGTGCGCGCGGAGGCCCGGCCCGGCGCCACGCCCGAGGCCCGCGACGCCGCCGCGCGGGCCATCGCGGCGGCTGTCAAGGACGGCATCGGGGTGTCGGTCGGTGTCGAGATCGTCGAACCGGAGTCACTGGAGCGGTCCGTCGGAAAGATCCGCCGGATCGTCGACCAGCGCCCCCGCTAGCCGTCGAGCCCGGCCCGCCTCGCCCGCCGGCCCTTCAGGACGCGAACCGGTCCCGCAGCTCCCGCTTGAGGATCTTCCCGCTCGCGTTCCGCGGCAGCTCGTCCACGAACAGCACCCGCTTGGGCGCCTTGAAGTGGGCGAGCTTCTCCCGGGCGTGGTCGAGGAGTTCGGCCTCGGTGACCTCACCGCGCGGGACGACGACCGCCGTGACGGCCTCGATCCACCGCTCGTCGGGCAGGCCGACGACGGCGACCTCGGCGACGGCGTCGTGCGTGTACAGGGCGTCCTCGACCTGGCGTGAGGCGACCAGCACGCCACCGGAGTTGATGACGTCCTTCACCCGGTCGACGATCGTGAAGTACCCGTGGGCATCCCGCACGGCGAGGTCGCCGGAGTGGAACCAGCCGTCCCGGAAGGCCGCTTCGGTCTCCTCGGGCTTGTCCCAGTAGCCCTCGCACAGCTGCGGGGACTTGTAGACGATCTCGCCGGGCGTGCCGTCCGGTACGTCCTTGCCGTCCTCGTCCACGACCCGTGCGTCGACGAACAGCACGGTGCGGCCGCAGGAGTCCATCCGCCCCTTGTGCTCGTCGGGCGCGAGGACGGTGGCCAGCGGGCCGATCTCGCTCTGGCCGAAGCAGTTGTAGAAGGCCAGCTTCGGCAGGCGCTCGCGCAGCCGTTCCAGGACGGGCACCGGCATGATCGAGGCGCCGTAGTACGCCTTGCGCAGTCCGCCGAGGTCGCGGGTGGCGAAGTCGGGGCGGTTGGACAGTGCGATCCACACCGTGGGCGGGGCGAACAGGCTGTCCGCGCGCCCCTGTTCGATCAGGTCGAAGAGCCGGTCGCCGTCGGGCGCGTCGAGGATGATGTTCGTCGCGCCGACCGCGAGGTACGGCAGCAGGAACACATGCATCTGGGCCGAGTGGTACAGCGGCAGCGAGTGCACGGGGCGGTCGCCGGCGCTCAGGTCGCAGGCGGTGATGGCGCTCAGGTACTCGTGCACCAGGGCGCGGTGGGTCATCATCGCGCCCTTGGGCAGCGCCGTCGTGCCCGAGGTGTACAGCAGCTGGACCAGGTCCTCGCTGCGCGGCTCCGGACCGTCGTACGGCGTCGTGGCGTCCAGGCGTGCCAGCAGGGAGTCGTCGGTGTCCCGCAGGGGCAGCGTACGGACGCCGTCGGGGAGTCGCCCGGCGAGGTCGGGGTCCGCGAGGACGAGCGTGCTGCCCGACTGGCCGACGATGTACGCGAGATCGTCCCCGGTGAGGTTCTGGTTGACCGGCACGTGCACCAGCCCCGCGCGGGCGCAGGCGAGGAAGGCGATCAGGTACGCGTCCGAGTTGTGGCCGTAGGCGCCGACCCGGTCACCGGGGTCGAGGCCCTGGTCGAGGAGCAGGCGCGCCGCGCTGGAGACGGCGTCGTCGAGTTCCTCGTACGTCCACGCTCGCTCGCCGTACTCCACCGCGACGCGTGCCGGGGTGCGCCGGGCGCTGCGCCGCAGCACCCCGTCAACCGTACTGCCGTGTCCAGGCGTCATACGGGACAACCTACCGGTTGGTACGCTCAACCGCTCCTTCCCTCAATGACGTTGGGAGGCACGATGCGCACCCGCCCCAGACGCGCCGTCATCGCTGCCGTGGCCCTGTTCGCTGCGGTCGGCACCCTGCCGGCCGCAGCCGCGCAGGACCGGCAGAAACAGGAACATCCGTCCCACGGCGGTCTGTCCGCCACCATCCGCTACACCGAGTACGGCATCCCGCACATCCTTGCGAAGAATTACGCGGACCTCGGCTTCGGCACCGGGTGGGCGCAGGCCGCCGACCAGATGTGCACGCTCGCCGACGGGTTCGTGACCGTGCGCGGCGAGCGTTCGCGGTTCTTCGGGGCCGACGCGCCCGCCGACGCAGCGCTCTCCTCGGCCACGAAGAACGTCTCCAGCGACCTGTACTTCCGCGGGGTGCGGGAGGCGGGGACGGTGGAGCGGCTGATGGCCGAACCGGCACCGCGCGGTCCGAGCCGTGCGGTGAAGGACCTGATGCGGGGCTTCGCCGCGGGCTACAACACCTGACTGAGGAAGAACCGGATCACCCACCCGGCGTGCCGGGGTGCCGACTGGGTGCGTCCCGTGTCGGTCCAGGACGTGGCCGCGCGCAACTTCGCGCCGGCCGTGCTGGGCGGCCAGGGCAGGGCCGTGGACGGCATCACCGCCGCGCAGCCGCCCGCGCCCACCACCCCGACGGCCGAAGCGCCAAACGCACGCGATGCCGCCCGCGCGGCCCGGGACCTGTTCGCCGCCGACTCCGCCGACATGGGCTCCAACGCCGTCGCCTTCAGCGGGGCCACGACGGCCAACGGCCGCGGACTCCTGCTCGGCAACCCGCACTACCCCTGGCAGGGCGGCCGCCGCTTCTGGCAGTCGCAGCAGACCATCCCCGGGGAACTGAACATCGCGGGCGGCTCGCTGCTCGGCTCGGCCACCATCTCCATAGGCCACAACGCCCAGGTGGCCTGGAGCCACACCGTCGCCACCGGGGTCACCCTCAACCTGCACCAGCTCACCCTGGACCCGGCCGACCCGACCACGTATCTGCTGGACGGCAGGCCCGAGCGGATGACCAGGCGCGAGGTGACCGTCGCCGTCAAGGACGGCGCACCGGTCACGCGGGCCCAGTGGTGGACGCGGTACGGACCGGTCGTCACCTCGCTCGGGGCCGCGCTGCCGCTGCCCTGGACGACCACGACGGCGTACGCCCTGAACGACCCGAACGCCACCAACCTGCGCGCCTCCGACACGGCCCTCGGCTTCAGCAGGGCCCGCGGCACGAGCGACGTACTGGGCGCGCTGAAGCGCACGCAGGGGCTGCCGTGGGTCAACACGATCGCCGCCGACTCACGGGGGCACACCCTGTTCACGCAGTCCCAGGTGCTCCCCCGGATCACCGACGAGCTGGCACAGCGCTGTTCCACCCCGCTGGGCAAGGTCACCTACCCCGCCTCGGGTGTGGCGGTCCTGGACGGCTCGCGCGGCGACTGCGCCCTGGGCAGCGATCCGGACGCCGTGCAGCCGGGGATCTTCGGGCCCGCGAAGATGCCGGTGCTCAAGGACGCGCCGTACGCGGAGAACTCCAACGACAGTGCCTGGCTGGCCAATGCCGAGCGCCCCGTCACCGGGTACGAGCGGGTGTTCGGCACCGTCGGGACCCAGCGCTCGATGCGGACGCGCGGTGCGCTGCGGGACGTGTCCGCGATGGCCGCGCGGGGGCGGTTGACCGTACGGGACCTTCAGGCGCAGCAGTTCGCCAACCGGGTGACCGCGGGCGGCCTCACGGCGGAGGACGCGGCGAGCGCATCGCCGTTCCCCTGCGGCACCGAGTCGCTGGGGGTTGTAGATGCTCGCCGGAGAGTGCACACGAGGGCGAATTAGCTAGATCGTGTGATCGTCTACTTGCGGGCTTGCGGAGTCCTGGGCCGATCGGGCTAACGTGATCGTGCGGCCTGGGACACCGGGTACGGCGTCAGCGTGCGGGGCCCCCGCTCCACCAGAGAGATGGTCCGGGGCCTCCCGGGCCCGGACCACGCACAGGATGCGTGTCGCCGCCCCGGGGTCGAGTACGCCGGGGACCAGTACGCCCAAGACCGTTCGGGGCGCGCGGCTGACGGACCCACTCCCGCTCAGTCCACAGGAACGGTGTGGAACAAGGTCGAGCCGGTGTGGGACCCGGCGGGCGGGTCCAGCTACATCCAGGCGGTGGGCTGGGACGGCGGGCGCTGCCCGGTGGCCCGGACCCTGCTGACGTACTCCCAGTCCTCGAACCCGGACTCACCGCACTTCAGCGACCAGACGCGGCTGTTCTCGGCGGAGAAGTGGGTGACGTCCCGGTTCTGCGAGAAGGACATTCTGTCGTCGCCGGCGCTGAGGGTGGTCCGGGTCCGTTCCTGAGGCCTTGAGGCTCACACCGGCCGGGAGCGCCCCTCCCAGTACGGGTCCCGCAGCCGTCGCTTGTACAGCTTGCCGTTGGGGTCGCGGGGCATCTCGGCGATGAAGTCGACGCTCTTCGGGCGCTTGTATCCGGCGAGTCGATCGGCGCAGTGGGCGAGGACGTCGGCGGCCAGGTCCGGCCCGGGTGTGTGGCCCGGGGCCGGTTCCACCACGGCCTTGACCTCCTCGCCCCAGTCGTCGTGCGGGATGCCGAAGGCGGCGGCGTCGGCGACGGCGGGGTGCTGGAGCAGGACGGACTCGATCTCGGCGGGGTAGATGTTCACCCCGCCGGAGATGATCATGTCGATCTTGCGGTCGCGGAGGAAGAGATAGCCGTCCTCGTCGAGGAGTCCCAGGTCGCCGACGGTGAAGAAGTCTCCGATGCGGTTCTTCCGCGTCTTGGCCTCGTCCTTGTGGTAGGCGAAGCCGCCGGTGTTCATCTTCAGGTACACGGTGCCCAGTTCACCGGGCGGCAGCCGGTTGCCGTCGTCGTCGAAGATCGCGAGTTCGCTGATCGGCCAGGCCTTGCCGACCGTCCCGGGCTTCTTCAGCCAGTCCTCGGCGGTGGCGAAGGCTCCGCCGCCCTCGCTGGCCGCGTAGTACTCCTCCACACAGGGCCCCCACCAGTCGAGCATCGCCCGCTTGACGTGGTCGGGGCAGGGGGCGGCGCCGTGGATGGCGTGCCGCATGGACGAGACGTCGTAGCGCGCTCGCACGTCCTCGGGCAGGGCCAGCAGTCGGTGGAACTGGGTCGGGACCATGTGGGTGTGGGTGCAGCGGTGTTCGTCGATGAGCCGCAGCATCTCCTCGGGCGTCCACTTGTCCATGAGGACCAGCCGGTGCCCGATGTGCAGGGACGCGGCCGCGAACTGGAGGACGGCGGTGTGGTACAGCGGCGAACAGACGAGGTGGACGTCGTCCCCGAAGGGCCGGATGCCGAAGATGCCGAGGAAGCCGCCGAGATACGCCTCCTCGGGCAGCTTGCCGGGCAGGGGCCGCCGGATACCGCGCGGGCGGCCCGTCGTCCCCGAGGTGTAGTTCATGACCCAGCCGAGTTCACGGTCAGCGGGGGGCGACTCCGGTTGCCCGTCGAGGAGTTCGGCGTACGGCCGGAAGCCCCCGACCTCGCCGACCGCGTACCGGCGGCTCGCCGGGAGGCCGGCCTCGTCGGCGGCCTGGCGTGCGGTCTCCCCGAACCTCTCGTGGGCGATCAGCACCTTGGCGCCGGAGTCGGCGACGATCCAGGCGATCTCGGGAGCGACGAAGTGGTGGTTGACCGGGACCAGGTAGAAGCCGGCCTGGCTGGCGGCGAGATGCGCGGTGAAGAACTCCGGTCCGTTGGGCAGGACGACGGCGAAGGCGTCCCCGCGTTCGAGGCCGGCGGCCCGCAGTCCGTGCACGAGCTGGTTGGCGGCGGCGTGGAGGCGGCCCGCGGTCCACGGCGAGCCGTCGGGGGCGATGAGGACCGTACGCGAAGGGTCCTGGGCGGCCTGGGCCCAGAAGCCCGCGGGAGGTGTGCTCGTCACTGGCCGCTCCTTCCGGCGATGCGGTTGATGCGATCGACGGCTTTTTCGAAGCCGCGGGTGAGGTCGTCGAAGACGGCCTGGACGCTGCGTTCGCTGGTCATCCGGCCGACGATCTGGCCGACGGGCGTACCCAGCAGAGGCTCCACCTCGTACTTCTGGATGCGCGAGACGGCGTCGGCGACCAGCAGGCCCTGGAGGGGCATGGGCAGGGTGCCGGGCCCCTCGGCGGAGTCCCAGGCGTCGGTCCATTCCGTACGGAGCTGGCGGGCGGGTTTCCCGGTCAGCGCGCGGGAGCGGACGGTGTCGCCGGAGCCGGCCGCGAGCAGCTTCTCGATCAGCTTGGGCGAGGGCAGCTCCGCCTCTGTGGTGGTCAGCCATATGGAGCCCAGCCACACCCCCTGGGCGCCGAGTGCCAGCGCGGCCGCCACCTGCTGACCGCTGCCGATTCCGCCCGCCGCCAGCACGGGCAGCGGGTCCACGGCGTCGACGACGTCCGGTGTGAGGACCATGGAGGCGATGTCCCCGGTGTGGCCGCCGGCCTCGTAGCCCTGGGCGACCACGATGTCGATGCCGCCCTCCTTGTGCTTGACCGCGTGCCGGGCGCTGCCCGCGAGGGCGGCGACCAGGACGTCGCGCTCGTGCGCCCGGGCCACGACGTCGGCGGGCGGGGAGCCCAGGGCGTTGGCGAGCAGCCGGATCGGATAGTCGAAGGCGACGTCCAGCTGGTTGCGGGCGACCTGTTCCATCCAGCCCGTGATGCGCCACCCGGACGCCTCGCCCTCGGCGAGTTCGGGCACGCCGTACTTGGCGAGGGTGTCCTGGACGAACTGCCGGTGCCCCTCGGGGATCATCGCCTCGACATCCGCCTCGGTCACCCCTTCGACCTTCTTGGCGGGCATGACGACGTCCAGGCCGTACGGCTTGCCGTCGACGTGGGCCTCGATCCAGTCGAGGTCGCGTTTGAGGTCGTCGGGGGCCGTGTAGCGGACCGCGCCGAGCACTCCGAAGCCGCCGGCCCGGCTGATGGCCGCGGCGACGGCGGGGAACGGCGTGAAGCCGAAGACGGCGTGCTCGACTCCCAGTTTCTTGCTCAGCTCCGTCTGCATGGGCGCAGGATGCCGCAGACCTCCGGACGACGGAAGAGGTTTTCTGATGCTCCGTCAGATTCAGGTCGCCGGATACGGTTGCGGGTGTTCCGGTGACTGGGAGGTCAGCCGCGGATGTCCAGCCGCTGGGTGCCGATGACCGACAGCAGCCGTAGCGCCTCCTCGGACGGGGAGCCGGGGGCGGCCGTGTAGATCACGACGTGCTGGTCGCGGTCGGCGATGTCCAGGACATCGCAGTTGACGACGACCGGACCGACGACGGGGTGGTCGAAGGTCTTGCAGAGCGTGGGGCCGGCCGTGACGTCATGGGCGGCCCACAGCCGGGCGAACTCCTCACTCCCGTCGAGGAGTTCCGCCACCAGGCCGGTCAGCTCCGGATCATCGGGATAGCGGGCGGAGGCGGCGCGCAGTTGCTGCACCGAGGAGACCGCGAACTCCTCCCCGTCGGAGACCCCGTACAGGGGCCGCCCCTCCGGGTGCGGGCCGAGGAAGGCGCGCCTCACGAGGTTGCGGTCGCGCCGGGACAGGGCGGAGAAGTCCTCCATGAGCGCCGCGGCCAGGTCGTTCCAGGCGATGACCTCGTGGGTGGCCGAGATGACGATCGCGGCGGCCTGCGGCAGCCGGTGCAGCAGGTCCACGATGCTCTGCCGCACCTCGCGGGAGGGGCCGGGCGGCGGGCCCGGCGGGGTGCCGGCCAGGTGGTGGAGGTGGTCGCGTTCGGCGTCCGACAGGCGCAGGGCGCGGGCCACCTGCGCCAGGACCTCCAGGGAGGGACGGGGAGCGCGTGCCTGCTCCAGGCGGGTGTAGTACTCGGTGGAGATGTACGCCAGCTGGGCCACCTCCTCGCGGCGCAGACCCGGGGTGCGGCGGCGCGGCCCGGCGGGCAGCCCCACGTCCGAGGGGGTGATGCGCGCGCGTCGGCTGCGCAGGAAGTCGGCCAGTTCTCGTCGGTCCACGGTCCCAGTGTGCGCGGGCGGCGGGCTGCCCAGCCAGGTACTGCCGGTGCCTGGATGCGCCTCGGCGCCGGCCGCAGGCTCGTCTCCATGGACAACACCATGACCACCACTCATCTGCTCGCCGGCAAGGTCGCCTTCGTCACCGGTGCCGGACGCGGTATCGGCGCGGCGGCCGCCCGGCTGTTCGCCCGCGAAGGCGCCCGTGTGCTCCTCGCGGCCCGCACGGAGTCCCAGCTCAAGGCGGTGACCGAGGAGATCCGCGCGGCGGGCGGCACGGCCGACTACGTCCGCTGTGACCTGGCCGACCCGGCGAGCGTGCGCGCCGCCGTGGACCGGGCCGTCGAGTTGTACGGCAGGCTCGACGTCGCCTTCAACAACGGGGCGACCATCCAGCAGCCCGGCCCCATGGACCAGCTGTCCGAGGCCGACTTCGACCACGTCGTCTCCGTCAACCTCAAGGGCCCCTGGCTGGCGATGAACGCCGAGATCGCCGCGATCCGGGCCACCGCCGGGACCGGCGCCATCGTCAACAACTCCAGTGTCGGCAGTCTGATGGCCAACCCGTGGCTGCCCGCGTACGGCGCCGCCAAGCGGGCGGTCAACAGCCTGACCGCGTCGGCCGCCGCCACGTACGGCCCGGAGGGCATCCGCGTCAACGCCCTCGCCCCCGGCACCACACTGACGGAGATGATCGACGAGTGGGAGACGAGCTCCCCGGGCATCGTCGAGCAACTCGTCGCACAGACCCCCCTGGGCCGCGGCGCCGACCCGGCCGAGATCGCCGAGGCGGCGGCCTGGCTGCTGAGCGACCGGGCCTCGTACGTCACCGGAGTGGTCCTCCGGGTCGACGGCGGGATCCGGGCCTGACGGTACGGGCAGGCAGGCGGGGGGGGCGTCAGCCGCCCAGCTCCTCCAGCACGGCCATCGCCGCGTTGTGCCCCGGCACCCCGCTCACCCCGCCGCCGCGCACCGCGCCCGCCCCGCACAGCAGCACGTTCGCGTGGCGGGTCTCCACGCCCCACCGCCCGGTGCCCTCCTCGGCGTACGGCCAGGACAGTTCTCGGTGGAAGATGTTGCCGCCGGGCAGCCGCAGGTCCCGTTCCAGGTCGAGCGGGGTCTTCGCCTCGATGCAGGGCCGGCCGTCCGCGTCCGTGGCCAGGCAGTCGGCCAGCGGTTCGGCGAGGTGGGCGTCGAGCTGGGCGAGGGTGGACTTGAGGAGTTCCTCGCGTACGGCGTCGTTGTCCCGGTCGAAGAGCCGGGCCGGGGTGTGCAGGCCGAACAGGGTGAGGGTCTGGTAGCCCTGCTCGACGAGGTCCGGGCCGAGGATCGTCGGGTCGGTGAGGGAGTGGCAGTAGATCTCGGAGGGCGGGGCGTCGGGCAGCCGGCCGGCGGCGGCCTGGGCGTGGGCGACGGCGAGCTGTTGGTAGCCCTCGGCGATGTGGAAGGTGCCGGAGAACGCCTCGCGCGGGTCCACCTCGGTGTCGCGCAGCCGGGGCAGGCGCTTGAGGAGCATGTTGACCTTGAGCTGGGCGCCTTCGGCGGGCGTGGGCGGCCCGTCGCCGGTGAGGGTGGCGAGCTCCCGCGGAGAGGCGTTGACCAGGACGTGCCGGGCGGCGACCGTGCCCTCCCCCTCGGCGGTGCGGTACGTGATCTCCGCCGAGCTTCCGTCCGCGGCGATCCCGACGACCTCGTGTCCGGTGGCGAGGACCGCGCCCGCCTCCCGTGCCGCGGTGGCCAGGGCGTCGGTGAGGGCGCCCATGCCGCCGACGGGCACGTCCCAGGCGCCGGTCCCGCCGCCGATCACGTGGTAGAGGAAGCAGCGGTTCTGCTTGAGGGTGGGGTCGTGGGCGTCGGCGAAGGTGCCGATGAGCGCGTCGGTCAGGACCACGCCCCGGACCAGGTCGTCGGCGAAACGGTCCTCCACGGCCACACCGATCGGCTCCTCGAACAGGACCCGCCAGGCCTCCTCGTCGTCCACCCGCAACCGCAGTTCGTCCCGGGTGGGCAGGGGCTCGGTGAGAGTGGGGAAGATCCGCTGCGCGACGCGGCCCGTCAGGTCGTAGAACCGCTGCCAGGCCCGGTACTCGCCTTCGCCGCCGGTGAGCCGGGCGAAGGCCTCCCTGGTGCGGCGCTCACCGCCGCCGACGAGCAGTCCGGTCGGCCTGCCGTCGCGTTCCACGGGGGTGTACGAGGAGACGTTGCGGGTGCGGACGCGGAAGTCCAGGCCGAGGTCGCGGACGATCTTCCTGGGCAGCAGGCTGACCAGGTACGAATAGCGGGACAGCCGGGCGTCCACCCCCGCGAACGGCCGCGTGGAGACCGCCGCGCCCCCGGTGTTCCCGAGCCGCTCCAGGACCAGTACGGAGCGTCCGGCCCGGGCCAGATAGGCGGCGGCGACCAGGCCGTTGTGGCCCCCGCCGACGATGACGGCGTCGTAGCGGCGGTGGTGTCCCTCGTGTGCAGGCATGGTTCTTCGTAACACGTGGTGATCTAGGTCGGCCAGAGGTGCGCGGCAGCCGACCCACGGCCCCGCTCCCGGGTCACCGCGCTCCGGAGGCCCGCTGCTGCCGCAGTACCGCGACCCGGCGGTAGAGCTCGACCGCCTCCGCGCCCCGGCCGAGCTGTTCCAGGCAGTGGGCCTCGTCGTTGCGGCTGGCGAGGGTGTCGGGGTGGTCGGCGCCGAGGACGCGTTCGCGGGCGGCGGCCACGGTGCGGTACTCGGTCAGGGCGTCCGTCCAGCGGCCGAGCCAGCCGAGGCCGACGGCGACCTCGCGGCGGCTGACCAGGGTGTCCGGGTGGTCGGCGCCAAGGACACGTTCGCGGATCGCGCACACGTCCCGGGACTCGGCGAGGGCCTCTTCCCAGCGGCCGAGGCGTCCGAGGTTGACGCCGAGGCCGTGGCGGGCGCGCAGGGTCTCGGGGTGGGCCGGGCCGTGGACGCGGGTGCGGTCCTCGATCAGGTCGCGGTAGAGCTGGAGCGCGTCGGCGCTGCGCCCGAGGCGGCCGAGGCTGATGCCGACCTCGTAGCGGGCGGCGAGGGTGTCGGGGTGGCCGGGGCCGAGGGCCCGGACTCGGGCCTCGGCGACCTCGTGATAGGTCTGAAGGGCCTCGCCCCAGCGTCCCAACTGGCCGAGCGCGTAGGCGACTTCGTAACGGGTGACCAGTGTGTCGGGGTGCTCCGGGCCCAGCACCCGGGCGCGTGCCGCGGCCACCTCGCAGGCCATGCGGTACGAGTCCTCCAGGCGGCCGAGTCTGCTGAGGTTGAAGGCGAGGTTGTGGCGGCAGCGCAGGGTGTCCGGGTGGTCCGGGCCCATCCCGCGCTCGCGGGCGGCGAGCACCGAGTTGTAGACCTGGTGGGCGTCGAAGTGGCGGCCCAACTGGCCGAGGACGTACGCCAT
The DNA here is from genome assembly GCF_042893155.1 of Streptomyces sp. NPDC001668. NCBI lineage: Bacteria > Bacillati > Actinomycetota > Actinomycetes > Kitasatosporales > Streptomycetaceae > Streptomyces > Streptomyces sp. NPDC001668. The sequence goes on from NZ_JBIAUQ010000002.1 coordinate 663,122, forward strand.
CTCCTGGCGGACGGCGAGGGTGTCGGGGTGGTCGGCGCCCAGGGTGCGGGTCCTGGTCGCGGCCACGTGCTTGTACTCGCGCAGGGCGTCGGCGGCGCGGCCGGTGCGGCTGAGGGTGAAGGCGACCTCGTAGCGGCTGGCCAGGGTGTCGGGGTGGTCGGGGCCGAGCAGGTGCTCGCGTTCGGCGGCGACCGCGCGGTGCACCTCGCCGGCCTCCGCCCAGCGGCCCAGGCGCCCCAGACTGAGCCCCGCGTTGTGCCGTCCGGCGAGCGCCGTGAGGGCCTGCGCGGAGGGCGGCGGCTGGTCCGGCACGGGCTCCTCGACGCGGCCGGTGGCGGGTCGGGCGATCCACTCACCGGTGAGACCGGCCCCGGCGTCCGGGGGTGTGGTGACGAGGCCCGCGCCGGTGGCCTTGTGGCCGGTCGTCATGCCCCGGGTCCAGGAGGGCAGCCGGGTCTCGCGGGCCCGGTCCGGCCTAGGCGGGTCGAAGTCGGGGCGCGGGGTCACCACGGTGGGCACGTACGCCGGTGTGGTGCGGCCCAGCGTGATCCGTCGGCCCAGCTCACGCGCGTCGTGCGGGCGTTGTTCGGGCTGTTTGGCCAGCAGGTCGAGGATGACCTTGTCGAGGTACTCGGGGAGTTCGGCGCGGTGGCTGCGCGGCGGCCGGGGTGGGGTGTCGCGATGGCCGACGAGGATCGCCCACGCGTCCTCCAGGTCGAACGGCGGTGCCCCGGTGGCGATCTCGTACAGCACGCAGCCCAGGGAGTACAGGTCGCTGCGCTGGTCGACCTCGGAACCGCCTATCTGCTCCGGCGACATGTAGTGCGGGGTGCCCATCGCGATGCCGGTGCCGGTCAGCCGGGAGGTGAAGTCGACGTCGTGGCCGAGGCGGGCGATGCCGAAGTCGCAGATCTTCACGGTGCCGTCGGTGAGCCGGACGATGTTCGCGGGCTTCAGGTCCCGGTGCACGATGCCCTGCTGGTGAGTGTAGGCGAGGGCGGCGGCGACCTGGTCGGCGATCTCGACGACGTCGGCGACCGGCAGGGGGTGCTGTTTGTTGTCCTCCAGGAGCTGGCTGAGGTTGCGCCCCTCCAGGAGCTCCATCACCAGGTAGAGGACACCGTCGAACTCGCCGAAGTCATGGACGACGGTCACCCCGCGATGGCTGAGCGCGGCGGCCACCCGGGCCTCCCGCCGGAACCGCTCGCGCAGGACCCGGGTGAAGGACTGGTCGCGCTGCCCGCCCAGCGGCTTGAGGCACTTCACGGCGACATGGCGGCCCAGCGACTCGTCGCGGGCCCGCCACACCTCGCCCATGCCCCCGCGCCCGATCAGGTCGAGCAGTCGGTACCGCCCCTGGATGAGCCTGCTGTCCCCCATCTCCTGCGACCGCCCCCGTAGAGTTCGTCCCGCCCTCCCCTGGCTCGTCCAGTATGGCGACCTATCGTCCGAGTTTGTACGGGGCGGGCCGGGTGCCCGGTCCGAGCCGTGCCATGGCACGGAGGATGTGTTTGGGCGGGAGTTGCCAGCGCAGACGTGCGGGGACGCAGCGCAGCAGGGTGCCGGTGGCACGCAACCGACGGGTGACAGCGGTGGGTTCGGGGGCTTTCCTGCCGTACAGCTCGTGGGCGTACGGCGGCAGGGCGGCGTACGCCAGCTGCGCCACGCGCCGCCACAGCACCTCGCGCGCCGGGACCAGGAGGGGGTGCGTCGGCGGGCGGAGCAGGAAGTCGTCCACGGCGCGGGACTCCGGCGTGGCGGCGAGTTCGGGCAGCACCTTGTCGAAGTAGGCGGCCATCTCCGCCCGGTTCGCCGGTACGGCGTCGGGGTCCAGGCCCACCAGGCGGGCGCTCACCCGGTGTTCGGCCATGTAGCGGTCGGCCTGCTCGTCGGTGAGGGGGAAGCCGGAGCGGCGGGCGACCTGGAGGTAGGAGTCGATCTCCGCGCAGTGCACCCACAGCAGGAGGCCGGGTTCGTCGACGCCGTAGCGTTCGCCGGTGCCGGGGTCGGTCGCCCCGAGCATGCTGTGGATCTTCCGGACCCGGGCGCCGGCCTTCTCGGCGGCCTCGGTGGTGCCGTAGGTCGTGGTGCCGACGAAGTTCGCGGTGCGCATCAGCCGGCCCCAGGCGTCGCGCCGGAAGTCGGAGTTCTGCATGACTCCGCGCACCGCCCGCGGGTGCAGGGCCTGGAGGTAGAGGGCGCGGATGCCGGCGACCCACATCATCGGGTCGCCGTGCATCTGCCAGGTCACGGACGTCGGACCGAACAACCCCGGGTCACCTGTCATGCCCGCAGGCTAACGCCGTACCCTCGGCATACCCAGACCGATCCACGAGATAATCTCCCGCTGGATCTCGTTGTTGCCGCCGCCGAAGGTGAAGATCACCGCCGAGCGGTACCCGCGCTCCAGTTCGCCGTGGAGGACGTCTCCCGCCGAGCCCTCCTTCAGCGCGCCGGCCGCCGCGACGATCTCCATGAGCCACGCGTAGGCGTCCCGGCGGGCCTCGGAGCCGTAGACCTTGACCGCGGAGGCGTCCTGCGGGGTGAGCGTGCCGTCCTGGACGGCGTTCACCATCCGCCAGTTGAGGAGTTTGAGGGCGTCGAGCCGGGTGTGGGTCTGGGCGAGGCGGCGGCGCACCCACGGCAGGTCGACCACGCGGCGGCCGTCGGCCAGCTTGGTCTCCATGGCCCAGCGCTGGACGTTCTGCAGGGCGCGGATCGCCATGGTGCCGTGGGCGGCCAGCGTGACGCGCTCGTGGTTGAGCTGGTTGGTGATCAGCCGCCAGCCCTGGTTCTCCTCGCCGACCCGGTGCGAGACGGGGACGCGGACGTTCTCGTAGTAGCTGGCCGTGGTGTCGTGCGAGGCGAGGGTGTTGATGACCGTGCAGGAGTAACCGGGGTCGGTGGTCGGCATCAGGAGCATGGTGATGCCCTTGTGCGGCGGGGCGTCCGGGTCGGTACGCACGGCGAGCCAGACCCAGTCGGCGGTGTCCCCGTTGGTGGTCCAGATCTTGTGGCCGTTGACGACGTACTCGTCGCCGTCGCGCACCGCGCGGGTCTTCAGGGAGGCCAGGTCGGTGCCCGCGTCGGGCTCGCTGTAGCCGATCGCGAAGTCGATCTCACCGGAGAGGATGCGCGGCAGGAACCAGGACTTCTGCTCCTCGGTGCCGTACCGCATGATCGTCGGCCCGACGGTGTTGAGGGCCATCAGCGGCAGCGGTACGCCGGCCTGGGCGGCCTCGTCGAAGAAGATGAACTGTTCCATCGCGGTCAGGCCGCGGCCGCCGTACTCCTTGGGCCAGCCGACGCCGAGCCAGCCGTCGATGCCGAGGCGGCGGATGGTGTCGCGGTAGAAGCGTTTCTGGGCGTCCCGGTCGGTGAAGCGCGCGTGCGCGTTGTCCGGGACCAGGTCGGCGAAGTAGGTGCGCAGTTCGGTGCGCAGCCGCTGCTGCTCGGGCGTGTGGTCGAGATGCACGGCGCCTCCAGGCTCCCAGGCCGGTCCTGACGGCGCACACGGTAGAACGTGTTCCAGAAATTGGGAACGGTCAGACGAGGGTCGCCATGAAGTCCGTGCAGGCCTGGGCACACTCGCGGCACGCCTTGGCGGCGTCCTCGCAACCGGCGTGCCGGTCCATGACCTGCGCGCACTCCAGGCACACCGACCGGCACCATTCCAGCTGGACGCGGATGCCGGCCTCGTCGAGGTGGTTCTCCTCGGACAGCACCCGGCAGGTCGCGTCGCACACCTCGGCGCACATGATGCCCTTGCGCCGCAGTAGTTCCTGCTCCTCGCTCCCGTCCGGGTCGACCAGGCTCGCACGCAGCGCGCAGGCCCGTGCGCACTCGGTGCAGGCCTGGGCACACGCGAACCGGTCCTCCAGGAACCGGAAGAGCTCCTGCTGAGAAGTCGAAGTCGTCACAACGGGCGGGTAGCCGGGCTCCGGGCCGCCAAACCCCGAGATCCCGCGGGTTTCCGTCTCTGCGGGACGGGTCGGTTCGCTCCGGTGACCAGGGGTACTCGCGTGGCATGAACCAAGCCCTGAACAGCGAATGGATGGACATGGCCGCGGGCCGGGGCGGCCTCGCGGCCGGAGTGATCGCCGCGGGAGTGGTGGTCGTGGCCGTGCTGATCGGCGCCTTCTTCCTCGGCTCCCGCCTCAGGCGCCGCGAGTCGCGTCCGCCCACTCCCGAGGAACAGCCGAGGCTGCCCGATGACGGGCCGGTCCGTGAGGTCCGGGAGCACCGGGAGCCCGACGAGGTGCCCCGCAGCGACACCCGGCTGACCCCGCACGAACTGCCCAACCACGGCAACAGTCCGACCCGGACCGGGTCGTCGCAGGAACGGCCCCGCTGGGACGAGGGCAGCAGCGGATCGTTCGGCAGTGGCGGGCCGGGGGGCGGCTGACACCCACCGCCCTGCACGCACTGCTGCTGGAGACGGCCGCCCCTCACTCACCGAGCCGGGCGGCCGTCTCCAGCAGCAGTGCGTGCACGAAGGCCTGCGGGAGGTTGCCGCGCAGCTGGCGCTGGGCGATGTCGAACTCCTCCGCGTACAGGCCGGAGGCCCCGCAGGCGCCCCGGTTGCGTTCGAACCAGCGGTACGCCTCGACGGTTCGGCCCTGCTGGTGTTCGGCGAGCGCCATGACGAGCCCGCACAGCAGGAAGGCGCCCTCGGCCTCTTCCAGGGGGCGCTCGTCGTGTCGGAAGCGGTAGAGGAAGTGGTCGTCGGCCAGTTCACGACGGCACGCGGCGAGGGTGGCCCGGGTGCGCGGGTCGTCGGCGGTCAGGGCTCCGCGTACGCCGGGCAGCAGCAGGGCGGCGTCCACGGACGGGTCGTCGGGGGTGCGCTGCCAGTGGCCGTCGGGGTGGAGGCAGGTCTTTTCGGCGTCGTGGAGGAGCGTGCCGGCCAGGGCGGTGCAGGTGTCGGCGAGCGGATGGCGGGGTGCCGCCGCGGCCACGGCCCGTAGCCCGGCGACACAGATGAGCCTGCTGTGGGTCCACAGTCGGTCGCCCAATTCCCAGATCCCCGCGTCGGGTTGACGCCACCGGCCGGCGATGGCCCGCACTGCCGTCTCCACGGCCTTCCAGTGGCCCGCGTCGAGGCGCCCGTGGCGTTCGGCGGCCGCGAGCAGCAGAAGGGCCTCGCCGAAGCAGTCGAGCTGGAACTGCTCGCGGACCTGGTTGCCGACGCGGTCGAAGCCACCGGGGTAGCCGGGCAGGTCGAGTTCGCGCTGGGCGGGGACGGGGTCGCCGTGCACGGTGTAGGCGGGCACCAGCCGGGGCCCGTCCGCGTGCAGGCGCTCGGTGACGAAGCCGACGGCCGCGTCGAGGAGGTCGTGGGCGCCGACGGCCGCGGCGGCCTGGCCCGCGTAGCTCTGGTCGCGGATCCACACGTACCGGTAGTCGTAGTTGCGGCCCTCCTCGGCGCGCTCGGGCAGGCTGGTCGTGGCCGCCGCGACCATGCCCCCGCCCTGCGCGGTGAGGCCGCGCAGGACGGCGTACGCCCGCCGTGCGTCGCGGGGGGCGACGGTGCCGTCGAGGGCGGGGACGGTCTTGTGCCAGGCGGCTTCGGTGGCGGCCCAGACCCGCTCCGGCTCCGGGGGTTCGGCCGGCAGGGGGGACACGGCGCACTCCAGGACGAGTTCGTGCCGCTCGCCGGGCTTCAGCTCGATCTCGGTGGTCAGCCCCCGCTCCCCCGCGACGGCGTGGGGGGCTCCCTGCCAGCGCCATCGGTGCCGTCCGGTGCGCAGTTCCCACACACCGTCGTCGGCACGGCGGACCGAGCCGCGGTCGATCGGTGTCGCGCCGTAGTCGCTGTGCGGGTCGAGGACCACACGGACCCGGGCGGGGCCGTCCACGGCGCGCAGTTGCCGCAGCAGGACGAGGCGGTCCGGGTCGCCGGGGAAGGCGAGGGCCTCACGGCACTCGACGATGCCGTCGTCGGTGACCCAGCGGCTGCGCCAGATGAGCGTGCCGTCCTCGTAGTAGCCGCCGAAGACGTACCGGCCGACAGGAGTGACGGCGTACGCGCCCCGACCGCCGACCAGACCGGCGAAGACTGCCTCGTCGTGCCAGGTGGGGGCGCACATCCACCCGATGGCGCCGTCGGGCCCGATGAGCGCCCCGCGCTCACCGTCGGCCAGCAGCGCGTAGTCGTGCAGTGCGTGGGGCGGGAAGGGGGTGCTCATGGCGTACGGGTACCCAGGGGGTGGGGAGGTCAACGGGGGTGTCGAGGGAGTGTCGAGGGGGGTGTCGCGACGCCCGGGAAGCCGTCGCTCCATCTGGCATCGCCCCGGTCGGTCAGACCTCCCCGCACCCGCCTGGCACGGCCCCTGCCCGGCCAGGAAGGCCTCCCACAGGGCGCCTCCGCCCCGCGACGATCCGCTCGCCCGCCGTTCCGGTCCGGGCCGGTCTGGTCCGGTCAGACCGGTGTCGGCCAGATCCCAGGGGGAAGCTGTCCGGCGCCCGGGTGGTCCGCAGCATGCCGAGGACGGCGGGGCCGAGCGCCCCGTCCGGCTGACTCCCGGGCAGGCAGGCCCAGGGCGCACACCGACGGCAGCCGGTGAAGCCCCCCTCCCCCCGCGAACCGGCTCACCCCAGACACCGCCAACTACTTTGCGGATCCCATGCGTTGACCCGCCTCCTGCGCCACAGCAGAATGAGCCCGCCCCTTTGAGAGCGCTCTCACCCATCGCGGCCCGTACCTCCCGAGGAGACCCATGACCGGCAGCCCCCGCCCGCCCCTCAGCCGCCGTACGCTCATCGGGGCCGGCCTCGGAGTCGCGGCCCTCACCGCGACCAGCACCGGCACCGCCCGGGCGTCGCAAGGCGCGTCCGCGGCCTCCGCGCCCCGCCGCGCGCAGACCTTCCTCGCCACCGCCATGGACGCCTACCCGGACCACGGTGCCCTCCGGCTCACCCAGAGCTACACGGACCAGGCGGGACTGTTCAGCACGGCGTTCACGTACGACAACGCCCTCGCCGTCCTGGCACATCTCGCCTGCCCGGGGGGCGAGTCGCGGGCCGTGGCCCTCGGTGACGCGCTGCTGTACGCCCAGACCCACGACCCCGTGTTCGACGACGGCCGGCTGCGGCAGGCGTACAACGTCGGGCCGTACACCTTCTACGACGGCTCCCCGCAGCCGGACGGGTTCGTCAAGGCGGACGGTACGGCCAACGTGGGTACACAGTTCGGCTTCACCGGAACCGCCGTGGGCGACATGGCGTGGGCCGGTATCGCGCTGAGCGCGCTCGCCGGGCGGACCGGTGAGCGGCGCTTCCTCACCGGCGCGGTGCGGATCGGCGAGTGGATCGAGCGGGTGGGACGGACCGACGAGCCGCTGGGCGGCTACAAGTTCGGGGTCGACGGGGCCGACCGGAGACTGCCGTTCACCTCGACCGAGCACAACACCGACCTGGTCGGCCTGTTCGGGCGGCTGGCCCGGCTGACCGGGGACAGGGTCTGGCGGGAGCGCCGCGCGCGGGCCAGGGCCTTCGTCGAGAAGATGTGGGAGCCGTCGGGGGGCTTCTTCTACACCGGCACCAACGACGGCGTGACGGTCAACAGGTCCCCCGTCCCGGAGGACACCCAGACCTGGACCCACCTCGCCCTCGCCTCCCCGGCCCACTCCCGCTCCCTCGACTGGGCCGCGGCCGAGCTGGCGGTACGGGACACCGCCGACCACCCCAACAGCACGGTTCCCTCCGGGCAGTCCTACGAGGGCGTCACCTTCAGCTCCGCGAGCCTGCTGGCGAACGAGGGCGCCCCGATCGCGGACGGCCAGCCGAGGCCCGACCGCAACGGCGTCTGGTTCGAGGGCACCGCCCACCTCGCGCTCGCGCTGCGCCACCGGGGAGACTCCGGCGACGAGAAGCGCGCCCGCAGGCTGCTCGGCTCGATCGAGCGCGCCCAGGACCTGCTCGGCGGCGCCCAGACGGTCGGCGGCACGGCCCTCCCGGCGCGCTCCGGGGTCGTCTCGGCGAGCAGCCCGCTCGACACCGGTTTCGGGTTCGGCTACTACCCGTACCGGCACACCGGCGCCACCGCCTGGTACCTCCTGGCGGTGGCCCGCGCCAATCCGCTGCGGGGGTGATCGCCCGCACGGCGGTGACGTGGCGACCGGGGCGGCACGGTGCATGGCAACCGGCGGCGTGGCGATCTTTGCTGCCCCATTGCAGGGAGATGACCGGATAACTGCTGATCCATGACCGGAAGCCTGCCTGCGTGCACCCATGATGGTCGGCGTAAGTAAGGCGTGCCTTCGCTAACCAGCGACCGCGGCGGGCCGAGAACGACTGTCAGAAGGGGTCTCAGCGCCCATGTGGGACGACGCGTTTCCCAGCTTCCTCATCGGACTGCGGGAGGGCCTGGAGGCCGGGCTGATCGTCTCCGTTCTCGTCGCCACGCTGGTGCGGTCCGGTGCGCGAGCCCGGCTGCCGCAGGTGTGGACGGGCGTCCTGGCCGCGGTCTCCCTCGCCCTGAGTTTCGGCGCCGTGCTGACCTTCACCGCGGCATCCCTGTCCGGGACCGCCCAGGAGGCGTTCGGCGGCGCCCTGAGCGTGGTGGCGGTCGGCTTCGTCACCGCGATGGTGTTCTGGATGCGCCGCTCGGCGCGCACCTTCTCCGGCGAGATCCGGGAGAAGGTCACCGGGGCGCTGGGCATGGGCGCGGGCATGCTGATCGTCACGTCGTTCCTGGCGGTGGGCCGCGAGGGCCTGGAGACCGCGCTGTTCCTGTGGACCACGGCCCGCGCGGCCGGCGAGTCCGCGGGTCCGCTGACCGGTGCCGGCATCGGCCTGGTCCTCGCGGCGGGCCTGTGCTGGGGGCTGTACCGCCGCGTCCTGCACATCAACCTGACGAGGTTCTTCACCGCCACCGGAGCCGTCCTCGTCGTCATCGCGGCGGGCGTGCTCGGGTACGGTCTGCGCGACCTCCAGGAGGGCGGGGTGCTGCCCGGCGGGACGTCGTACGCCGTCGATCTGGGCGGCAGCGTCGACGCGGGGGCCTGGTACAGCACCCTCGTGCAGGGCGTGTTCAACCTGACGCCGACCATGACCTGGCTCCAGGTGGCCGCGTACGCGGGCTATCTCGCGGTGGTGATGACGCTGTTCCTGCGCGGCGCTGCGACCCGTCCGGCGCCGCCCGCCCCGAAGGCGCGGGAGACGAAGCCCGCCGGCCCGGCGGCGTCCGCCCGGCGCCGCCCCGCCTGGGCCGTCCCCGTCGCGGTCGTCACCGTGCCCGCCGTACTGGCGGGGGCGGCCGTGGCCCTCGGCGGTTCCCGTCCGGCCGGTGCCCAGACCGTGGCCGTGTCCGAGACGGACTGCGGCCAGGGCTTCACCGCACCGAAGCCGGGCCGCCGGACCTTCCGGATGCACAACACCGGGACCAGGACCTCCGAGGTCTACCTCATGGACCCGGACACGGGCGCGGTCTACGGCGAGGTCGAGGGCCTCGCACCCGGCACCACCCGCGATCTGGCCGCGACCGTCACGGGCGGCACATACGCCTGGCGCTGTGTGCCCAGCACCGGCAAGGCGGTCACCTCCCGCGTGGTCCGGGTCACGGGCGGCGGTGGGACCACGACGGCGGTCGTCCCGGTCTCCGCCGCCGACCTCACCGCGCCCCTCACGGCGTACAAGGCCTACGTCGACAAGGGCCTGACCGCCCTGGCCACCCAGACCCGGCGGCTCAGCGCCGATGTCAGGGCGGGCCGTCTCGGCACGGCCCGCGCCGACTGGCTGACCGCGCACCGCACCTACGCCTCGCTCGGCGCCGCCTACGGCACCTTCCAGGACTACGACCAGAAGATCGACGGCAGGCCGGACGGACTCCCCGGCGGAGTGCACGACAAGGACTTCTCCGGCTTCCACCGGATCGAGTACGGCCTGTGGCACGGCGAGTCCGCGAGCGGACTGACCGCGCCCGCCGAGCGGCTGGCCGCCGACGCCGCCGGACTGCGCAAGGCGTTCCCCACCCAGGACTTCGACCCCGGGGACCTGCCGCTGCGCGCCCACGAGATCCTCGAGAACACCCTCCAGTTCGAACTGACCGGCGACGCCGACCAGGGCAGCGGCACCGAACTCGCCACCGCCGACGCCAATCTCGCCGGCACCCGCGAACTGCTCACCGTCCTGCGGCCGTTGCTGACCAGCCGCGCCCCGCGTCTGCTGCCCACCGTCGGCGCCGACATCGCCCGGGTGCAGAAACTGCTCGACTCCGCGCACCACGGTGGGAGTTGGACCCCGGTCGACCGGCTCGACGCGACCACGCGAGCCCGGCTGAACGGGGCCACCGGGCAGCTCCTGGAGGATCTGTCGCCGGTGCCGGACCTGCTGGAGATCAGGAAGTCCGCGTGAAGACCGACGCACACGCACACGAGCCTGCGCACAAGCACCAGCACCAGCACCAGCACCAGCACCTCGGAGGGAACCACCCCATGCCGTCGACCGAAGCATCAGGCTGTCCCGCCGGGGCAGGGCGCCGTTCCTTCGTGCGCACGGCCCTCGGCGCCTCAGCCGCGGGCGCGGCACTGGCCGGCGGCGCCTTCGCCCTCAGCGCGAGCGGCGGCACGGCCGAGGCACACGCCGCGGACGACGCCGGCACGGCGAAGGTGCCCTTCCACGGCACCCACCAGGCGGGCATCCTCACCCCCGCACCGGCCGCGGCCACGTTCGTCTCCTTCGACGTCATCGCCGACGACCGCGCCCAACTGGCCGAGCTGCTGCGCACGTTGACCTCGCGTGCCCGCTTTCTCACCACCGGTGGCGTCCCGGCCGACCTCGGCGTGGGCGCGCCGCCCTCCGACAACGGCATCCTCGGCCCGGACGTCCCCGCCGACGCCCTCACCGTCACCGTGGGCGTAGGGGCCTCGCTCTTCGACGACCGCTACGGCCTCGCGAAGGCCAAGCCGCGCCGGCTCACCCCGATGCGGACCTTCCCCAACGACAACCTCGATCCGGCCGCGTGCCACGGCGATCTGTCGCTTCAGCTCTGCGCCGCCCGCCAGGACACGGTGCTGCACGCACTGCGCGACATCGCCAAGCACACCCGGGGCGCGATGCAGATCAAGTGGCGTGTCGACGGCTTCCAGAACGTCCCCCGCCCCAGCGGCGCCCAGCGCAACCTCCTCGGCTTCAAGGACGGCATCGCCAACCCGGAGGTGACCTCGGCCCGTGAGATGAACCGGCTCGTGTGGGTGGGCGGCGGACAGGGCGAGCCGGCCTGGGCGCACGGCGGGAGCTACCAGGTCATCCGGGTCATCCGGATGCTCGTCGAGTTCTGGGACCGGGTCTCGCTGTCCGAGCAGGAGCTGATGTTCGGCCGCCGCAAGGACACCGGTGCCCCGCTCGACGGCTCCGGGGAGACCGACGTCCCGAACTACGCCAAGGACCCGCACGGCACCGCCATCCCCCTGGACGCGCACATCCGCCTCGCCAACCCGCGCACCGCCGGAACCGACAACTCCCGAATCCTGCGCCGGGGTTACAACTACGACCGCGGTGTCGACGCCGTCGGCGACCTGGACATGGGCCTCGTCTTCTGCTGCTACCAGCAGGACGTACAGCGCCAGTTCGAGGCCACGCAGACCCGTCTGATCGACGAGCCCCTCGTCGACTACATCTCCCCCACGGGCGGCGGCTACTTCTTCGCCCTGCCCGGCGTCCGCGACACCGGCGACTGGCTGGGACGGGGACTGCTCTCGGCTTGACGGCCACGCCGAACTCCCGTGAACCGGCCGGGCCTTCGCGGGAAGGCGTCCGCGTCTGTACAGTCCCCGTTCCTGTTGCCATGCTCGGGTGAGGCTGGGAACGGAGGCATCGTGCTTCGGGACCTCGTGGCGGCTGCGCGGACAGAGCTCGCCTTCGCCGTGCCGCTGCGCCGAAGGCTGCACGCCGTGCCGGAGTTGGGCGGGCAGGAGTTCGCCACCGCGCGTCTCGTCGCCGACTCCCTGCCCGTGCGGCCGGCGTTCGTGAACGGCACGACGAACCTGGTGGCCCGGGTGGGCGGTCCGGGACCCGCGGTCCTCGTCCGCGCCGAACTCGACGGCGTCGAACTCCGGGAGGAGACCCAGGCCCCCTACGCCGCCGCGAACGGACGCATGCACGCCTGCGGACACGACGTGCACTGCGCCGCGCTGGTCGCGCTGGTCCGCGCGGCGCACCGGCTCCGGGACAGGTTGCCCGCTCCGCTGCTCGCCGTGTTCCAGGCCAGTGAGGAGCGCACCCCGTCGGGGGCCGAGGAGATCCTCAAGGACGACGTCTCGGTCGGGGCCGTCCGGGCGGCCGTGGGCGCCCATGTGCATCCGGAGATCCCGTGGGGGCGGCTGGGAGCGGATCCCGGCACGGTCAACGCCGCCACCTACGGCTTCGAGATCCTCGTCGAGGGCCGGGGCGGGCATGGCGCCTATCCGCATACGGCCCTGGACCCGGTGCTGGCTCTCGCCCAGGTGGTGGTGTCGCTGCACACATTGACCGGCCGCCGGGTGGATCCCCTGAATCCGGCGGTCCTCAGTATTTGCCACCTCTCGGCCGGCTCCGGCGAGAACGTCATCCCGTCCAGCGCACGAGCCCTCGGCACCCTGCGCGCGATGGACGGCGACGACCACAAGAGGTTGCGCAAGCTCGTGCACTCCGTCGTCTCCCAGGTCGCCGAGGCGCACGGCTGCGCCGGCAGCGTACGGCAGACCAGGGACGAGCCCGCGCTGGTCAACGACCCCCGGCTGACCCAGGCCACGCGCACCGTCGCGCGGCAGGCCGGTGTGCGGCTCGCCGAGCCGTGGCGTTCCTGCGGTGGGGACGACTTCGCCCGCTACGGCACCCGCTGGCCGTCGGTCATGATCTTCGTCGGTCTGGCCGGCGGCCCCGGCTTCGTCCCGGCCGGCCTGCACAGCCCCTTCTTCCTTCCGCCCGACGACGCGGTCGGCCAGGTGGCGCTGGCTCAGACGCTCGGCTACCTGGCAGCGGCCGGAGCGGCAGGGGCGGACCTCACTCCCTGACCTTCACGATGGGGAGCGACTTGGTCTTCAGACGGCCGAACAGGCTGCTGAAGTGGTCGCACAACTGGGTTCCGGAAGCGCGGTCCTCCATCACCATCACCCCGTGCAGCCCGAGCAGGGCGAAGCGGTCCCCGGGCTGATCGATACGGGTCGGAATGGTGAACTGCAGTTCCTCGTCGTCGACCAGCAGGATCGACGGGCAGTTGGGCAGGAAAGGGATCACCCGCATCTGGATGTCGATCCGGCGGTTGGCCCCGGCATGCCGGGCGATGTCCATGACCCGGGCCAGATGCCCGAACGCCTGAAGGTCCCCCGCCATGTCCTCGCGGCGCAACTCCACGCCGTTCACGGAGCGTTGGACCATCTCGGCGTAGATCTCGGGGGGCCGCTGGATGAGCCGGTGGTACGAGAGGGGGCCGTCCGCCCGGCCGTTGACGGACAGGCGCCGGCTGAGGCAGTCCTCTATCGCGTCGAGATACTCCGACCTGTTGTCCGGCGGGTCGAGGAGGGTCGCCCCCTCCCCTTCGGGAGGGCTGTAGTCGCTGACGACGTAGATGCGGCGGCGGGCCTTGCGCACGGCGGCCGTGGCGACGTCGTACCCCGTCCCGTCCTCCTCGTCGCCCTGGCTGTCGGGGACGAACCGCACCCCCGCGTGGACGAGGTCGATGTGCCGGTCCAACTCGTTGCGCAGCCGGGACAGATGCGTCGAGACCTCGCGATTGAGCGTGCTCAGGTCGGCGTGCACCTGCTCCTTGGTCTCCCGCAGCGCGCCGGAGACCTCGTCCTCCGTGGCGAGCCTGAGCCGGTCGATGGCGAAGGCCCCCGAAGCCGCCAGCAGGCACAGGGCGAGGACACCGACGCCCACCCGGGTGTCCTCGACGAGCAGCGCGATTCCGTATCCGGAGGCGAGGGACAGGATGATCTTCAGCAGGTCGATGGCGGTGAAATGACGCCTGAGGAATCGTCGGAGATCGGAATCGGGCACGGCCTGGTTTCCCCCTCAATTCGGCCGATTCGGGCACCTCTTGGGTGGAGCGGAGAAGCCCGGTGATCCGGCGTACCGTCCGGTGCGGTCCTGCACGTCCTGGAAGCGCTCCTGGGTTTCCTGCGCGACATCCCCCAGCAGACGCCTCTCGATCTCCGCGAGCGGCGGGGTGTCGGACGTCCAGTCCGTGGCCCGGAACGGCCGCTCCGCCTGTGCGTAGGGATCGCGGGACCTGCCCGCCTCCCGCATGCGCGCCACGGTCTGCAGCGCGTCGGGAGATCCCGTGAGGCTTCTCGTGCCGGTGTCCGCTCCCCCGAGGTTGGTACGCGGCAGGTTGATGTGTCCCAGCCGCCACCGGTCGATGTGCAGCCCGATCGTCCGGGTCAGGGTCCGGATTTCCTGAGAACCGCCCTGGGACATTCGGGCCAGGGCCGGATACAAATCCCGCATGAGTTCGAAATGCAGCCCGACGGAATGGCTGCCGCTGGTCAGGCCGAGGGCCACCCGGATCCCGTGGTATTCCTCGGTCGTCAACTGGTCCACCAGCAGATCCGTCATGCGTACGACGGCGTCGAGAAGGCGGTCCGCCCGTCGGAGCAGGGGCACGGCCCGGTGCTCCTCCTCGCGGTCCATCGCGTCGACGGCACGCTCGATGTGGTCGTTGACGACCTGGACCAGCAGCTCCGGCATCTGATGGGCAGCCCGGAACTGCATGAATACCGTTTCCCCCGGCAGCTGCCGCTCTCGCACAGCTTCTCGGACCGCTTCCGGCTGCACGAAGTCCTCATACCCGCTCGGCGCCCCGGCCACGCAGAAGTACTCGAGGCAGGTCCGCTGGAGCATCGCGTACCGCAGCACATGCCGTTTCCACTGCACTGCCGACCGGGATTCCGCGAGCGGTTTCAGCTCCTGTGCGAGCTCCCGCTCCACATTCACCAGGTGCCGCCACGACGGAGAACTCACGACGGCGAGAAGGTGCGGGCCGTCCTCCTCGTCGAGAGGGGAGAAGTCCTGCACGAGCCAGGCCAGCTCGTTCCATACGCGGCCGAAACCGACCATCCACTCCAGGCAACGGGTCGCTCCCGCCTCGTCACCGGCCCGGAGCTTGTTCACAGCTGCGGCCGCCAGTTCCCCCAGGTTCACCAGGCCCACTTCCGCGGCCTGGAACAGAGCACGCAACGCCTGCCAGGAACTGCCACGCTCAGGGACGGTTCCGTTCGAAACCGCCTCGAAAAGCGCCGGCAACGATTGCAGATCGTCATACGACGCCGCAACTGGAGAGTCCACTATCACCACCCTTCCCTTCGGCCTTATCAGCCTTTTCGCGCCAATGTGAGGGCTACGGTACCCGCTAAATCCACGCCTCTCATATGGACCGGAACAGAGCGCGGAGCCGCGCACCACAACGGGTCTACGGCCATGGACGCCGGGGGCGGGGGACGCAGTTGCGGCACCTGCGGGACGCCGCGTCAGCACGTGACCTTCACTGCCACAAGGTCGATACTGCCGACAGGGCGGTGCCGAGCCCGTCCGTTGTTCCCATCCGGAGGTACTCATGAAGATGCTGATCAACGTCCCGGAAACCGTGGTCGCGGACGCCCTGCGCGGCATGGCGGCCGCCCATCCGGAGTTGACGGTGGACGTCGAGAACCGGGTGATCGTACGGCGGGACGCCCCCGTTGCAGGGAAAGTGGCCCTGATCTCCGGTGGCGGCTCCGGGCACGAGCCGCTGCACGGCGGTTTCGTCGGACCCGGGATGCTGTCGGCGGCCTGCCCGGGCGAGGTGTTCACCTCGCCGGTGCCCGACCAGATGGTGCGGGCGGCGGCCGCGGTGGACAGCGGCGCCGGTGTGCTCTTCATCGTGAAGAACTACACGGGTGACGTGCTCAACTTCGACATGGCGGCCGAACTCGCCGAGGACGAGGGCATCCAGGTCGCGAAGGTCCTGGTCAACGATGACGTGGCGGTGACCGACAGCCTCTACACGGCAGGCCGCCGGGGCACCGGCGCCACCCTGTTCGTGGAGAAGATCGCGGGGGCCGCGGCGGAGGAGGGGCAGCCGCTGGAGCGGGTGGAGGCGATCGCCCGGCAGGTCAACGAGAACTCCCGCAGCTTCGGAGTCGCCCTCAGCGCCTGCACCACTCCCGCCAAGGGCAGCCCCACCTTCGACCTGCCGGCCGGCGAGCTGGAACTCGGGGTCGGCATCCACGGCGAGCCCGGCCGGGAGCGGCGGGCGATGATGACCTCGCGGGAGATCGCCGACTTCTCGGTGCACGCGATCCTGGACGACATGAGCCCGCGCAACCCCGTGCTCGTGCTGGTCAACGGCATGGGAGCCACCCCGCTCCTGGAGCTGTACGGCTTCAACGCCGAGGTGCAGCGGGTGCTCGCCGACCGCGGGGTCGCCGTCGCGCGCACCCTGGTCGGCAACTACGTCACCTCGCTCGACATGGCCGGTGCCTCGGTCACCCTGTGCCAGGTGGACGAGGAGCTGCTGCGTCTGTGGGACGCGCCGGTGAAGACGGCGGGGCTGCGCTGGGGAGTGTGAACAGGCGACCGACGTACCGACCACGCAAGGAGATCCAGTGCTCGACGCCGACTTCTTCCGCCGTTGGATGACGGCGACCGCCGCCTCTGTGGACCGCGAGGCGGAACGGCTCACCGCCCTCGACTCGCCCATCGGGGACGCCGACCACGGCAGCAACCTCCAGCGCGGGTTCACCGCGGTCGCCGCGACCCTGGAGAAGGAGGCCCCGGACACTCCGGGCGCGGTCCTCACCCTGGCCGGACGGCAGCTCATCTCGACCGTCGGCGGCGCTTCGGGGCCCCTGTACGGGACGCTGCTGCGGCGGACCGGCAAGGCCCTCGGGGACGCCGCGGAGGTCGATGCCGCACAGCTCACCGAGGCGCTGCGGGCCGGAGTGGAGGCCGTCATGACGCTCGGCGGTGCCGCCCCGGGCGACAAGACCATGATCGACACATTGGTACCGGCCGTCGACGCCCTCGGTACCGGCTTCGCCGCGGCACGGACGGCCGCCGAGCAGGGCGCCCTGGCCACCACGCCGTTGCAGGCCCGAAAGGGCAGGGCCAGCTATCTCGGCGAGCGCAGCATCGGGCACCAGGACCCGGGCGCGACCTCGGCCGCCCTGCTGATCGCCGCGCTCGCGGAGGCCGCAGGTGAGTGACGGGAAGCTGGTCGGGATCGTGCTGGTGTCGCACAGCGCGGAGGTCGCCGCGTCCGTCGCGGAGCTGGCGAAGGGGCTCGCGGGCGGCGGTACCGAGGTGCCCGTCGCCGCTGCCGGGGGCACCGAGGGCGGCGGACTCGGGACGAGCGCGGAGCTGATCGCCGGCGCGGCCGCCGCCGTGGACCGGGGCGCCGGGGTCGCCGTCCTGACGGACCTCGGCAGTGCGGTGCTCACCGTCAAGGCGCTGCTGGCGGAGGGTGACGAACTCCCGGAGGGCACACGGCTGGTGGACGCCCCGTTCGTCGAGGGAGCGGTGGCCGCGGTCGTCACGGCGGCGACGGGGGCGGACCTCGCGGCGGTGGAGGCGGCCGCCGCGGAGGCGTACAGCTACCGGAAGGTGTGACCGCTTCCGCCTGACCCCTTCCGGCGACGGCCAGGGCCGAGCGCAGGGTCCGCATCGGCTCGGCCCTGCGCCGTCGCGCGATCGGCGCCGGCGTCGCGAGCTCATTTCTCCCGCACGAACAGTCTCGCCAGCCGCTCCCCCGTCGCGACGGCGGCGGCATGGTCCTCGATCGGCTTCACCTGCGAGTTCCTGAAGACGATGTAGGTGACGCCGGAAGGTGTGCCACCCCCGCGCGGATCCGGGCGGATCCCGAGGGCCTTGGCGGTGGCGTAGGACGCCTCGCCGATGATGTGGCCCGGGCCCACGTCCCCGACGACGGCGTACTGGACCCGGTCCCCGTACACGACGGCCGCCACCGCGCCGCCGCGCACCCCGTGCTCGCGGTGGTCCCAGATCCGGCTCGGGGCCGGCACCACGATGTACGGCAGACGCTCGGCACTCAGGTACCGGCCGTCGGACTGCTGGTAGGCGGTGGCGTCGGAGAACAGCGGGTCGGTGCGCCGGTTGCAGCGGCTGCCGGGCCGGCCGTCGCAGTCGATGTCCATGTCGGCCTTCCAGAACACGGCGTCCCGGGTGCCGCAGACCGGGATGCTCGCGGCCGTGCCGTCGTCGCTGCGGTAGCGGCCGCGCGAGACGGGGTCGCACGTGCGCGCCCTGGCCAGGAGCTCGGCGGCCCCGACCTCGCCCTCGCGCGCCGCCACCACCGGCTGCGTCCCGGCGGCGGTGGGCTCCATGGCGGGAGACGTCGTCGGGGCCAGCAGAGCGGCACTTGCCGCGGCCAGTGTCAGCGACTGGACACGCACGATAAAGGACCCTCTCCTCGGCGGCATTGACGAGCACTCAGCCCAATCTGATGCCGCCTCAGCGGAGCGGCCACCGCAGGGGGGCCGGACGGGGCAGGGGCCGGGGGCCCGGGCCCCGACGGACCCCGGCCTCCCGGCCACCCGCCAGGGCGCGGGGACAGCGACGACAGCGGCCCGCGCCGCCGGCGCGAACTCCGTTTCCCTCAGGGAGAGTTCGGCCGTGAGATCCTTCAGCATACGAAACCCTCCCGCGCCCGGCCCACGCGGTCCGCCCTCTTGCTGCGGTCCCACGAACGGCGCCATATTGGTCCGGACCATTGCGTCAGTGGTGTCCGTCCGGGAGGCAGCGACGTGCGAGGCGTTCCCGTACCCCTGTGCCTGTGTGCCGCCCTCGTGTTCGTCGGCTCCTGCGGACGGGACGGACCGGACTACGGCGAGAGCGGCCGGCTGCCCGCCGCCCCCGTGGGCGTCACCGCCGCCGCGGGCAGCGCGACCAGCGTGCACGTGATGTGGAACGCCGTCGGCGCGGGGATCGAGCGCTACGAGGTATATCGCGGCGCCACAAAGGTCGAGGAAGTGCCTGGTGCACAGCACATGGTGGATGTCACCAGGCTCGAGCCCGCCACCCCGTATGTCTTCAGCGTGCGGGCCCGCGACAGCGAGGGCCGTCTCGGCCCGCCCAGCCGGGAGGTGTGGGCGAGGACCCCGGCGGTCACGGCGGCGGACCGCTCGGCCCCGACCCGCCCCGGCGAACTGCGCGGCCGCACAGCGGGCAGCCGGGCCGTCCAGCTGAGCTGGGCCGCCGCCACGGACGACCGGGACGTGGTGTCGTACGACATCTGTCAGGGGAGCACGAAGATCCACAGTGTGGGCGGCGACCAGACGGCGGCCGTGGTCACCGGGCTGCGTCCGGGCACCCGGTACGCCTTCACCGTCCGGGCCCGGGACGCGGCCGACAACCTCTCGCCGGCCTCGGACCCGGTCCGCCTGACCACACCGGGCAGCGACGACGGCCGGGACACGGCGCCGACGGACTTCCGCGCGGCCACCCGGCGGGGGAGCGACGGCGCGTACTACCTCGACCTGGCCTGGACGCCGCCCCGGACGGACGGCGTCGTCACGGAGTACCAGGTCCACCTCGACGGCAGGGCGGCCACCTCGCTCGTGTTCGGCGGCACGCCTCCGCGCGGGAGGGCGACGTACAGCTTCTACCTGGGACGCGAGGCCGGGGAGCGGCACCGGGTGCGGATCCGGGCGCGGTTGCCCGACGGCACCTGGGGCGGGCTGTCGGCGCAGCGGTCCGTGACGACGGGGGCCGGGGCCTCCCCGTGACGGCCGCTCACGTCCGCGCCGGACGAGGTGATCCGTCACCTGTCCGGCCGCGCTCCGTGTGCGGACCGGGCCGGGGGCGCGTTGGCTACCCCTGAGGCAGCACGGGCTTCCCCCACCTCGGCGGCGCCACGGATGTACCGCCGACCGTGCCGCCGGAGGGCAGTCCATGCGCACTTCTCAGCTTCTTCTCCGCTCCGGCCTGACCGTCGCGGCCGTCGCCGCGCTGCCGCTCGCCCTGACCGCCGGGCCCGCCGCCGCGGCAACGGGCATCTCCGTGAGCACCTCCGGATCCACGGTCTCGGTCACGACCACCGCCTGCTCCCGCACCGCCCCCACCGGCGGCTGGGGCACGGCCTCGCTCCTCACCAGCAGCCAGGCGAACTTCAGCCAGGGGCGGCAGGTCGCCCTGTCGGGGACCACGTCGCTCCAGTCCGCTGCCTGGTCCAACGTGAGCCCGGGGACGTACACCGTCATCGTGATGTGCGCCTACAACAACAGCACGGCGGGCACCCAGTCGATCATCGTCTCGGGGTCCGCCACGCCCACGATCTCGTCGACGGCCACGGCCTCCCCGTCCCGGGGTGTCATGGGCGGCCTGGGCGGCGCCACCGAGGACTACGGCACCCTGACCCTGGCGGCCGGCGGCGGCCTGGTGGCGGTCGGCGCGGTGGCCGCGGGGTGGTTCCTGCGCAGGCGCTCGCGGCCGTACCGCCTCTGAAACGCCATCGGTCGGGCCGTACGCCCGCGAAAGGCCGTCAGCTGTCCGGGAGTTCGGCCAACTCCCGCAGTGCCTCGGCGAGCCACTGCGTCCAGAAGGTCTCCAGCTCGATGCCCGCGCGCAGGACCAGGTGCTGAAGCCTGGCCTGCGCGCTGTCGTTGCCGGGCGGGAAGTCGCGCTTCTCGATCTCCTGGTACTCGGCCAACTGCCGTCGGTGCAGGTCGAGATGGCGGCGCAGGTCGGCTTCCAGGCCCTCCGTGCCGACGACGGCGGCCGCGCGCAGCCGCAGCAGGAGCGTGTCCCGGTGCGGCTTGGGGTCCTGCGCCGCGGCCGTCCAGCGTTCGAGTTCGGCGCGGCCCGCGGGCAGGACCTCGTAGCTCTTCTTCTGCCCGCGGGTCGGCTGGGCCGTGGGAATGGCCCGGATGTGCCCCTCGGCCTCCAGTTTTCCCAGCTCGCGATAGATCTGCTGGTGCGAGGCCGACCAGAAGTAGCCGATCGACCTGTCGAACCGGCGGGTCAGGTCCAGCCCCGCCGACGGCCTTTCGAGCAGTGCGGTGAGGATCGCGTGCGGGAGTGACATGGGGTCATCCTAGGGACGGCGTCTGTTCGTCTAGAGAGCCGCCGCGACCTCGGTGCCCTGCTTGATGGCACGCTTGGCGTCCAGCTCGGCGGCCACATCGGCACCGCCGATCAGGTGCGTGCTGCGGCCCGCGGCGACGAGCTCCTCGTACAGGTCCCGGCGCGGTTCCTGCCCGGTGCACAGCACGATGGTGTCGACCTCCAGGACCGTGCTCTCCTCACCGACGGTGACATGCAGTCCGGCGTCGTCGATGCGGTCGTAGCGCACCCCTGGGACCATGGTGACGCCCCGGTGCTTGAGCTCGGTGCGGTGGATCCAGCCGGTGGTCTTGCCGAGCCCGGCGCCGACCTTGCTGGTCTTGCGCTGGAGGAGGTGCACGGTGCGGGGCGGGGCGGGGCGTTCGGGGGCCGTGAGTCCGCCGGGTGCCGTGTAGTCCATGTCGACGCCCCACTGGCGGAAGTACGTGGCCGGGTCCTCGCTCGCCTTGTCGCCGGCGTCGGTGAGGAACTCGGCGACGTCGAATCCGATGCCGCCCGCGCCGAGGATCGCGACCCGGTCGCCGACGGGGGCGTTGTCGCGCAGGACGTCGAGGTAGCCGACGACGCTCGGGTGGTCGACGCCCGGGATGTCGGGGGTGCGCGGGCTGACGCCGGTGGCGACGACGACCTCGTCGTAGTCGGACAAGTCCCCTGCGGTCACCGGGGTGTCGAGCCGTACGTCCACGGCGTGGGCATCGAGCTGGTGGCGGAAGTAGCGGATCGTCTCGTCGAACTCCTGCTTGCCGGGGACCCGGCGGGCGACGTTGAGCTGGCCGCCGATGTCGCTCGCGGCGTCGAACAGGGTGACCTGGTGGCCGCGTTCGGCGGCGGAGACCGCGCAGGCGAGACCCGCGGGGCCGGCTCCGACGACCGCGACGCGCTTCGTCAGCCGGGTCGGGGAGAGCACCAGCTCGGTCTCGTGGCAGGCGCGCGGGTTGACCAGGCAGGAGGTGATCTTCCCGCTGAAGGTGTGGTCGAGGCAGGCCTGGTTGCAGCCGATGCAGGTGTTGATGGCCTCGGGCGTCCCGGCGGCCGCCTTGTTCACGAACTCCGGGTCGGCGAGCATCGGGCGGGCCATCGACACCATGTCCGCGTACCCGTCGGCGAGCAACTCCTCGGCCACGTCGGGGGTGTTGATGCGGTTGGTGGTCACGAGCGGGATCGACACCTCGCCCATGAGGCGCTTGGTCACCCAGGTGTAGGCGCCGCGCGGGACGGAGGTCGCGATGGTGGGGATGCGGGCCTCGTGCCAGCCGATGCCGGTGTTGATGATGGTCGCCCCGGCGGCCTCGACGGCCTGGGCGAGCGTGATCACCTCGTCGAGCGTGGAGCCGCCCGGGACGAGGTCCAGCATGGACAGCCGGTAGACGATGATGAAGTCCTCGCCGACGGCCTCGCGCACCCGCCGCACGATCTCCACGGGGAAGCGCATGCGGTTCTCGTACGAGCCGCCCCAGCGGTCGGTGCGGTGGTTGGTCTGCGCGGCGATGAACTCGTTGATGAGGTAGCCCTCGGAGCCCATGATCTCCACCCCGTCGTAGCCGGCCCCGCGGGCGAGGCGGGCGGCGCGGGCGTAGTCGTCGATGGTCCGCTCGACCTCGGCGTCGGTGAGCTCGCGGGGCACGAAGGGGCTGATCGGGGCCTGGAGGGGGCTCGGGGCGACGAGGTCCCGGTGGTAGGCGTACCGGCCGAAGTGCAGGATCTGCATGGCGATCCGGCCGCCCTCGCGGTGCACGGCGTCGGTGATGACCCGGTGCTGCTCGGCCTCCGCGTCGGTGGTGAGCTTGGCGCCGCCCTCACCGGGCCGTCCCTCGTCGTTGGGCGCGATGCCGCCGGTGACGATCAGCCCCACTCCCCCGCGTGCTCGCTCCGCGTAGAAGGCGGCCATGCGCTCGAAGCCGCGCTCGGCCTCCTCCAGGCCGACATGCATGGAGCCCATCAGGACGCGGTTCGGCAGCGTGGTGAAGCCCAGGTCGAGCGGGTTCAGCAGGTGCGGGTATCGGCTCATGGGGCCCCTCCGTCGCGGTCTCGTGCCTCTCTGTTCTAGAGGACGGCGACGCGTTTATGCAACTAGTTGCACAACCGGGGAGGGGTGATCCGGACCACGCTCTGGTGGCTTCAGGTGTACGAACACGTGATGGCCGGCCCCACCCCTCGGGGTGCGACCGGCCACCACGGTGTCGTAAAGACCCGGCAACCCGTCAGCGGCTCTCGAGCCGCACATGCAGTTCGCGCTCCTGATCCCCGGACGCGGACGACAGGTCCCGCACCGTGAACATCGAGTCCAACGTCGTCCGAAGCTGCTCGATGGCCCAGTAACCGCCCTGCGCGTCGGCCTCGACGGAGGACGACAAGGGCGCCGGCGGCGGACAGGAACGCGCCTCGGTCACTTCGAACGTCCCCATCCACACCATCGGCCGCGACTCGTGCAACTGCTGCGGCACGTCGTCCGCACCCCGGTCGGACTCGAAGCACGCGGACAGCGTGTCGAAGACGATGCGCGCGTCCTCCGCGCTGCATCCGCTGATCTCCAGGGAGAC
This sequence comes from Streptomyces sp. NPDC001668, assembly GCF_042893155.1. NCBI lineage: Bacteria > Bacillati > Actinomycetota > Actinomycetes > Kitasatosporales > Streptomycetaceae > Streptomyces > Streptomyces sp. NPDC001668. The sequence goes on from NZ_JBIAUQ010000002.1 coordinate 686,701, forward strand.
GGACTCCTCGTGCGCTCGCTCACGATCCATCGTGGTCGCTCCTCTCGTGGCGGTGACCGGACCGACGGGTTCCCCGCGAGCCGCGCCACACCCCCAGAAAAGCACCACCTTTCCCAGAGCACTACCGGCGGCGGTCCTGGCGCTGCGGACGGTCCCGGTGCGGATCGAACAGGGGTACGGCGATCCCCGCGAGGACCAGGCCGGCGGCGACGAGAATGCCCTCGGGCAGAGCCATGCCCGAGGTCAGGAGGGTCAGGGCGACGGCCAGGGTCCCCCAGGCGCCGGTGCGCCGGTACTCGCGGGGCCGGGCGGGCCGGCCCGACCCCAGCGCACGCGCGAACCGTGGGTCGTCGCGCTCCAGCCGTGCCGCGAGGTCGGTGAGGTGTTCGTCGTCGGGCCGGCACATGACTCCTCCTCCACACGGGCCCCTACCGTTCGGCGTCCGCCCCCGCCGCGACGGAGACCGGCACCGCTGCGGTGTCGTCCCGCGGCTCCCGGGACCGGCGCGCCCCCAGGACCCGGGCCAGCAGATGGGCCCGCCCCGCGGCCACCGGGCCGAGAACGGCCAGGACAAGGACATACCCGGCGATGAACGGCGCCAGTCGCGCGTCGAGCCCCGCGCCGGCCGCCATCGCGCCCAGGATCAGGGCGAATTCGCCCCGGGCCACGAGGGTCGTGGCGATGTCGGCGGCGGCCTGGGCGCCGTAGCCGTAGAGACGGGCGACGAGCAGGCCGGCGACGACGTTCATCACGATGGTCACGGCGGCCGCGGCGGCGACGGGACCGGCGACGGACGTGACGACGCCGGGGTCGATGGACAGCCCGAAGGCGAAGAAGAAGATCGCGGCGAAGGCGTCACGCAGCGGGTGGACCAGTCGCCGGATACGGGGCCCGGAGGGCGTGCCGGCCAGGATCAGGCCCACCATGAACGCGCCGATGGCGTCGGCGACACCGAGCACCTCGGAGACCCCGGCGACGAGCACGGCGGCGCCGAGGAAGCTGATGACCAGGAGTTCGTCGTCCCGGACCTGGACCAGCCGGCCGATCCAGCGGGTCCCGTAGCGGGCGGCGGCGGCCAGCACCAGCAGGAACCCGAAGGCCTTGCCCGCCTGGAGAAGTACTTCCACGGGGCCGCTGGCGCCGCTGATGACCGGCTGGAGGGCCGCGAGGTAGAGCGCGAGGAAGATGTCCTCCACCACGATCACCCCGAGGATCAGCCGGGTCTCGGGGCGGCCGATCCGCCCCAGGTCGATGAGGATCTTGGTGACGATCGCGGACGAGGAGATGCCGAGGACCCCGGCGAGGACCAGTGCCTCCCGGCTCCCCCAGCCCAGCGCGAGGCCGAAACCGAGTCCTGCGCCGACGTTGGCCACCAAGTAGATCCCGCCCGCCGCGAGCAGGCGCCTGCCACCGGTGCGCAGGTCGTCGACATGGAACTCCAGGCCCAGGTAGAACAGCAGCAGCACCAGACCGAGCGCGGAGAGCATCTCGAAGTCGTGCGCGTCCTCGACCAGGACCAGGCCGGGGGTGTGCGGGCCGAGCAGGATGCCCGCGAGCATGAACAGCGGGATGGTCGGCAGTCCGATCCGGCCGCCGAGGCGGGCGAGGAACGCGGCGGCCAGGAAGGCGCCGCCCATCGCGAGCAGGGTGTCAGTGTGTCCCACGGGTCACCTCCCCCGGGGGCGCGGACGGACGTGCGTGCTGTGTCTCACGGGGGTGGATGCGACGTCTCCCTTGGTTCAGTGGGGTATTTGTCCCACCGTCGCATCCGGCCCCCGCGTCCCGACATCGGTGCCGACCCCCATTTCACGGCCGGCCGGCACCTGCCCTTCAAAGGCCTGCTTCCGGCTCAACTCCTGGTGAAGCGGTACGTCTTGCTGTCCGTCAGCACACAGAAGCCGGGCGAGACGACGATCACGCGCAGGGTTCCGGTACGGCGGTCGTAGTCGATGCCCTCCGCCTCGAACTCGCCCGAGCAGGAGCTCCTCAGGGGCAGTTGGCGCAGTGCCGTGACGTGCCCGGTGACGTTCGCCGAGCCGGTCGGGGCGGCGGACAGGTCGATCTGAAGGAGCGGCTTGGTGTAGCCGAAGAGCGTGCCCGCCGGGTCGTCGGAGGAGCACAGCAGCTGGGTGGCGCTCAGGAAGTCGCAGCCCTGTACGTCGCGGACGGCGTGGTCGAGGGTGACGGTGGCCGCCTGCGGGAGGTTCGCCGAGGGCGAGGTGCTCGCGTTGACGCCGGGTGTGGGGAAGACCAGGAAGCGGGTCATGGTGCCGTACTCACCGGAGAGCATCCACTGTCCGTCGGGCGAGACCGCGACCCAGGAGTTGTTCAGCGCCTCGCCGGGGCTGAGCGTGTGGACGTACTCGGACCAGGTGCCGTCCGGCGCCTGCACGCGGTACATCTTCGCGGTGCCGGAGTCGGCCTGGTAGGGCTCGATGTAGTGGCCGTCGTAGGAGGCGTCCGGGTCGCCGACGTGGTTCCAGCCGCGGCTGCTCACGCCGACGGGGATGGTGCCGATGCCGGTGTACCGGTTGGCGGATCCGGCCGGGACCTCGACCGAGGCGAGCCCCTGGCTCTCGGTGAGGGGGTTGGCGCGGTCGGAGCCGGCCTCGGTCCAGGTGTCGGCGGCGGAGGCCGGCGGGGCGGCGGCCAGGAGGGCCGTCGCGGTGAGGGTGAGAAGGGCTGCGAAGACCGCGTGACAACGCTGTCTGGCGCGCAGGGGCATGGATGACTCCCGGGGCTCCTGGGGCGGGGGGTGAGGTGGATCGGCGGACAGTCTGGCGCCCTACGGCGGTCATGTACAGGCCAAACGAATGAACAGGAGGCGATCCACGGAACGGAGAGGGACGCCGTCGGCGCGGCGAAGGGGCCTTCGTCACCCCGGCGCACTTCACCGGACGCGCGCCCCCGTGTTGAGGGATGGTGGAAGAACACGACCGCGTGGTCACGGAGACCGTTGAGCGCGGTAGAACAAGGGGAAGTCGGCACGGGGGTACGGCGTGCCGCGAGGACGGTCGAAGGCGGTTCGTGCAATGGGTGCAGCCGGAATACCCGCTCCCGAGGGCGGAGAGCCAGCGCCACGGGGCGCCGGGCCCGCGTCCCCGGCCGGTGAGCCCGCGCGCGGGCCGGTACGGCCGAGCGGACTGCTCGACGAGCTGGGCATGGCCTCGGTGGTGCTGGACGCCGAAGGCCGCATCGTGCTGTGGAGCCCGCAGGCCGAGGAGCTGTTCGGCTACAGCGCCCAGGAGGCACTCGGGCGGTACGCGGCCCATCTGATGATCCACGAACAGCACGCCGACCTGGTCGTCAAGCTGTTCGCGGACGTCATGGAGACCGGCCAGAGCTGGGCCGGCGCCTTCCCCGTCCGGCGCAAGGACGGCGGCACCAGGCTGGTCGAGTTCCGCAACATGCGCCTCCTCGACGACCGCGGCCACGTCTACGCGCTCGGCCTGTGCGCCGACCAGTCGACCGTGCGCCGCCTGGAGCGGGACGTGGCGCTGTCGACCCGGATGGTCTCCCAGTCCCCGATCGGGCTGGCCGTGCTGGACACCGAGCTGCGCTACGTCTCGGTGAACCCGGCCCTGGAGCAGCTGAACGGCGTCCCGGCCGCGGAACACGTCGGCCGGAAGATCGGCGAGGTCCTGCCGCATCTCGACGTGGCCGCCTTCGAGGCCGCCGCGCTCGAGGTGCTGCGCACCGGCAAGCCGCTCGTCGACCAGCACACGGTCGGCCGCACCCCCGCCGACCCGGACACCGAGCACGCCTGGTCGGTGTCGCTCTACCGCCTGGAGGACGCTCTGGGGACCGTCCTCGGGGTGGCGGGTTCGGTGCTGGACGTCACCGAGCAGCATCTGGCGACCGTGGAGGCCGAGACGGCCCGGCGCCGCCTCGCGCTCGTCGCCGACGCCTCCGCCCGCATCGGCACCACCCTGGACCTGGACCGCACGGCCCGGGAGCTGGCCGACGTGGCCGTCCCGGAACTCGCGGACGTGGCGGCCGTGGACCTGCTGGAGGCGGTGGTGCAGGGCAGGCCCAGCACCCTCAGGCCCGCCGAGCCCGCCGTGATGCACCCCCTGGCCGTCGACGCGGCCGGCGCCCCGGAGGCCCTGGGCGCGGCCGATCCGCCCGGGCAGGTCGCCCGCTACGCCCCCGAGCGCCTGGTCACCGAGTGCGTGCGCACCGGACGCCCGGTCCTGGTCGCGCAGGTCGGGCCCGAGGATCTCGCCCGGATCGCCCGCTCACCGGAGGCGGCCGCGCTGCTGGGCCGGGCCGGGGTGCACTCCTACCTGGCCGTGCCGCTGATCGCGCGCGGCGAGGTGCTCGGCGCCCTCGACCTCAAGCGCGTCCGCAATCCGGAGCCGTTCGGCGAGGACGACCTGCTGCTGGCGCGGGAGCTGGCCGCGCGGGCGGCGGTGCAGATCGACAACGCCCGCTGGTACCAGGACGCCCGCAACACCGCCCTCACCCTCCAGCGCAGCCTGCTGCCCAGCCACCCCTCGGTGACCGGTGGCCTGGAGGTCGCCTCCCGCTACCAGCCCGCGGGCGCCACGGCCGAGGTCGGCGGCGACTGGTTCGACGTGATCCCGCTGGGCGAGGGCAAGACCGCGCTCGTCGTCGGCGATGTGATGGGCAGCGGCATCAACGCGGCCGCGACCATGGGGCGGCTGCGCACCGCGACGACCACCCTGGCCTCCCTCGACCTCGACCCGGCCAAGCTCCTCGAACACCTCGACCGGATCACCGAGGACCTGGACCACTCCATCGCCACCTGCGTGTACGCCGTGCACGATCCGCGGCTCGGGCAGTGCCGGATCGCCAACGCCGGGCATCTGCCTCCGGTACGGCTGCGCCCCGGCCGGCCGCCCGAACTGCTCGAACTTCCCACGGGGGCGCCGCTGGGCGTGGGCGGTGTCGCCTTCTCCACGACCACCGTCGACCTCGCCCCCGGTGACCGGCTCGTCCTGTACACGGACGGTCTCGTCGAGACCCGGCAGCATCCGCTCGACGAGCGCCTGGACGCGCTCCTCGACCTGCTGGACAGCCCCGACGGCCCGCTGGAGGAGGTCTGCGACCTGCTGCTGCGCACCCTGCACCAGCCGGACAACTCCGACGACGTGGCGCTGCTGATCGCGCGGGTGCAGACACCGGTGACCTGAGGGGCGTGCGCGGAGGGGGCCTGAGCCCCCCCCGGTCCGCGGGTAGGGCTCCGGCCTCCGCGTCGCCGTCGCCGTCGCCGTCGGCCAAGTCACCAGGTCACCAGGTCACACAGGATCGCGGCCGGCCTGCGGGGCGAGGCCGCGCGCGGCGAGGGGAACGCCGAGGCGGGGCTGCTCCCGTGCCTGGCCGGGGAAACGGCAAGGACTACCGGGTGGACGGCTACGGGGTCACGGAAGCCGGCCCTCGGCGCGCGCACCGGCGCGCAGCGCGCCGCGCCTGCGAGTGCCGCCACCAGCACTGCCGCCCTGGTCCGCCCTCACCGGGGAGAGGGACCCCGGCCCGGATGGTCCGGCATCACGGGGATCCCGCGGTCGAGGGCAGCGCGTCCTGACCGACGGCGGGCACCGTGGCGGGCCGCCTGGGCAGCAGGAGCGGGGTGGCCAGCAGCAGGAGGCCGGCGAGCGCGATCGCCTCACGGGTTCCGGTGAGGGTGGCCAGCAGGCCCCACAGGGCGGTCAGGGCCGCGGTGGTCAGCTTGCCGGTGACCGACCAGGCGGACAGGGTGCGCACCACCCGGTCGGTCGGCGTCATCTCCAGCCGGTAGGTGGAGAACACCGGGTTGAAGACGGCACAGGAGGTGATCACCCCGAGTTCCACGGCCATCACCAGCAGCAGCCCGGCCGTACCGGGGCCGACGAAGGCCAGGCCGAGCGGCCAGCACGCGCGCAGGACGCCCGAGGTGAGCAGGACGCGGTGCTGTCCGTACCGGGTGACCAGGGGACGGGCGATCCGTGAGCCGAGCAGACCGCCGAGACAGGGCACCGAGAAGGCGAGGGCGTACTGCCAGGGGGCGAAGCCCAGCGGACCGAGCATGAGGACGGTCAGCAGCGGCACGGGCACCATGATCAGGGCGTTGACCAGGACCGTGTTGAAGAACAGGGGCCGCAGGGCGGGGCTCGCCAGAATGTGGCGCCAGCCTTCGAGGAGGGAACCCTTCGCCGCTCCCGCCGGCGCGGGCCGGGGCTCGCCGCCGCCGATCGCGCGGATCCCCAGCGCCGACAGCAGATAGCTGACGGCGTCGGCCAGCAGGGTCGTCACCGGTCCGAAGAGCCCGATGGCGGCCCCGCCGAGAGGGGGGCCGATCACGATGGTGGTCCAGTTCGTGGCCTCGAACCGCCCGCCGGCCACCAGCAGGTCCTCGGGGCCGACGAGGGACTTGAGGAAGGCCCCGGAGGCGGCCGTGAAGGTGATGTCGGCCGCCGCGACGACCACCGACACGGCCAGGAGCTGGAGGAAGCTGAGCGCCCCGAGCGCGTAGGCGGCGGGCACGCTCAGCAGGGCGGCGAACCGTACGAGGTCCATGGCGACCATCACCGGCCGCTTGCGGCGGAACTCCACCCAGGGCCCGAGCGGCACCGCCACCGCCGCCCCGACCGCGAGCCCGGCGGCCGCCAGCGCGGACACCGCTGCGGGGCCGGCGTGCAGCACCACGACGGCGACCAGGGGGAAGGCCCCGAACGACAACGAGGTGCCGAAGGCGCTGACCGCGTAGGCCGCCCACAGCCACCCGAACCGCCGCCCCAGCGACCGTCTCCCGCCCACGCCCGAACCCCCCTCGCCGACAACCTCACGTTGGCCGACGCCATCCAACCGAGTGCCGGGCCCGCCGATCAAACAACCACGGCAGCGCCCGGCCACAACTTGGGGTTGTGGCGGGACGCCCTAGGCTTCCCGCATGGATCTCGACGCCGTACGCACCTTCGTCGCCGTGGCGGACGCGGGGCGCTTCCAGGAGGCCGCCGACCGGCTGGCGGTCACCCAGCAGGCCGTCTCGAAGCGGGTCGCCGCGCTGGAGAAGGACCTCGGGGCGCGGCTGTTCACCCGCACTCCGCGCGGCGCCCGGCTCACCATCGACGGACAGGCGTTCCTGCCGCACGCCCGCGAACTGCTCCGGGCCGCGGAACGGGCGGCCGCCTCGGTACGGCCCGGCAGCCGGGCCCTGCGCGTCGACGTGATCGGCCGCCGCCTCGCCCCCGCGGAGTTGCTGCGCGCCTTCCACCGCACGCACCCCGGCATCGAGCTCGACGTCGTCACCCTCTTCGACGCCGACGCGGCCGTCGCCGCCCTGCGATCCGGCACGATCGACGCCACTTTCCGCGCGGTCCCCCAGTCGGCGGGACGGGCGGCCGACGGCATCGAGTCGGTACGGGTCTACGACGAACCGGTCCAACTGCTCACCGGCTCCGGCCACGCGCTCGCGGGAGCCCGCTCGGTGGAAATCTCCCGGCTGACCGGGCACCGTATCTGGATGCCCGGCCTGGTCACCGGAACCGAGTGGGGCACCTACTACGACGACCTCGCCGCCGCCTTCGGCCTCACCATCGAGGCCACAGGCCCCGACTTCGGTACCGATCCGCTCCTGGACACCATCGCCGACTCCCCGGCTCTGGCGACCCTCGTCGGCGAGCTGACCCGCCTGGTCTGGCCGGCCGACCAGGACCTGCGCCGCATCCCGGTGCACGGGCCCACCCCGGTCTATCCCCACTCCCTGATCTGGCGTACCGACAATCCGCACCCGGCCCTCGCCGCCCTCCGGGCCCACCTGCATGCCACCCGTCCCGAGCCGCCGGGTGCGGGGACGTGGGCGCCGGGCTGGGCCTGAGAGCTCTCAGGCCAGGAGGATCTCGACAGTGATCGCCGCCGCCAGCACCACATAGACGGTGCACGCGGCATAATTCAGCACGGCTGTCGCTTTTGTCGAGCCGGTGAGCCGTGCATGAAAATATCCGGCCGACACTCCGATGCACCCGTACAGAATTACTTCCATCAGGACGTTGACGACACCGAGAACAGCCATCTGCAGCTCGGGATTGTCTGCACTCCCGACGAACTGCGGGAGCACCGCGAGATAAAAGAGGATGATTTTCGGGTTGGTCAGACTGACCAGCACCCCTCGCCGATACCACCCACCTTTCACGATATTCCCGTCTCCGCTGATCGCACGACGCACACTTCGCATGGTCACGTACGCCAACCACAGCAGATACACCGCGCCCAGTATTCTCACCGCGTCGAGCACCGATGGGTGCGACCGGGCGAGCTCCCCCATTCCGGCAACGGCGGCGGCGACATAGACGCTCATCCCCGTCCCTATACCGAGGATGGCTCTCAGGGCGGACAGGCGGCCACCTTCAAGGCCCACGGCGAGCATGTAGGCCATATCAGGCCCGGGCGGAGCGAGAAAGAGCAGGATCACCGCGATGTAACCCGGCAGTACCGCTAAATCCACCATCGTCAACCAACCTCCGGCTTGTCGATCAGGGCCGAGTAGCCCCGGTCGATGGCCGGAAACAAGCGTGATCGCCGTCGGCCGGCCTCTCGTCCCTGGTGCCGATCACGACGTGGGCGTACAGCTCCTCCGAGACCGCCAGACGGGCCGTCAGACCGCTGCGGGTGAATGCGTCGACGGCGGCGGAGGCCTGGCGTTCGCTGGTCTCCACGAGGAGGCAGCCGCCCGGTGCGAGCCATCGAGGGGCCTCGGCCGCGACGCGGCGCAGGACGTCCAGGCCGTCGGTGCCGCCGTCGAGGGCGACCAGCGGCTCGTGGTCGCGGGCCTCGGTGGGAAGCAGGGCGACCTCTTCGGTGGGGACGTAGGGCACGTTGGCGGCGAGGATGTCGACGCGGCCGCGCAGGTCGGCGGGGAGGGCCTCGAAGAGGTCGCCGGTGTGGACGCGGCCGCCCGCGTCGGCGGTGTTGCGGCGGGCGCAGTCCACCGCGGCCGGGTCGATGTCGGCCGCGTGCAGCTCGACGTGGCCCAGCGCCGCGGCGAGCGCGGCACCGACCGCGCCCGAGCCGCAGCACAGGTCGACGACGACGCGGGCGCCCGGCGCCTGGGCGAGGGCCTGGTCGACGAGGAACTCGGTGCGCCGGCGGGGCACGAAGACACCGGGGGCCACGGTGACGCGCAGTCCCCTGAACTCGGCCCAGCCGACGACGAGTTCGAGGGGGTGGCCGCTGACCCGGCGGTCCACCATGTCGGCCAGTTCGTCCGGGGTGCGGGCGGCGCCGAGGATCAGCCGCGCCTCGTCCTCGGCGAAGACACAGCCAGCGGCGCGCAGCGCGGCGACGACGGCGTCGGAGGACATGAAGCGGGGAGAGAGGGAAGGCATGGAAGCCGAGAGCCTTTCGGGAGCCGAAGGGCGCTCCCGCGGTCACCTAGGGGCGGTGATCCGCGCCGGTTCGAGGGGAGAGCACCCGATCTGACACAGCGTTGATGGGTCTCACCTCCTCGGCACCTCACGGCTGGGACCGCCCTCAGCCGGACGGCCACCCTACCCCAGCGCGTCCTGAGTTGTACTCTGCAACCAGTACTACGTGGGAGGTCCGGTGGAAGCAGCCATGGCCGTGGAGACGATCCAGCGCGAGATGACGGTCTTCGCGCGACGGGCCCGGGCCTCGGCGGGCCGACTGCATCCCGAGCTGTCGCTGGTCTCGTACACCCTGCTCGGACATCTGGAGGAGCGTGACGGCTGCCGCGCCACCGACCTGGCCGCCCACTACGCCCTGGACAAGTCCACGGTGAGCCGCCAGGTCGCCGCCCTGGAGCGGGCCGGCCTCATCGAGCGGCGCCAGGACCCGCAGGACCACCGGGTGCAGGTGCTGCATCTGACCGAGGCCGGCCGGCGCATCCTGGGCCGGGTCACCGTGAGCCGCCGCGCGGCCGTGGGTGAGCGGCTCGCGGACTGGCCGCAGGAGGATTTGGAGCGGTTCGCCGGCTACCTCGTGCGCTACAACGCCTGGCCCGGTCCGGGCGACGACCTCTAGGACACCGCCTCCGCCAACCGCTCGGGCACCCGTGCGGCGAGGAAGGCGGTGGTGCGCCGGAGCCGGAAGCCGAGGGCCTCGTAGAGCCGGATGGCCTGGGTGTTTCCGGCGCCGGTGTGCAGGAACGGCGTCTCGCCACGCTGCCGTATGCCGTGGGCGACGGCGAGGATCAGGCGGGTGGCGAGGCCCTGGCCGCGGACGGCGGGGTCGGTGCAGACCGCGCTGATCTCGGTCCAGCCCGGCGGGTGCAGCCGCTCCCCCGCCATCGCGACGAGGGCGCCGTTTCGGCGTATGCCCAGGTAGGTGCCCATCTCGATGGTGCGGGGCAGGAACGGCCCGGGCCGGGTGCGGGCGATCAGGTCGAGGATCTCGGGCACGTCGTCGGGTCCGAGGCGGACCGCCTCCGGGTCGGGCGCGGCGGCGAGACCGTCGTCCACGAACTGCACGCCGTCCACCTGGAAGGTGACGTCCCAGCCCTGCGGCAGCCGCCCCACGAATCCCGTCAGCGGCACCTCGGCGCCGGGGCCCGCGAGCGCCGCGAGGTCGGCCCAGTCGCCGTCGTCGGGCTCGTCGGGCATGGCCAGCCACGGCGAGACGTCGACGGGGTAGCGCAGGACCCGGCCGCGCTTCTCGGCGAAGTGGGCGTGCGGGCCGGTCAGGGAGGCGAGGGCCGGGTTGTCGAGGACGTGCGGCACGCCGGCGCTCATCGGGCGACCTCGATGACCGTCTTGCCGCGGGCGTGGCCGTCCTCGACCGTGCGCAGCGCGTCGGCCGCCCTGTCGAGGGGGAACGTTTCGGTGATGTGGGGGTCGAGGTCGCCGTCGACCACGAGCCGCGCGACCTCCTCGAGTACGGCCGCGTTGCGGGCCCGCGTCACGCGCGCACCGCCGAGCCGCCGGACGTCCTCCTCCGGGGCGCCGGCGGTGATCAGCTTCGTCCGGTCGGTGAGCAACTCGGCGGCCTCGGCGAGCACTTCGCCGCCTACGAGGTCGTACACCCCGTCGAAACCGTCCGGTGCGGCCGCCCGGGCCCGCTCCGCCCAGCCGTGCCCGGAGGGGACGTGGACGGCGCCGAGCGACTCCACGAAGTCCTTCTTGCCCTCGCTCGCGGCACCGACCGCGCGCAGACCGAAGGCGCGGGCGATCTGGACGGCCGCGGCGCCGACTCCCCCGCCCGCGCCGGTCACCAGCAGCGTGGCGCCGGCGGGCAGACCGAGCTGGCGTATGCCGTCGTACGCGGTCGCGGCGGCGACGGGCAAGGTGGCGGCCACCGGGTGGGACAGCTCCGCGGGCTTGTGCGCGGCGATGGCGGCCGGCACGAGCGTGTACTCGGCGTAGCCCCCGGCCACCGCGGTGCCGAAGACCTCGTCCCCGACGGCGAACCCGTCCACGCCCTCCCCGATCTCCTCGACGACTCCGGAGACCTCGTTGCCGAAGACGACGGGGAAGACCCGCTCACCGCTCTCGCCGGGGCGGCGGTAGCCGTTGCGCTGCTTCCAGTCCACGGGGTTCACGCCCGCCGCGCGGACGGCCACCAGCAGCCGGCCGGGGCCGGGTCGGGGCCGGTCCACGTCCACGAACGCCTCGGTCTCCGGTCCGCCGTACCGCGTGAAGACGTACGCCTTGGGCATCTGCTTCCTCCCTCTCCTCGCGCTGCCACCGGGACACCGGCCCGGCACTCCAGCGCCAAGGAGCGGCGCGCGGCGGCTATTCCCGCTCCCGCGCGGTGTTCATACGGCCGCAATGATCGGGGCACTGACCTGGGACGGAGCACGCGCGACGACAGCGTACGGTGGAATCATGAACGTCACCCGAGGCTTCACCGGGCGCCCCCGCGTTCACAACGCAGGGCTGCCACCGGGCCAGTACGACGCCGGCGACGACTGGCCCGTCCTCTCCGCGGAGGTCACCCCGGACCTGTCACCGGCCGACTGGACATTCCGGGTGGACGGACTGGTCGAACAGCCGCGCACCTGGGACTGGGACGAGGCGCACGCGCTGCCCGGGTCGGCCTACGAGGGTGACATCCACTGCGTGACGAGCTGGTCGAAGTTCGGGGTGCGCTTCGCGGGTGTGTCGCTGGACGCGTTCTTGAATGTGGTGCGGCCCCATGGCTCCGCCACCCATGCCGTCGCCTACTCGCACACCGGGTACACCACGAACCTGCCGCTCGCGGACCTGACCGGCGGGCGGGCCTGGATCGCCTGGGAGTACGACGGGAAGCCGCTGCCCGCCGAACACGGCGGTCCGGCGCGGCTGCTGGTGCCGCACCTGTACTTCTGGAAGAGCGCCAAGTGGGTCGCGGGGCTGACCCTGCTCGACCACGACGAGCCCGGTTTCTGGGAGCAGAACGGCTATCACGCGCGGGGCAACCCGTGGGAGGAGCAGAGGTACTCCGGTGACTGAGACCTTCGCCCCCGTCACCCGGTTCGCGGTGCCCGGGCGTATCGCCGTCAGCAACCGGGCCGCCTCGGTGTGGCAGACCGCCACGCTCACCGAGGTCCGCCGGGAGACCCCGTACGCGTCCACGTTCCGCTTCGCGGTGCCCGGCTGGCAGGGGCATCTGCCCGGGCAGCATCTGATGCTGCGGCTGACCGCCGAGGACGGTTACACGGCCCAGCGCCACTACTCGATCGCCTCGCCGCCGGAGGACTCCGGGCACATCGAGCTGACCCTGGATCACGTCGAGGGCGGTGAGGTCTCGGGCTGGTTCCACACGGTCGCCGAGCCCGGTGACGCGGTCGAGGTGCGCGGGCCGCTGAGCGGGTTCTTCGCCTGGCCCGGTGACCGGCCCGCGCTGCTGGTCGGGGCCGGCTCCGGGGTCGTACCGCTGATGTCGATGGTGCGGCACCACCGGGCGCGCGGCCTGGACGTGCCGCTGCGGCTGCTGGTGTCGGCGCGCAGCCCCGAGGAGCTCATCTACGCGCGGGAGTTCGGCGCCGAGACGACCCCCGTGTTCACACGGAGCGCGCCGGGCGGGGTGCCCATCGGGCGTATGTCGGCCGCCCATGTGGCGCCCCTCCTGGCCGAGCAGCCCGAAGGTGGGTGGGAGGCCTATGTGTGCGGATCCAACGCGTTCGCCGAGCATGCCTCGCGGCTGCTGGTGGAGGCCGGTCAGCCGGTGGACCGTATCCGGATCGAACGCTTCGGCTGACCCCGGCGCGCCTGTGCACCGCGGGCCTACGGGCCTATGCGCGCCGCCTGCGTATGTGGGCCGCCCCACACGTGAACGACGCGGATGGCGGGGTACTACATCTGTGTGACCACTCGCAGGGGTGCGTCGTGCGGAGGTCGACATGCGAACCCGGGTGCGCGGCTGGCGCTGGCGGCGCAATCCGCTCAGGCGCCGGTCGGACGTCGTCGAGGCCTGGACGGTGCTGGCCGCCGCCGTGCTGATGCTGCTGGGTGCCCCGCTGGTCGGCGCGCTCGTGGGCTGGTGGGCCCATGACGACGCCCGGGCCGTTGCGGCCGAGCAGCGCTCCGAACGCCACCGGGTCCGCGCCGAGGTCGTCGGCAGGGTCCCGGACTCGCCGCCCGCGGTCCAGGCCGGCCGGGAGCGCTCCTACCGGGTGACGGTGCGCTGGACGCAGGCCGAGGGCGGCACGAGGACGGCCACCGCCCGGGTTCCGTCGGGTACCGACCAGGGCGAGAAGGTCGACGTGTGGTTCGACGCCGAGGGCCGCAGCGTCGCTCCGCCGCCGGACGAGACCGCTGTCTGGCAGCACACCCTGGCGATGGGGGCCTGCGGCGCGGGAGCCACGATCGCGGTGATCCTCCTCGGCCACTCGCTGGTCCGCGGAGCGGCGATGCGCCACCGGCTCGCCGAGTGGGAACGGGACTGGGCCCTCACCGAACCGCAGTGGACCCGCCGCCGGGCCTGAACGCCGCCGGACGCCGGTGATCCAAAGGCCTGGCGATTCGTCCGACCACACACGTACGGTGTGATCATCCGGCACTGTTCTTTCGCGAAGGCGGTCCTACATGGCCCTGTTCGACCTCCCCCTCGACGAGCTGCGCGACTACCGCAGCGAGTCCACCGAGCCCGAGGACTTCGACGCGTTCTGGTCCAAGACCCTTCAGGAGGCCCGCGCGCACGACCTGGACGCCCGCTTCGAACTCGTCGACACGGGCCTGTCCACGGTGAAGGTGTACGACGTGACGTTCGCCGGGTTCGGCGGCCACCCGGTCAAGGGCTGGTTCACGATCCCCGCCGAGGTCTCGGCGCCGGTGCCGGTGGTCGTGGAGTTCATCGGATACGGCGGCGGCCGCGGCCTGCCGCACCAGCATCTGCTGTGGGCGTCGACGGGCCGGGCGCACTTCGTGATGGACACCCGCGGTCAGGGCAGCGCCTGGGGCGGCGGTGGCGGCACCGCGGACCCGGTGGCCGGCGCGCCGGCGTACCCCGGGTTCATGACGCGGGGCATCGACGCCCCCGAGAACTACTACTACCGCCGGGTGTTCACCGACGGCGTGCGTGCGGTGGAGGCGGCCCGTTCGCACCCGCTGACCGACCCGGCGCGCACGGTCGTGCTCGGCGGCAGCCAGGGCGGGGGCATCTCCATCGCGGTCGGCGGCCTGGTGCCCGACCTGGCGGCGGTCGCTCCGGACGTGCCGTTCCTGTGCGACTTCCCGCGCGCGGCGACCCTGACGGACCGTCACCCGTACCGGGAGATAGGCCTGTACCTCAAGACGCACCGCGGCCGCTCCGAGGACGTCCTGCGCACCCTCGCCTACTTCGACGGCGTGCACTTCGCGAGCCGCGGCCGCACCCCGGCGCTCTTCTCGGCGGCCCTCGAGGACCAGACCTGCCCGCCCTCCACCGTCTTCGCCGCCTTCAACGCCTGGGGCCACGACGACAAGGCGATCGAGGTCTACGACTTCAACGACCACGAGGGCGGCGGCCCCTACCAGGAGGCGGCGAAGCTGCGCTGGCTGCGTTCGTACGCCTGAGTCCGGCCGAAGTCCTCTCCGGGAGTCCGCCGGGAACCTTCCCTCCGGTCCGACCAGTCGGTATGTTCACGGCACCCGGGTCGCGGTGCCGCGGTCCGGGCTTCCGGCGACGACGGAGGACCCATGTCCGAGTACCGGCCGACTGTTCACGGCCACTGCGACGAGCGCTTCACGGCGGTACGGGCGGCGTTCGAGGAGAACTTCCGGGACCGTGCCGAGCTCGGCGCCGCGGTGAGCGTCACGGTCGACGGTGAGACGGTCGTGGACCTGTGGGGCGGCTGGGCCGACGCGGCCCGCACCCGCCCCTGGGAGCGCGACACGCTGGTCAACGTGTGGTCCACGACGAAGGGCCCGACGGCCCTGTGCGCCCACATCCTCGCCGACCGGGGCCTGCTCGACTTCGACGCGCCGGTGGCCGCCTACTGGCCGGAGTTCGCCGCGGCGGGCAAGGAGCGGGTCCTGGTACGGCACCTGCTCTCGCACCGGGCCGGGCTGTCCGGACTGCGCGAGCCGCACTCCCTCGCCGAGCTCTTCGACTGGGAGCTGACGACACGGCGGCTCGCGGCGACGGAGCCCTGGTGGGAGCCGGGCACGGTCTCCGGGTACCACGCCTTCACCTACGGCTTCCTGGTCGGCGAGGTCGTCCGGCGGGTCTCGGGTCTGCTCCCGGGCGCCTTCCTGGAGCGTGAGGTGACAGGGCCGCTGGGCATCGACTTCACCGTCGGACTGCCGGAGAAGGAGGCCGGGCGCGCGGCCGAGCTGGTGCATCCGCCGGCCGTGTCGACCAGCGAACAGGCGGCGGTCTTCGCCCAGTTGGCACCTGCGGCCATCGCCGCCCTCACCAACCCGGTGGCGGGCGCCGCGGAGGCGAACACGCCCGAGTGGCGGGCCGCCGAGATCCCCGCCGCGAACGGCCACGGCACGGCCCGGGCCGTCACCGCGCTCTACGGGATCTTCGCGGGCCGCGGTTCCCACGACGGCCACCGCGTCCTGTCCCCCGAGGCCGCCGAGCGGGTCCGTGAGAGCCAGGGCAAGTGCCGTGACCTGGTGCTGGGCGCGGGGCTCGACAGTGAGACGGAGCTCGGGCTCGGACTGTGGCTCAGCGGCCCGAACGGCTCGTACGGCCCCAACCCCCGGGCCTTCGGCCACGACGGCTTCGGCGGGTCGTGCGGGCTGGCCGATCCGGAGGCCGGGGTCGCGCTGGGCTATGTGATGAACCGGATGGGTCCGCACATCGCCGACGATCCGCGGAAGATGGCGCTGGTCGACGCCTTGTACAGCGCCCTGTGACGGTGGGCCGGGCAGCCGAAGGACCTGGCAGGTGTCCGGGGCCGTGCAAGTCGGACATCCGCACCGGCTACACCGGCCGCCTCGCCACGACCATCCGGACCCGCGGGCTGCCGTCCCGGCGCACGCCGAACTCCGGCAGGGCGTGCAGTTCCACCCGGAGCCCGGCCCATTCCAGTTCCCGTCGCACGTCCGCGAGCCGGAAGGCCCGGTAGTACATGACGAACGGCGGCCGCCACAGGGCGTTGCGCACGCGCATCACGGCGTCGAAGCCGAGGAGCATCCAGTAGGCGGGAGTCGACGGACGGGGTGGGGCGACGACCGGGAAGGCGAAGCAGCCGCCCGGCCGGAGCACCTCGCGGGCCTGGGCGAACAGGCCGGGCAGCTCGCGCGGCAGGAAGTGGCCGAAGGCCCCGAAGCTCACGACGAGGTCGAAGGAGGCGGGGGCGAACGGCAGGGCGCGCGCGTCACCCCGTACCCAGGACACGCGCGGCCCCCTGGACCGTGTCCGCCTGCGGGCCACGTCGAGCATGCCGGCGCTGAAGTCGACCCCGGTCACGCTGTCCCGGCAGACCCGCGTCAGCACCCGGGCCCCGGCCCCGGTGCCGCAGCACAGGTCGAGCCCCGCGTCGAAGGGGCCCATCCGGCGCAGCGCGGACGCGACGGCGTCGAGCACCGGGTCGGGCGTACGGAAGGGGGTGTGGTCGAACTTGGTGGCGAGCAGGTCGTAGCCGCGCTCGACGGACGACAGCGCCTGGACCGTGAGTTCGCGGAGGCTGGGGCCTTCTGGGCTGAACATCCGCGTCAGCTTAGGGGAGCACGGCGTTTGAGGACGGCAAGAGCGCGCTCGCACCAGCGGACGGTCTCCGTTTCGAGGGCGATTCCGCCCATGAGCGTGAGGTACGGGCCGATCCGTTCGGTCTCCGCGAGGTACTGCTCCTCGGTGCGGCCGTCGAGGAATCTCTCCCTGACCCGTTGGTAACGGGCGAGTTTGGCGCCGGCCCACGCCATGCGCTCCTCGAGCAGCTCCCAGGTGACCTCGGGTTCGACGGTGTCCATGGCCTGGATCTTGATCAGGAACTCGTCGCGGAGGGCGGCCGGCCTGCGGGGCGGTTCGGCGGCGAAGGCGCTCAGCTCGTGCCGGCCGGTCTCGGTGAGCGTGAACAGCCGTTTGTTCGGCCTGCGTTCCTGCTGCACCACGCGCGCCTCGATCAGCCCCTCTCCCGCCAGTCGCTCCAGCTCGCGATAGAGCTGCTGAGGTGTCGCGGGCCAGAAGTTCGCCAGGGAGACGTCGAAGACCTTGGACAGTTCGTAGCCCGAGGCCTCGCCCTCCAGCAGGGCGGCCAGGACGGCGTACTTGAGCGACATATGGACAGGCTAGCAGCGGGTGATTAATCTACTCCACACCTACTCAATAAATTGATTATGGAGGCTCGATGCGAGCGTTCCGAGAAGCGGTGGAAGCGGGCGACCTCGGGGCTGTCGAGGCACTGCTCGCCGAGGACGTGGTCTTCACGAGTCCGGTGGTGTTCAAGCCGTACGAGGGCAGGACCATCACGGCGGCGATCCTGGGCGCGGTCGTCAAGGTCTTCGAGGACTTCCGCTATGTCAGCGAGCTCAGCAGCGAGGACGGCCGCGATCACGCGCTGGTGTTCGCGACCCGGGTCGGCGAACGGGCGCTGGACGGCTGCGACTTCATCCATCTCGACGACCACGGCCTGATCGACCGTTTGATGGTGATGGTCCGTCCGCTGTCGGGCGCGCAGGCTCTCGCGGCGGCCATGGGGGCGCAGTTCGAGGAGATCGCGAAGGAGGCGGAGGCGAGGGCGGGGTCCGCCTCCTGACTCCGGGTGGTGCGGGGGCCAACGGGCCCGCGATGGTCGTCGCGCGGTGGGGCCCGGCGGCGGCCCCCGGTCAGCCTCCGAGGCGGAGGCCGGCCGGCCGCACATCCGGTGCCGCGGCGGGGCGGGGCTCGCGCAGCAGTGCGGCCAGGGCGCGACGGAGCCGGCCGGCGGGGCAGGTGAGCGGGCGAGCGGTCATCGGGGCCTCCGGTGTCGTGGTGTTGTCCTCGCCCCACCGACGAACGGCTCCTGGGCGGATCGACACTCCGCGAGCCGCTTGTGCAGAAACCTCCGCTCCGCGTCGTTCTCCACCAGCTCCAGCGCCCGCTCGTACGCCAGGGCCGCCTCCGTCGTACGGCCGCTGCGGCGCAGCAGGTCGGCGCGGGTGGCCGGGAGCAGGTGGTAGCCGCTCAGCTCGCCCTCCCGCTCCAGCTCCGCGACCAGTGCCAGGCCCGCGTCGGGGCCCTCGGCCATGCCGACGGCGACCGCCCGGTTGAGGCGGACCACGGGCGAGGGCACGATGCGCACCAACTCGCCGTACAGCGCGGCGACATCGGCCCAGTCGGTGTCCCGCGCCGTCGCGGCCGTGGTGTGGCAGGCGGCGATGGCGGCCTGGATCTGGTACGGCCCGGGACGGCCGCGCCGCAGTGCCCTCTCCAGCAGGGCGGCGCCCTCCTCCGCCTCCGCGTGGTCCCACGCCGTGCGGTCCTGGTCCTCCAGCGTCACCAGTTCGCCGTCCGCGTCCACCCGGGTCCCGCGGCGGGCGTCGTGCAGGAGGAGCAGCGCGAGCAGGCCGAGGGCCTCGGGCTCGTCGGGCATGAGGCGGGCCAGGACACGGGCCAGCCGGATGCCCTCCGCGCACAGGTTCCGTCGTACGAGATCGGCGCCCGAGGTGGCCGCGTACCCCTCGTTGAACAGCAGGTAGATCACGCCGAGCACCCCGGTCGTGCGCTCGGGCAGGAGGTGGGCGGGCGGTACGCGGTAGGGGATGCCGGCGTTGCGGATCTTCTTCTTGGCGCGCACCAGGCGCTGCGCCATGGTCGCCTCGGGGACGAGGAAGGCGCGGGCGATCTCGGGTGTGGTCAGTCCGGCGAGGGTGCGCAGGGTCAGGGCAACCCTGGCCTCGATGTGCAGCGCCGGGTGGCAGCAGGTGAAGATCAGGCGCAGCCGGTCGTCCTGGACCCCGCCGTCGTCGTACGGCTCCTCGGGCGCCGTGAGCATCGCCGCCTCCCGTAGTTTCCGCGCCCCGACGGCCTCCCGGCGCAGCACGTCCATGGCCCGGTGGCGGGCGGTCGTGGTCAGCCAGGCGCCGGGGCGGCGCGGGACGCCGTCGCGCCGCCACCGGTCGAGGGCCTGGGCGAAGGCGTCCTGCGCGCACTCCTCGGCGAGGTCCCAGTCGCCGGTCACCCGGATCAGGGTGGCGACGACCTGGCCCCACTCCTCGCGGAAGGCGGCGGCGACGGCTTCCTGCGGCGTCACTCCCACACGGGCCGCACTTCCACCGAACCGCCGCCGAGCGCCGCCGGATGCCGGGAGGCGAGGGAGATTGCCTCGTCCAGGTCGGCGACCTCGATGATGTCGATGCCCGCGATGTACTCCTTCGACTCGATGAACGGGCCGTCGGTGAGCAGGACCTCGTCGCCCTGGACACGCACGGTGGTGGCGTCGGAGGCGGGGCGCAGCCGGGCGCCGCCCTTGACGAGGCCGCGGCCGCGGACCTCCCCGATGTAGGAGGTGAAGCGGGGGTCCTCGGCGACCTCGGCGGGGCTGAGTTCCTCGCCGGCGACGGGAGTGCAGATCAGCAGGGCGTACTTCATGACGTGGCCTCCGTGACGTGCTGGTGGGCGATCAGCCAGTGCGGACCGGGGTTGCGGTAGCCGGTGGTGACGCGCAGCAGCCTGCCGTCGGTACGGACGAGGGCGTGACCGAAGGCGACGCTCTCGTCGACGTGGATCCGGAACTCCAGGACCTCGCGGACGACCGGCTCGCCGGAGGTCTCGGCGAGGGCTTTGCGGAGCTCCTCCACGCCCCTGTGGTGCCGGCCCTCGGCCACGATCTCCGCGTCCTGTGCGTAGCAGGCGAGAGTCCGTTCGACGTCCCCCGTGCGGGCCGCCTCCGTCAGTTCGGTGTCGAGGCGGCGGATCTGCCCCTCGGCGTCCTCGTCCTCCCAGAACGGCCGCACCTCCATGGCGCCGATCGTCGCCACGGGGTGCTTCGCGGCCGCCTCGACCGCCTCCTCCAGGCTGTCGCACTCCAGGATGTCGAAGCCGGCGACGTACTCCTTGGTCTCCGCGAACGGCCCGTCGGTGCGCAGCACCTCGCCGCCGCGCACCCGCACGGTGACCGCGTCGGCGGGCAGGGCGAGCCGGTGCCCGTGCAGACGTACACGGCGGTCGCCGAGCTCCTCGACCCAGGGTTCGACGGGGGCCGTCCCCGAGGCGTCGTTGGTGTCGTCGCCGCAGACGAGCAGCATGTACTTCATGGATCCTCCCGGTCCTCATGAGCTTCCTACACCCACCCGACGAACGGGGCCGGCCCGAATCGACACGGGCGCACGGAAAAAGGTGCGGTTCGCGATTGGATGGGCTCATGACGTCCGACGAGCACGCGCGGCTGATGCGGGTCAACCAGGCCAACTGGGACGCCCGCACCCCCGTCCACCTCGCCAGCCGGTTCTACGGCCTCGACGAGGACCTCGATCCCGAGCGCTGGTTCGCCCCCTTCGAGTGGGAGGACCTCGGCCCGCTGGCCGGCCGTGACGTGCTGCACCTCCAGTGCCATCTCGGCACGGAGACGGTGGCCCTCGCGCGTCGTGGGGCCCGGGCGGTGGGCCTCGACTTCTCGGCGGCCTCCGTCGCGGCCGCTCAGGGCATCGCGGCGCGGGCCGGTACGGACGTCGAGTATGTGCGGGCGAATGTGTACGACGCCGTCGAGGCCCTGCGGGGACGGCAGTTCGACGTGGTGTACACCGGCAAGGGCGCCCTGTGCTATCTCCCCGACCTGGCGCGGTGGGCGGAGGTCGTCGCTCGACTCCTGCGCCCCGGCGGGACGTTGTACGTGGTCGAGTTCCATCCGCTGCCCAACTCCCTGGGCCCGAAGCCCGCTCCGGACGAAGGACCCGAGCTGCTGTTGCGCCACGACTACCTGGGCGGCGACGGCCCCGTCCGCCGGGACGCGACGCACACCTACACCGACGGACCGGCCGTCGACGGTGCCACGGAGAGCTTCGAGTGGATGCACGGAATAGGAGAGGTCGTCAACGCGTTGACCGGTGCGGGACTGAGTGTGCGCGGGCTGCGCGAGAGCGATGAGCTGCCGTGGCCGCGCTGGCCGCGGATGACCCGCACGGCGTCCGGCTGGTGGCGGCTTCCCGAGCCGCGGATCCCCCTTCTCTACGGACTCCTCGCCACGCGCTGAACCTCCGTGGTACCGTCCAGCTAGCACTTGTGTACGCCCGTTCGAGGGCGCCGGTGCCAGTTCTCTCTCAGATCGCCGGTCGACCGGCCGGCTTCTCAGCACCACCTCACTCACAGCGGTTCCGCCGTACCCGAGGTGTTGTTTCCCGCCGCCCGAAGGCGCTGTCCGCCTTCCCCGCGCGGCTTCTCCCCTTCCTTCCGCATGTCTCATGCACCTGCCGTCCGTGAAAGGACCCACCATCATGACCACCACACTCGAAAACCCTCCCGTACAGCAGCAGACCCCGGTGCGCGCCGTCACCGGCGTCCTCGACATCGACGCCGGCGGGAAGGGTCACCTGCGCGCCGCGAGTCTGCTGTCCTCGCCCTCCGACCTCCAGGTCTCCCCCGCCCTGATCCGCAGGTTCGGCCTGCGCAAGGGAGACGTCGTCGACGGGGTGCGCGGCGCCCAGCGCGCCCTCACCGAGGTCGCCCGCGTCAACGGCCGTACGCCCGGCGGGAACCGCCGTCACTTCCGTGACCTCACCCCGCTGCACCCGCGTGAGCGGATCCGGCTCGAACACCCCGCGGCCGCGCTGACCGGCCGGGTCGCCGATCTGATCGCACCCGTCGGCAAGGGGCAGCGCGGGCTGATCGTGGCCCCGCCCAAGACCGGCAAGACCGTGCTGCTCCAGCAGATCGCGGCCGCCGTCGCCGGCAACCACCCCGAGTGCCGCCTGATGGTGGTGCTGCTCGACGAACGCCCCGAGGAGGTCACCGACATGCGGCGCTCGGTGCACGGCGAGGTGTACGCCTCGACGTTCGACCGCACGCCCAAGGAGCACATCGCGCTCGCCGAGCTGGTGATCGAGCGGGCCAAGCGGCTCGTCGAGGCCGGCGAGGACGTGGTGATCCTGCTCGACTCGCTGACCCGGCTGTGCCGGGCCCACAACAACGCGGCCCCCGGCAACGGCCGCACCCTCAGCGGCGGTGTCGACGCGACCGCGCTGATCGGGCCGAAGAAGTTCTTCGGCGCCGCCCGGCTCGCCGAGGAGGGCGGCTCGCTGACCATCCTCGCCACCGCCCTGGTGGAGACCGGCTCCCGCGCGGACGACTTCTACTTCGAGGAGCTCAAGAGCACCGGCAACATGGAGCTGCGCCTGGACCGCGAACTCGCCTCCCGGCGCGTCTTCCCGGCCGTCGCGATCAACCCGTCGGGCACCCGCCGCGAGGAACTCCTGCTGTCTCCGGCGGAGTTGACCGCCGTACGGGGACTGCGGCGGGTTCTGCAGAGCGGAGACGGCCAGGGCAACCTGGAGACGCTTCTCCAGCGGATGCGCGAGACCCCGGACAACGCGACGTTCCTGCGGCGGATCCAGCCGACGCTGCCCTCCGGCTAGCCCAGCCGAAGCGCCTGCCACTCCTGTTCACCGAGGGTGAGGAGCCGGTCGAGTTCGGCCCGGTCCGGTGCCGTGGGCACGTCGCCGCCGGTGGCCAGGGCGGCGGCGGCCATCAGATGGCCGAGGCGCAGGGCGACCGCCACCTCTGCGCCTTCGAGGTGGGCCGCGAGGTATCCGGCCGCGAAGGCGTCCCCCGCGCCCACGCGTTCGACGATCCGTGACTCGGGTGCGGCCACGAACACCTCCCCGCCGTCGGCGGTGTACGCCGTGGCACCGTGTTCCGCGTCCTTGACGACGATGACGGCGGCCGGGGCGAGCAGGTCGCGGATCTCCTCCGGCTTGGCCGTGCCCCAGAGGGTCTCCGCCTCGTCCCGTCCGACGAAGACGATGTCGGCGCTGCGGGCCGGTTCCAGCAGGGCCGTCGCCGGGTCCCGGTGTCTCCACAGGGCCGGGCGGTGGTTGACGTCGAAGGAGACGGTCGCACCCGGCACGGCCCTGCGGACCACGAGCTCCGCGACCAGCTCCGCGCAGCTGTCCGAGAGGGCCATGGTGATGCCGCTGAGGTGCAGCAGCGGGGCGTGGCACGCCTTCGCGAGGCCGGGGCCCATGCGGGTGGCCGCGGAGCCCCTGCGGTAGTAGTACGTGCCGGTGCCCATCGTGCCGGGGTCCTTGAAGTACACGCCGGTCGGGCGGTCCGGGTCGGTCTCGACACCGCGGACGTCGACCCCACGGCCTCGCAGGTCCGCCAGGACGCGCCGGCCGAGCGGATCGTCGCCGACCCGGCTCACCCAGGCCACGCGGTGGCCCAGGGCGGCGAGCCCGCAGGCCACGTTGGACTCGGCGCCGCCGACCTCCAGGCGCAGGACGTGCTGCCGTTCCAGCGGCTCCTGTCCGGGCGGGACGAGGACGGCCATGGTCTCGCCGAGGCAGACGACCTCCGTGGCCTCGCGAGCCCTCACGTGTCGAGCACCCGGTGCAGGAACTGCTGGGTGCGTGCCTCGGCGGGGCTGCCGAACACCTGCTCCGGCGTGCCCTGTTCGAGCACGACCCCGCCGTCCATGAAGACGACCCGGTCGGCGGTGTCCCGCGCGAACCGCATCTCGTGGGTGACGACGACCATCGTCATGCCCTCCTCGGCGAGCGAGCGCATGACACCGGTGACCTCGCCGACGAGCTCGGGGTCGAGGGCGGAGGTCGGCTCGTCGAAGAACATGATCGCCGGGTCCATGGCGAGCGCACGGGCGATGGCGACCCGCTGCTGCTGCCCGCCGGAGAGCTGCGCGGGGTAGGAGTCCGCCTTGTCGGCGAGACCCACCCGCGCCAGCGCGGCCCGCCCACGCTCCTCGGCCTCCGCCCTGGCCAGCTTGCGCACCTTGGACAGCGCGAGGGTCACGTTGCCCAGCGCGGTCTTGTGCGGGAACAGGTTGAACTGCTGGAAGACCATGCCGACCTGGCCGAAGATCTCCGGCGCGCGCTTGCGGTCGTGCAGCGGCACGTCCTTCACCCACACCTCGCCGCTGTCGGCGCGCTCCAGGTCGCACATGATCCGCAGCAGGGTGGACTTGCCGGAGCCGCTGGCCCCGATGAGGACGACAACCTCACCGGGCTCGACCTCGATGTCGACACCCTTGAGGACCTCCAGGTCCCCGAAGCTCTTGTGCACGGCGGAAAGGGAGACGCGGGCGCTCGCGACCCCCCGGTCCGTGGTCGTGGTCGTCATGCGGTGACAGCCTTTCTCTCCATCCGCCGTACCAGGACCGACAGCGGATAGCAGATGACGAAGTAGAGGACGGCGACGGCGAGATACGACGACGTCGGGTCGCCCACGCGGTCGATGACGGCCTGGCCCTGGCGGACGAGTTCGACGTAGCCGATGACCACCGCGATCGAGGTGTCCTTGATCAGGGAGAGGTACTGGCCGACCAGCGGCGGCAGCACGATCGCCCGGGTCTGCGGCAGGATCACCCCGCCGAAGGTCTGCGTCCGGCTCAGACCGAGCACCCGGGAGGCCTCCCACTGACCGCGCGGGACGGCCTCGATGCCGGCGCGGAAGACCTCCGCGATGTAGGCGCCCTGATAGAGGGTGAGGGCGAGCAGGGCCGCGCCGAAGACGCTGATGGCGAACCCGCTCAGATAAGCCGCTCCGAAGTAGATGAAGAGCATCTGGATCAGCAGCGGCGTCCCGCGGAACACCTCCAGGTAGCCGCGGGCGACTTGGGCGAGGACCGGGATGCGGCTGGTGCGTACGGCCGCGACCAGCAGGCCGACGAGCGTGCCGGTGGCGATGGCCGCGAGGGACAGCAGCACGGTGGCCCACAGCCCGTCGAGGTACAGGGCACGGTTGGACCAGATGACCGACCAGTCCATCAGGCCTCCTTACGACGAGGGAGCGCGGGCACCAGTCGGCGTACGGCGTCCAGCGGCCTCGGACGTACGGCGGCGGGGCGCAGCGGCGGCTTGAAGGCCACCCGGCCGACGAGTCCGGCCGCGAGCACGACCAGGTTGGTCAGGATCAGGTAGCACACCGCGGCGATGCCGAAGACCTGGACCGTCAGCAGGGTTCGGGAGTTGATGACCATGGCCGTGCCGGTGAGTTCGGGGACGGAGATCGCCGACAGCAGCGACGAGCCGAGGATGATCTGCACGAGCTGGTTGATCACGGCCGGGTAGACGTTGCGCAGCGCCTGTGGCAGCACCACGTGGACGAAGGTGCGGGCGGGGCCGAGGGCCAGGACCCGGGCCGCCTCGCGCTGGCCGCCGGGCACGGCCTGGATGCCGGCTCGGAAGATCTCGGTGAGGTAGGCGCCGACGTTGACGCCGAGGGCGAGGACGCCGGCCTCCACGGGGCTGAGCCTGAGCCCCGCGGAGGGCAGGGCGAAGTAGGCGACGAACATCTGGAGCAGGACGGGGGTGTTGCGGAGGACCTCGACGTAGACGGCGGCCGGGGCCCGCAGAACCAGGTGACGGGATCTGCGGGCGGCGGCGCCGAGCAGGCCGAGGGCACACGCGAGGGCGAAGGCCTCCAGCGACAGGCGCAGCGTCAGCCAGGCCGCGTCGAGGTAGGTGGGCCAGTCCCGCAGGGCGTACTCCCAGTCGGTGAGCATGCGTACTCCTCAACGGGCCGTTCAGTACGAGGGGTTGAGCGGGAACGGGCGGCTGACGCCGAACCACTTCTTGTAGAGGGCGTCGGACTGGCCGGAGGTGTTGAACTCGCGCAGCCAGGTGTTGACCCACTGCAGCCAGGTGGGGTCGCCGAGCTGGACGCCGATGCCGTTGTACTCCAGCGGCACCACGGAGTCCTTGGTGACCTTGAGGGAGGGGTCCAGCTTGGCCTGGTAGTTGAGGAAGTTGGAGTCCTCGACCATGGCGTCGGCCTGGCCCTGCTTGACCGCGAGGACGGCCGCGGCGGAGGTGTCGTACTCCTGGATCTTCGCCTGGGGGTTGCCGGCCTTGACGGCGTCGCCGTTGGTGGAGCCCTTGGTGACGGCGACGGTCTTGCCGGTGAGGTCCTTGATCGTCGAGATGCCACTGGCCTTCTTCACCAGCAGTGTCTCGCCCGCGACGATGTACGGGTCGCTGAAGGAGACCTGCTTGGCGCGCTCGGCGGTGGTGGTGAAGTTGCAGACGACCGCGTCGACCTTCTTGGTCTGCAGGTTCGGGATGCGGTTGGCAGAGGTCGTGTCGACGACCTTCACCTTGACGCCGAGGGCGGTGGCCATCGCGGTGGCGACGTCGACGTCGAAGCCCTGCGGCTTGTTGTCCTTGCTCAGCGAACCGAAGGGCGGGAAGGTCAGGCAGCTGGCCACGTTGAGCGTGCCGCGCTTGATGACCTGCTGGAGGGTCGAGGACTGCGCGGAGTTGCCCGCGGTGGTGCCGCCGGCGGAGCTGCACGCGGACAGGGATGCGGCGGCGGTCACACTGGCGCAAATCACCATCAAAGAGCGGGTACGGTGACGGAATCTCATGAGGGAACACCCTTCGGGGGCACACACGGGGGCGGGGAGGGCGAGGAGGGGGGCGATCGACGTCGATCGCACGTGAGGTTCACCAGGGAGACTGGCAGCGAGGTTCTGCATTGCAAAACAACGTTTCGCAATTGCGTTGCGCAGAAGCTAGCGCCGGACTTTCGAGCCCGTCAACCATCGATTTCAATATGTGACACGTCGTTTTGCTATGCAGCACGTAAGATGCGCGTATGGCCGATGACGACGACACCTCTCCCCGCCGCAACGCCTCCTCCTCCCTGCGCCGCGCCCTGGGCATCCTGATGTACCTGGCCGAGGAGCGGAGCCATCCGCACGGCGCCACGCTCACCGACCTGGCCGCCGGTCTGGAGCTGAGCAAGAGCACCGTGCTGAGGCTGGTCGCCCCGCTCAAGGACGTGCGGCTGGTGGACCAGGACCCCGAGTCGGGCCGCTACCGGCTGGGGCCCCAGAACGCCCTGCTCGGCCAGGCCTATCTGGAGCGGCGCGACACCCGGCAGATCACCGCCCCCGTGCTGCACCGGCTCGCCGAGGAGAGCGGCGAGACGGTCCACCTGGTGAGCTTCGACCCACCGGAGATCGTCTACATCGACAAGGTCGAGAGCCCGCGCGCCGTGCGCATGCACTCCCGCATCGGCGGCCGGCTGCCCGCCTACTGCACGGCCACCGGCAAGGTGTTCCTCGCGCACTCCGGGGACGACGTGGTCGACGGCGTGATCGCGGCGGGCATGCCGGCCCGCACCCCGGCCACCATCACCTCCCCCGACCGCCTGCGCGCCGAGCTCGACCTCATCCGCCGGCGCGGCTACGCCGTGGACGACGTGGAGAACGAGCAGGACATCCGCTGTGTCGCCGCCCCGGTCCACGACCACACCGGCGCGGTCACCACGGCCGTCAGCATCTCGGGGCCCGCGGCCCGGGTCACCCGCGAACGCCTCCCCGAGCTGGGCGCCCTGCTCATGTCCGCCACCCGCACCATCACCGCCGACCTCGGTGGCACGACGGCGGAGCCCGCACAGGACTGACACCCCGGGCGGCGTGCGGCATCCGGGTGCTCGCGTGCGCCCCTCGGCCCGGCCAGCGCGGTCCAGGGCGGGTCCGTTCCTAGCTTTGCAGTATGACTATCGGATTTCCCTCCCGGATGGCCGTCTCGGCCTGCGCCCTGTGCACGACGGGCCTGCTGGTGTTCGCTTCCGCGACAGCGGCCGCCCACCCGGGCTCCGACCCCGACGCACCCGGCGGACCACGGGCCGCGGCCGCGTCACCCGCCCTGCTGTACCGCTCCGGCACCCAGGTCCGCCCGCACCGGGGCGCGCCCCGGCTCCCGGAGGTGTCCGCGCTGTCGTGGGTGGTGGCCGACGCCCACAGCGGGGAGGTCCTCGCCGCGCACGACGCCCACCGCAGACTGCCGCCTGCCAGCACGCTCAAGACCCTGTTCGCCCTGACCGTCCTGCCGGTGCTGCCGGGCGGCCTCAGACACACGGTCAGCGAGGAGGAGCTCGCGGACATCGAGCCCGGCAGCAGCCTCGTCGGGGTCGCCGAGGGAGAGACCTACCGGGTGGCCGACCTGTGGCGCGGGGTCTTCCTCAACTCCGGGAACGACGCCGTGCACGTCCTGGCCCGGCTCAGCGGCGGCTGGCGTGCGACGGCCACCCGGATGCAGTCCAAGGCACGCGCCCTGGGCGCCCGGGACACCCACGTCCGCTCCCCCGACGGCTACGACACCCCGGGCCAGGTCTCCTCGGCGTACGACCTCGCGGTGTTCGGGCGGGCAGGGCTGCGCAACCCGGACTTCGCGCGGTACTGCGGCACGGCCGAGGCGAAGTTCCCCGGCCGGGGCGGGTGGTCGTACGGCATCCAGAACACCAACCGGCTGCTGACCGGCGCCGACGGCGTGGAGCGCTACTCCGGCCTGATCGGCATCAAGAACGGCTACACGAGTCACGCCGGCAACACGCTCGTCGCCGCCGCCCGCCGGGGCGGCCGGACGCTGGTCGTCACGGTGATGAACCCTCAGGAGGGCGGTGGCTTCGCGGTCTACGAGGAGGCGCGCGAGCTGCTCGACTGGGGGTTCGGGGCGGCCGGGCGGGTGGATCCGGTGGGCTCGCTGGACGCGCTGCGGGCCAGGCCGCGGGCGGTGTCCCGGCCGGGACCCGAGGCGGTGCCGGTCGCTGCGGCCGTTTCGTCGCAGCACAGAGGGCCCGGCTGGCTGGAGACCTGGGCCATCCTGGGCGCGGCCGGGCTCGGCGCGGGCTCGATGGCACTGGCACTGCGGTCCCGGTTCGGGCCCGCGGCACGGCGCTGACCCACCGGAAGCCACAGCAGCAGGCCGAGCGTGATCCAGGTGTAGATGTTGCTGCCGAGGAAGCCGTCGACGCCCGACGCGTCGTCGAACCACAGCCACACCACACTGGTGCACATCACCGCGTAGAGGGCGCCCGCGATCCGTGGGTGCCCTCCGCGCACGAGAACGGCGAAGGACGGCAGCAGCCACACCAGGTGGTGCACCCAGGTGATCGGGCTGACCAGGCAGGCGGTCAGCCCGGTCAGCGCGAACGCGGCCGCCCAGTCCCCGGCCGCCGCTGCCCGCCGCGCCCGTACGGCCCACACGCCGAGGGTGAGCAGCACGGCCACCGCCCACACCGCGCGGTCCGTCTCGCCGAGCCGGGCCAGGATGCCCTGGAGCGACTGGTTGGAGACGTAGTCCAGGCGGCCGACCCTGCTCGTGTCCCACAGGGCGTCGGTCCAGTAGAAGCGCGAGGCGTCCGGCGCCACGAGGGCCGCGAGACCCGTCGCCGCCAGAGCCACCACCGTGGCGACCGCCGCGGCCCGGCGGCGCCGGGCGACCAGGAGCAGCCCGATGAAGAGGACCGGCGTCAGTTTCACCGCGGCGGCCAGCCCGATGGCGATCCCGGCCCGGCGTTCGCGGCCCGTCGCGAGCAGCCACGCGTCGACGAGGACGAGCGCCAGCAGCAGCAGGTTGACCTGGCCGAAGCTGAAGGTGTCCCGCAGCGGTTCGAACAGCGCCAGCGCGCAGGCGGCCAGGGCACAGCCGTACCAGCCGTAGCGCCGCCAGGCCCGGCCGGTGAGCAGGCGCATCACCACGGCCAGCGCCGCCAGGTTGAGCAGCAGGCCGACCATGATCGCCGCGTGCAGGCCGAGCAGGGCCATCGGCAGCATCGCGACGGCCGCGAACGGCGGATAGGTGAAGCCGTACGCCGTCCCCGGGACCCGGTAGTCGTAGAGCCGTCCGCCGTGGTGGACCCAGGTGTCGACGGCCCCGTGGTAGACGCGCAGGTCGAACCAGTCGCGCAGCAGCGGCACGGTCGCCGTGAACACGGTGACGGCGGTGACGGCGGCGAGGACCAGCAGCAGTCGGCCGCGGTCCGTGGTCGGTGTCCTCATGCCGCGTGTCCCGTCACCGGGGCCTGAGCCGTCTGGTGGGCCTGGACCAGTACGACCAGGGCGAGCACGCCTCCGGAGACGGCGAGGACGAGCTGCCCGGCGTCGGCCGGGCCGCCGCTCGGGAGCGTGGCGAGGGCGAGCACACCCGTCACGGCGGCCACCCGGTGCCGTACCGAGGCGCTGGGCGCGGCGGCCGCTATGAGGAACAGGCCCCACAGGGCGTACCAGGGCCGGATCGCCGGGCCGAGGGCGGCGACGGTGGCCAGGCTCAGGCCGAGGGCGTACACGGGCCGCGGACGCAGGCGCAGCCATATGTGGCCGATGACGGCGATGGCGGTCACGACCCCGAGGGCGTGCCAGGCGGGGAGGGCCAGCGGGGCCAGGTCGCTGCCGTGCCGTTCCAGCAGGGCTCCGGTGGCACGGCCGAGGAGGCTGGTGAGGGCCCAGTTCCCGGACGACACGGGGGTGTCGAGGGCACCGATCCAGCCGTAGCCGGTGCCCGTCACGGCTGTCGCGGCGATGGTGGTGGCGGTGGCCGTGACGGCGGCCGTCAGGACCGCCTTCGCCGGACGGTCGCCGGCCCGGACGCGCAGCACGACGATCGCGGCGAGCCCCAGGACGGCGGGGGCCTTGACCAGGGCGGCGAGCGTCACGAGTACGGCGCCCAGGACCGGCCACCGGCCCAGGGCGGCGACCAGGCCGAGGCCGAGCAGTCCGAGCATGACGGCGTCGTTGTGGGCGCCCGCGACCAGGTGGAGCAGCACGAGCGGGTTGAGGGCGCCCAGCCAGAGCGCGGCGGCCGGGTCGGCGCCGCTGTGGCGGGCCAGGCGGGGCAGGGCGGCGGCCATGAGGGCCACGCCGAGCAGGGCGACGAGCCGCATCCCGAACAGGCCGGCGGGCAGTTCACCGCGGGACGCCTTGGCCAGTGCGGAGGCCACGCCGAGGAACACCGGGCCGTACGGGGCGCCGGTGTCGCGCCACATCGGGGCGACCTCGTCCGCGAGGGGGCCGCCGAGCAGGGCGGGGCCGTGGGTGTAGACGTCCATGTGGGCGTCGGCCATGGCGCCTTGCGCGAGGTAGCTGTAGACGTCACGGCTGAACAGGGGCGGGGCGAGCAGCAGCGGGAGCGACCAGATGACGAGGACGGCCATGAGCTCGCGCGTGCCGGGCCGCTCGTCGGGGCTGCGGACCAGGCGGCCGAGGAGGAGCCAGGCCGCGATCAGGAGGACGACGCCGAAGTAGGCGCCGACCAGCCCCAGTGCGGCCTGGGGCGAGGCCGGGGTGAGGAGTTCGCGGACGGGGAGCGCTCCTGCGGTCTCACCGCCCGCGGCGAGGATGGCGGTGCCGACCAGACCGAGGATCTGGCAGCGGCGAAGATCGACGGGAACGTTGGCCAACACATCGGCAGCGTGTCAGTCGTGGGTGGCTGGAAGGCGACGTGGTGGCGACCGGGGTGTGACCGGTGCGTAGTCGGGGCCGCCGCCTCAGAACACCGAAAGACCCGTCAGCGTCGTGAACCTGTCCAGGGCCGCCACCCCCGCCACCGAGTTGCCGCGCTCGTCCAGGCCCGGGCTCCACACGCAGAGCGTGCAGCGGCCCGGCACCACAGCGATGATCCCGCCGCCCACTCCGCTCTTGCCGGGCAGGCCCACCCGGTAGGCGAAGTCGCCCGCCGCGTCGTACGTCCCGCAGGTCAGCATGATCGCGTTGATCTGCTTGGCCTGGCTGCGGCTCAGCAGGCGGCTGTCGTCGGCGCGGATGCCGTGGCGGGCCAGGAAGCCGGTGGCGAGGGCCAGGTCGGCGCAGGACGCCCTGACCGAGCACTGGCGGAAGTACTGGTCGAGCAGGACCGGGATGTCGTTGTCGATGTTGCCGTACGCGGCCATGAAGTGGGCCAGGGCGGCGTTGCGGTCGCCGTGGGCTGACTCGGAGGCGGCCACCTCCTCGTCGAAGTCCAGCGCCGGGTTGCCGCTCTCCTCGCGCAGGAACGACAGCAGTTCGCCCGCCGCGTCTCCGGTACGGCTGTGGAGGCGGTCCGTGACGACGAGGGCGCCCGCGTTGATGAACGGGTTGCGCGGGATGCCGTTCTCGTACTCCAGCTGCACCAGGGAGTTGAAGGGGTTGCCGGAGGGTTCGCGGCCCACGTGCTCCCAGAGTTCGTCGCCCTCGCGGGCCAGGTCGAGGGCGAGGGTGAAGACCTTGGTGAGGGACTGGGTCGAGAACGGCTCGCGCCAGTCGCCGACGCCGTACACCGTGCCGTCCAGCTCCGCGACGGCCATGCCGAAGCTGCGCGGGTCGCAGGCGGCGAGCGCCGGGATGTAGTCGGCCGCGCGGCCGCGCCCCGGGGTGCGGCCGATCTCCTCGGCGATGCGCTCCAGGACCGGCTGGAACGTGAGCGACGACGTCGTTGTCATGATCACTATTGTGCCTCCGGGCCGGTTCTGGCGCGTATCACCACAGGTGGGGAGTCTCAGGCCGACGGGGAGCCGCTGCCCGCGAGGACCTCCGGCCGCAGCAGGTCGGCCAGCGTCTCGGCGGGCAACAGGCCCTTCTCCAGGACGAGTTCGGCCACACCGCGGCCCGTGGCGAGGGCTTCCTTGGCGATGTCGGTGGCGGCCGTGTAGCCGATGTGCGGGTTGAGGGCGGTGACCAGGCCGATGGAGTTCTCGACCGTCCGGCGCAGTGTCTCGGTGTTGGCGGTGATGCCGTCCACACACCGCTCGGCGAGGGTGAGGCAGGCGGCGCGCAGATGGGTGATCGACTCCGAGAGGGAGTGCAGGATGATCGGCTCGAACGCGTTGAGCTGGAGCTGTCCGGCCTCCGCGGCCATGGTGATGGCCACGTCGTTGCCGATCACCTCGAAGGCGACCTGGTTGACGACCTCCGGGATCACCGGGTTGACCTTGCCGGGCATGATCGACGAACCGGCCTGTACCGGCGGCAGGTTGATCTCCCCGAGGCCCGCGCGCGGTCCGGACGACAGCAGCCGCAGGTCGTTGCAGCTCTTGCTGAGCTTGACCGCGATCCGCTTGAGCACGCCGGACATCTGGACGAAGGCGCCGCAGTCCTGGGTCGCCTCGACCAGGTTGGCGGCGGTGACCAGCGGCAGCCCGGTGATCTCGGCGAGGTGCCGGCGGGCCGACTCGGCGTAACCGGCGGGAGCATTGAGTCCTGTCCCGATGGCCGTGGCTCCCAGGTTGATCTCATGGATCAACTCGACGGCCTCGTCAAGACGGGACCGGTCCTCGTCCATCATGACGGCATAGGCGGAGAACTCTTGACCCAGCGTCATCGGGACCGCGTCCTGCAACTGTGTACGGCCCATCTTGAGCACATCGCGGAACTCGACGGCCTTACGGGCGAACGCGTCCTGCAGTACAGCCATCGCCTTGAGCAGTCCATGTACCGCGAAGACCGTCGCTATCTTGACGGCGGTCGGGTAGACGTCATTGGTCGACTGTCCCAGGTTGACGTCCTCGTTGGGATGCAGGAACGAGTACTGCCCCTTCTGGTGCCCCAGCAGCTCCAACGCCCGGTTGGCGATGACCTCGTTGGCGTTCATGTTGGTGGAGGTGCCGGCACCGCCCTGGATCACGTCGACGACGAACTGGTCGTGCAGCTTGCCGTCCCGGATCTCCCGGCACGCCTCGACGATGGCCGCGGCCTTCCTCGGCTCCAGCAGCCCCAGCTCCTCGTTGGCGAGGGCGGCGGCCTCCTTGACGGCGGCCAGGGCGTCGATCAGGTGGGGGTAGGCGGAGATCCGGGTCCCGGTGATGGGGAAGTTCTCGGTGGCCCGCAGGGTGTGCACACCCCAGTAGGCGTCGGCGGGAACATCCCGGTCGCCCAGCAGGTCGTGCTCACGGCGAGTGATGGCGGCGGTCATGAGGGCGTCCTTCTTCTTCAAGGGGCTCGGGTAAGTGCTTTGAGGGGCGCGGGGCTGTGACATCAGCGGCTCCGCCGCGGGGCGCGACCCGCCACGGCCGGCCCGCGGCCGCACGACGACATGACGGCCCGGGTTCTAGGCGCAGGCAGACACGGCCACTGGCTCCAGCGAACGAACGGGCCGCACCCGCCCGACCTCGAGGCCGCCTCCGAGAAGCGCCTCTCCCTGGAACTCCGTGAGCAGATCCGGCGAGACCCCGGCCCACGCGAGCGCCGCCGCGGCGACCGGCACCCGCGCCCGGTCCGCCCCGTCGGAGATCTTCACGGCGACCGCGCGCCCATCGGGAAGCGCGGCCACCTGAACACCCTCGAACCCGTCCTTGGCGAGCAGCCCGGGCACGGCCTTCATCAGCGCGGCCACATCGCGCCCCGCCCCGGACGCCATCTCCGGATGCTCCCGCATCGCGTCGGCGACCCGGGCCTCAGGCGTGCCGGGGGCCGCCGAGGTGATCCGTGCGGCGGCCCGGGCGAGGCCGTGCAGGGAGACGGAGAACAGGGGCGCGCCGCAGCCGTCGACGGTCACGCGGGCGATCCGCTGCCCGGTCAGGTCCTCGACGATCTCGGCGATCGCCTGCTGGAGCGGATGCGCCGGATCGAGGTAGCCCTCCAGAGGCCAGTCGTTGAGCACGCACGTGTACAGCATCGCCGCGTGCTTGCCGGAGCAGTTCTGGGCGAGCCGTGAGGGCGCGCGGCCCTCCCGGATCCAGGTGTCCCGGACGGCCGGGCCGTACGGCATGTCCTGGACGTTGCGCAGGGCGTCCTCGGAGACTCCCGCCAGTTCCAGGATCCGCCGGGCCCCGGCGAGGTGGCGTTCCTCGCCGGAGTGGCTGGCCGCGGCGAGCGAGAGGAGCTCGCCGTCCAGGGGCAGTCCGGCCCGGACCATGGCGACGGCCTGGACCGGCTTCAGGGCGGAGCGCGGATAGAACGCCGCCTCGATGTCGCCGAGTTGGAAGCGGACGTCCCCGTCGCGGTCCAGGACGACGACGGAACCGTAGTGGGTGCCCTCGATCAGGCCACCGCGGATGAGGTGGGCGACGGGGGCGTGGAGGGGTTCACGGACCAGGGGTGCGGCCGCGACGGAACTGCTGGACATCACTTCCTGCTTCTCCGGGGACGTCACGCGGGTCACGCGTGCGTGCCGGTCGATTCGGGTTCGGAGGGCGCGCGGGCGATCACGCGCCGGTGGACTCGGTCTCGGTGGACGTGCGGGCCACCCGGCCGCGGACGGCGAACCAGCCGGCGACCAGGGCCGCGACGATCAGCGGGAGGCACAGCACGGTGGTGCGGCCGGCGCCGCCGTCGGCGTACATGAGGACCAGGACGGAGGCGAGGAAGGCCAGCGTCACGAGTTCGGTCCAGGGGGATCCCGGCAGTCGGTAGCCGGGGCGGGTCAGGTCGCCCTTCTCGGTCTTCTGCCAGAAGAGCAGGTGACAGACCATGATCATGCCCCAGGTGGCGAGGATGCCGATGGCGGCGAAGTTCAGCACGATCTCGAACGCGTCGGCGGGGACCACGTAGTTGAGGCCGACGCCGAGGACGCAGACGCCGCTGGTGAGCAGGATGCCGCCGTAGGGGACCTGGCTGCGGCTCATCACGCCCGTGAACCTGGGCGCCGAGCCGGACATGGCCATGGAGCGCAGGATGCGGCCGGTGGAGTAGAGGCCGGAGTTGAGCGAGGACATGGCCGCGGTGAGGACGACGAGGTTCATCACTCCGCCGGCTGCCGGGATGCCGATGTTGGACAGGACGGTCACGAAGGGGCTCTCGCTGCCCGTGTACTTGTTCCAGGGCAGCAGCATCGACAGCAGGAGCACCGAGCCGACGTAGAAGAGGCCGACGCGCCACATGATCGAGTTGATCGCCTTGGGCATGATCTTCTCGGGGTTCTCGGTCTCGCCCGCGGCGACGCCGACCAGTTCGACGGAGGCGTAGGCGAAGACGACGCCCTGGATGATCAGCAGCATGGGCAGCAGGCCGTTGGGGAAGACGCCGCCGTTGTCGGTGATGAGGGACGGGCCGGGGTGGTGGCCGTCGATCGGGTGCTGGGTCGCCAGGAGGAAGATGCCGATCAGCATGAACGCCACGAGCGCGCCCACCTTGATGATGGCGAACCAGAACTCCAGCTCGCCGAACATCTTCACCGAGATGAGGTTGACGGTGAGGACGACCGCGAGCGCGACCAGGGCGATCACCCACTGCGGGATGTCGGAGAACATGCCCCAGTAGTGGGTGTAGAGCGCGACGGCGGTGATGTCGGCGATTCCGGTGGTGGCCCAGTTCAGGAAGTACATCCAGCCGGCGACGTAGGCGCCCTTCTCGCCGAGGAACTCCCGGGCGTACGACACGAAGGCGCCGGAGGAGGGCCGGTACAGGACGAGTTCGCCGAGGGCGCGG
The DNA here is from genome assembly GCF_042893155.1 of Streptomyces sp. NPDC001668. Lineage (NCBI taxonomy): Bacteria > Bacillati > Actinomycetota > Actinomycetes > Kitasatosporales > Streptomycetaceae > Streptomyces > Streptomyces sp. NPDC001668. The sequence goes on from NZ_JBIAUQ010000002.1 coordinate 723,278, forward strand.
ACGACGAGGAAGGCGAAGACGCCGCAGACCGCGTAGGCGATGAACAGGGAGGGGCCGGCGTCGGCGAGGCGGCCGCCGGCGCCGAGGAAGAGGCCGGTGCCGATGGCTCCGCCGATGGCGATCATGTTGACGTGTCGTGACTTGAGGGACTTGCTGTAGCCCTCGTCTCCGGCGTCGACATGGCCGGAACGTTTCTGCACGCCGTCGTGCAGGGACTGCTCGCTCACGCCTGGGACTCGCCTTCCGTGGGGGTGTCCGTGCTGTCCGTGCCCGTGTTCGGGGAACGCACGATGTCGGTGAGGGTGGTCTCGACGCGGTCGAGGTGGTGGGACATCGCCTCGACCGCGTCGTGCTCGGAACCGTCGATCAGCGCCTCGACGATCGCGCGGTGCTCGCGGTTGGACTGCTCCCGGCGACCGCCCAGTTCGTTGAGGAAGGCCGACTGACGCGCCAGTGCGTCCCGGATCTCCTCGATGACCCGGCGGAACACCGGGTTCTGGGCGGCCTCCGCCACGGCGAGGTGGAAGAGGGTGTCCATCGCGACCCACGCCGTGGTGTCGGTCTCCCGCTCCATCCGGTCCAGGAGGTGGGCCAGGTGGTCGAGGTTCTCCGGGGTGCGGCGCCGGGCCGCGTACCCGGCGACCGGGATCTCGACGTGGCGGCGCACTTCCAGCAGGTCGCTGGCCGCGTAGTCGCCGAACGTGGGGTCCTCCACGGCGTCGGCCACGACGAAGGTGCCCTTGCCGGTCTTGGAGACGGTCAGCCCCATGGTCTGCAGGGCCCTGAGGGCCTCGCGCAGGACGGGCCGGCTGATCTCCAGGGTGCGGCAGAGCTCCGCCTCGGAGGGGAGCTTGTCGCCGATGGCGTACTCCCCCCGCTCGATGGCGGCACGCAGATGCGCCAGCACCGCCTCCATGGCGCTGACGCGCCTGGGCGGCTGACTGGCTGTCCGGCTGTCTGACAGGTTCACGGGAGTGATACTCCGGGGGGTGGGAGGGTGCTGTCAAGGGGGCGGGGGGGTGCGGGGTGCGGGGCGTTGCCGGGGTTCGTGTCCGCGGGCGAGGCAGGTACAGGCGCACTGTCGGGGTGGGTGAGCCCGTCCTCCCACGCCACGCCCGCCGGGCAGCCTTCCAAGGCGTCCGGGCCGTAGCGGAAACAGGCGAGGGTCGGGGTGATGCGACAGGCGGACGCGGACGCCGGTACACCCAGCAGTAGCTCGCGTGGAAGGCGGGCTCGCTGCCCCTGCCGCACGCGGGCGAGGCGCTCAGGAGCCGCACGGTGAGCCGGAGTGTCGTACCTCGCGGATCCGCGCGACGCGCAGCCGCTCCGGACCGATCGACGGCCCCGCGCTCCGTCACCCCAGGCCCACCGCGGCACCACGACCGCCAACGGCCGCGCCCGGCGACGGACGGCTGCCCGGCGCTCCCGCGCCGGTCGACGGCGGCGCACGCCGTGGCCGCAGCCGCCCCGCCGACCAAGACCGCCGAACGCCCCCACGACGACCGGCCGCAGAGCGCCCCCCGCGCCGGACGTGGGCGGCACACCCCGTGGCCACAGCCGCCCTACGGACCACGACCGCCGAACGCCCCCACGACGACCGGCCCCAGAGCACCCTCGAAACGATCGACGGCCTCACACCTCAGAGCCGCAGCCACCCCGTGGCACCCGACCGCGACCCCAACGAACGCTCAGCTGTCCAGCGTCCCCGTGGCCAGCAGCCCGAACAGCAGCAGGCCCACGACGATCCGGTAGATCACGAAGGCGTTGAAGGAGTGCTTGGCCACGAACTTCAGCAGCCAGGCGATGGAGGCGTAGGCCACGACGAAGGAGACGGCCGTGCCGACGGCGAGCGGGGCCGCGCCCACGCCCGTGCCCAGGGCGTCCTTGAGCTCGTAGATGCCGGCGCCGGTGAGCGCGGGGATGCCGAGGAAGAAGGAGAGGCGGGTGGCGGCGACGCGGTCCAGGTCGAGGATCAGGGCCGTGGACATGGTGGCGCCGGAGCGGGAGAAGCCGGGGAAGAGCAGGGCGAGGATCTGTGAGCTGCCGACCAGCATGGCGTCCTTGAAGGTGGTGTCGTCCTCACCGCGCTTGTGCCGGCCCATCTGGTCCGCCGCCCACATCACGCCGCTGCCGACGATCAGGGAGCCCGCGACCACCCACAGGGAGGCGAGCGGCCCCTCGATGAGCGGCTTGGCGGCGAGGCCGACGATGACGATCGGGATGGTCGCGGCGATCACCCACCAGGCGAACTTGTAGTCGTGGTGGTAGCGCTCCTCCTTGTTGACCAGACCTCTCCCCCACGCGGAGACGATCCGCACGATGTCCTTGAAGAAGTACACGAGCACGGCGGCGATCGCACCGACCTGGATGACGGCCGAGAACCCGACGACGGCGTCGTTGTCGACGGGGATGTCCATCAGCCCCTCGACGATCTTCAGATGGCCGGTCGAGGAGACGGGAAGGAACTCGGTCACCCCCTCGACGGCTCCGAGGACGACGGCCTGACCGACGCTGATGACGCTCATGGGATCCAGTTCTTCTCAGGGGAAGGCAGGTGCGGAGGCCACAGTCTTACTACACACGGACAAGCGTCGATGCCTACGCCCACACGACGTGGGCCAGAGCCACCCCCGCGAAAGCCGCCCCGAGACCGGCCACCACGCTCGCGACCGCGTTGGCCGCGGCGTAGAAGCGTGCCCCGGTCTCGGTGAGCCGGAGGGTCTCGTAGGAGAAGGTGGAGTACGTGGTCAGGGCCCCGCACAGGCCGGTGCCCAGGAGGAGCTGGAGGTGGGATCCGGCCGCCCCCGCGGCCACCGCGCCGGTGAGCAGGCCGAGGATCAGGCAGCCCGTGACGTTGACGGCGAAGGTGCCCCAGGGGAAGACCGAGTCGTGCCGCGACTGCACCGCGCGGTCGGTGAGATAGCGCAGCGGGGCGCCGACCATGGCACCCGTGACGACCAGCAGCCAGTTCACAACCAGTTCTTACCCTTCGTGCCCGCTATGTCCTGGTTCTCGTCGCGCCCGACGTACCGGATGACCTCGCAGTCGTCGAGTGTCACCAGGCCCTCGGTGACGAGTTCGTCGAGCTGCGGCAGGAACTCCCGTACGCGCGTCTCGGTGTCGACGACGACGGCCACCGGCAGGTCCTCGCTGAGGGAGAGCAGCCGGGAGGTGTGGATCAGGGAGGAGGCGCCGAAGCCCTCGATGCCGCGGAAGACGCTGGCCCCGGCGAGTCCCGCGGCGTGGGCGCGGTGCACGATCTCGGAGTAGAGGGGCTTGTGGTGCCAGGTGTCGTTCTCGCCGATGTAGACGGTCAGGCGCAGGGCGTTGCCGGTCAGCCTCGTCATGACTGCCTCCACTTCATGACTGCCTCCACTTCATGGCTGCCTCCTTCATGGCTGCCTCCGCTTCAGGACGCGGCGGGCCGCCGTGGACGCGAGCCACACCGCCGTGAGGGCCGCGAGCAGGGTCGCGGCGAGATAGGCCAGGCCGGTGGCTGCCCTGCCGTGGTCGAGGAGTTTCTGGATGTCGACGGCGTAGGTGGAGAAGGTGGTGAAGCCGCCGAGGACGCCGGTGCCGAAGAAGGGGCGGACCAGGCGGTGGGCGGCCCGGATGTCGGTGATGACGACCATGAACACGCCGATGACGGCACAGCCGATGACGTTGGTCCAGAAGGTCGCCCAGGGGAAGCCGCCGGGCGGGGTGGGCCAGTGGAGGGCGAGGGCGTACCGGGCCGTGGCGCCCAGGGCGCCGCCGAGCGCGACCACCGCGACCACGGGTGCCTGGCCCTGCCGGCTGGACCGGCGCGGGGGCCCGGCGGGTGCGCGCACGCTCTCCGGGGCTGTCATGGTCGTGTCTCTCCTGCTCGCCGGGGCCCGGGCCTGCGGGCGCGCTCGATCGCGAGTAGGGACCGTTGGCGGCGCCTTCGCCGCGGTTCGGGTACGGCGGGCCCCACCGCCGTGCCGCGAGGGTGATCGCGACCGAGGACCAGCGTAACGCCGGGGCGCCGCCGGGGTCACTTCGCGGCGGGCGGCTCGCACAGGGCGATGCCGTGCTCCCACAGGCTGCCGAGGACCAGGTGTCCTGAGGCCTCGCAGACGCTGGTGACCATGCGGAAGCGGGGGCTGCGGCGGGTGAGGTGGTGGACCGTGCGGCCCTCGTCGTCGACCGCGAGGACGCCGATGCCGGCGGTGGGCCGGTACGGGGCGTGCACGGCGACTCGGGCGGCGGCCCTGCGGACGGGCGGGGCGGCGCGGTGCAGCAGCTCGAGCGGGGGGATGCGGGGTCCGGCGAGGGAGACCCAGATCGGGCCGTCGGGTCCGCCGCGCCAGATGTTGTCGGGCATGCCCGGGAGGTTCTCGGCGTGGGGCTCGGCGCGTCCGGCCTGCGGTCCGTCGAGCCAGTAGCGGGTGAGACGGCGGGCCCCGGTCTCGGCGACGACCAGGAAGGACTCGTCGGCGCTCGCGGCGAGCCCGTTCGCGAACTGGAGCCCCTCCAGGAGGACTTCGGGGGTGTCGTCGCCGGGCGACAGGCGCAGCAGGCGGCCGGTGCCGGTGTGTTCGACGATGTCGCCGATCCAGTGGTCCAGGGGGTGACGGCGGCTGGAGACGGTGAAGTACACGCTGCCGTCGGACAGCGCGACCACGTTGCTGGTGAACCGCAGCCGCTCCCCCGCCACTTCGTCGGCGATGACGCGTACGGTGCCGTCGGCGAGGTCGACGCCCAGCAGTCCGCGTTCCGCGTCGCACACCAACAGGGCGCCGTCCGGGAGGAGTTCGAGGCCGAGCGGCCTGCCGCCGGTGTCAGCGAGCACCTCGACGCGGGCGGCGAGGGGCTGCGTCAGTCCGTCGACGCGCAGGATGCGCCCGTCCGCCACGCCGGTGAGGACCCGGCCGCGGGCGTCGGCGACGACGTCCTCGGGACCGTGGCCGCCGATCGCGACGTAGTGGCGGGGAGTCAGTGCGGTGGGACGGTCCATCGGTGCCTGCCCTTTCGGTACGGGTCGCTACCAGCCCTTCTCGAACATGCGCGCCACCTCGGCGATGCGCATCTCGTCGCGACGGTAGTACGTGCGCCACCGGATTCTCCTGGTGCGCAGCAGGCCGATGTCCACGAGCAGGCCGAGGTGGCTCCGGGCGACCGAGCGCGGCACGCCGAGTTTGCCCGCGACCGCGCGGGCGGTGACTCCGTCCTGGGCGGGGTCGCCGCGCTGCTGCGGCGGGAAGTGGGCGGCCGGGTCCTTCAGCCACTCCAGGATGTCCAGGCGCCGCTGGTCGGCCGGAGTCCTCAACATGTCGTCCCCTCCGCCCCTCCCTCTGCGTGTGTCCACTGTCCCGCAGCCGTAGGCGCCGTGTCCCGGAGTCACCGAGCTTGTCCGAGATCGAACTCCTCCGTGACAGCGGGCTGTTCGGCGCGCACGGCGGCGCAGAGAGGGAAATCCGCCGCTCCCGGCGGCGGTGGGGACGGTTCGGGGGTGAGGCCCCCTCCGCCCGCGGCTCGTGGTCTCGCGGGCGGAGGGGAGTCGGTTCAGCCGTCGAGTCGTACGACCCGCACGGCGCCGGCCAGGACGGCGAGGCGGTCCGCGGTGCGTTCGCCGGTCAGCAGTTCCGTGCCCGCCGCGTCCAGGGGCACCTTGGCCTCCGACGCGGTGTGGTTGATCACGAAGACGTAGGAACCGGACTCTCCGTTGCGTCGGACCACCTCCACGTCGTGGGGCAGGTCGGCGCGGGAGGGCAGCTGTGCGTCCTCTCCGGCCCAGCCGAGCAGCGCGTCGAGGCCCTGGGCGGCCAGGCGGGTGGAGACGTACCAGGCGGTGCCGTCGCCGTGCCGGTGCCGGGTGACGGCGGGGTGGGAGGCGGCCGGGCCGTCGGCGTACGTCCACACGGTCTCGGCGCCGCGCGGCACCACGAACTCGGTCCACACGTCGCCGGTGAGTTCGGAGCCGTCGGGGCCGGTGATGCGCACCAGTTGGCCCGGCAGCAGCGGTGAGAACTCCTCGACGGTCAGGCCCAGGACGTCCCTGAGCGCGCCCGGGTACGCGCCCGCGTGGACGGCGTCGTGTTCGTCGACGATGCCGGAGAAGTACGAGACGACGAGGGTGCCGCCGTTCTCGACGTACTCCTTGAGGTTGCGTCCCGCGGCCTCCGTCATCAGGTACAGGGCGGGGACGACGACAAGGGGATAAGCCGACAAGTCGGCTTCGGGGTGGGCGAAGTCGACCGTGAGGTGGCGGTCGTAGAGGGCCTCGTAGAAGGCGTCGGCGCGCTCGCGTGCGTCGTGGTCCTCGCTGGGGCGCCAGTCGAGGTTCTGCGCCCACCAGGACTGCCAGTCCCACAGGACGGCCACGTCCGCCTGGGTGCGGGCGCCGCGGATCGTGCTCAACGAGTCGAGGGAGGCGCCCAGTTCGACGACCTCGCGCCACACGCGCGTGTCGGTGCCGCCGTGCGGGACCATCGCCGAGTGGAACTTCTCGGCGCCGCGCCGGGACTGGCGCCACTGGAAGAACATGGCGCCCTCGGAGCCGCGGGCCACGTGCGCCAGGGAGTTGCGGGCCATCTGGCCGGGGGCCTTGGCGGGGTTGCGGGGCTGCCAGTTGATGCCGGAGGTGGAGTGCTCCAGCAGGATCCAGGGGGCGCCGCCCGCGACGGAGCGGGTCAGGTCGGCGGCCATCGCGAGGTTGACGTGGGTGCGGCGGCCGTCGGTGATGAGGTAGTGGTCGTTGGTGACGATGTCCACCTCACGGCCCCAGGCCCAGTAGTCGACGGAGTCGCACTGGCTGAGCGCGGTCATGAAGTTGGTGGTGACCGGGACGCCCGGGGAGAGCCGGTGCAGGATGTCCCGCTCGGTCACGAAGTTCTCGCGCATGGTGGCGTCGGCGAACCGCTTGTAGTCCAGCGCCTGGCCGGGGTTGCCGACGGTGGCCGCGGTGCGCGGCGGGTCGATCTGGTCGAGGCTCGTGTAGTGCTGGCCCCAGAAGGCGGTGCCCCAGGCCTTGTTGACGCCGTCGACACCGCCGTACGTCGTGGTGAGCCAGCGGCGGAAGTGGGCGGCGCAGGAGTCGCAGTAGCAGGCGGAGACGGGGACGCCGTACTCGTTGTGCACGTGCCACATCGCGAGGGCCGGGTGGTCGGCGTAGCGCTCGGCGAGCTTGGTGGTGATGTTCGCGGCGGCCGCGCGGTAGGCGCTGTTGCTGTGGCAGATGGCGCCGCGTGAGCCGAACGCGAGGCGGGTGCCGTCGGCGGTGACGGGCAGCGCGTCGGGGTGGGCGCGGTAGAACCAGGCGGGCGGGACGACGGTGGGCGTGCCGAGGTCGACGCGGACGCCGTTCTCGTGCAGCAGGGCGAGAATCCGGTCCAGCCAGCCGAAGTCGTACCCGCCCGGTTCCGGCTCCAGGAGCGCCCAGGAGAAGATCCCGACGCTGACCATGGTGACCCCGGCCTCGCGCATCAGCCGGACGTCCTCGTCCCAGACGCTCTCGGGCCACTGCTCCGGGTTGTAGTCCCCGCCGAAGGCAAGCCTGGTGAGGCCCCTGGGGGTGGTCTCCGGCATGGTCTCTCCCGTTTCGAGTGGTTGGGAACGTGCACACACGGCTTCGGAAGCCTGCGGCCCAAGATAACCGTACCGAGGCAAGCCTTGCCAAGTGTCTGGCAGCACACTTTTCTGTGCACGATCCCAGTAGCGCCGCATCCCACGCGCGCCACCCCGCCGCCCGAGCACCCCCCGCGCCGCCCCGGGGGCCTTAGAGTCGTGACCATGAACAATGCGGGGGCCCGGCGCAGACCGCCGACGATCCACGACGTGGCCCGCGAGGCCGGGGTCTCGCGCGGCACCGTCTCGCGTGTGCTCAACGGCGGACACTACGTCAGCCCTCCCGCCCTGGAGGCGGTCAACGCCGCCATCCGCAAGACCGGTTACGTCGTCAACCGGCACGCCCGCTCACTGATCACCGGCCGCTCCGACTCGGTCGGCTTCCTGCTCACGGAGCCCCAGGAGCGGTTCTTCGAGGACCCCAACTTCAACGTCCTGCTGCGCGGCTGCACCCAGGCGCTGGCCGCGCACGACATCCCGCTGCTGCTGATGCTGGCGGGGACGGAGGACGAGCGCCGCCGGATCAAGCGGTTCATCACGGCGGGCCACCTCGACGGCGTGCTGCTGGTGACCAGCCACTCCGCCGACCCGGTGGCCGAGGAGCTGCACAAGGCGGGCGTGCCCGTCGTGCAGTGCGGCAAGCCCATGCGGTCCGGCTCCAAGGTGAGTTACGTGGCGGCCGACGACCGTGACGGCGCCCGTGACATGGTGCGCCACCTGCTGTCCCTGGGCCGCCGCCGGATCGGCATCGTGACCGGCCCGCTGGACTCGCCCGGCGGTGTCGACCGTCTCGCCGGCTACAAGGAGGTACTGGCGGAGGCGGGCGTCGAGATCGACGAGCGGCTCGTGGTCTCCGGCGACTACAGCCGGGCGGCCGGAGAGGCGGGCGCCGAGCGGCTGCTGGCCCGGGCCCCGGACCTCGACGCCGTGTTCGTCGCCTCCGACCTCATGGCCCTGGGCGCCCTGACCGCCCTGCGCCGCGCGGGCCGCCGTGTCCCCGAGGACGTGGCCGTCGGCGGCTTCGACGACTCCATCGCGGCGACGGAGGCCACGCCCCCGCTCACCACGATCCGCCAGCCCTACGACCGCATCAGCGCCGAGATGGTGCGGCTGCTGCTGGCCCAGCTGGGCGGGGAGGATCCGGCGGCGGTGATCCTTCCTACGGAGCTGGTGCGGCGGGAGTCGACCTGAGGGGCGTGCTTCACCTGAGGAGCGAGCGCGTGCTTCACCTGAGGGGCCTGATTCAGGGCCCGGTGACTGGCGCCGCGACGGCGGCGGGGCTCCGGGCAGACGGCTCGGTTCGGGGCGTGCGCGATGCTCGGCGATCCGGTTGTTGAGAACCGTCGGAAGTCGACATGCATGGTCACCGCGCCCCGGATGCCCCCCCCCCCCGCCGCCAGCGGGCCGCCGACCCGCCGACCCGCCGACCCGCCGACCCGCCGACCCGCCGACCCGCCGACCGGTCAGGATCGGAGAAGCGCGCCTCCCCTCCCCCGGCTTAGCGTGAAACCACCACCGACACGGACGGTCGGGGACACCACACCGAGGAGCACACCATGACTGCCGGCCTCAAGACGATCATCTACCCCGTCAAGGACCTGGCCGCGGCGAAGGCCCTGTTCGGCGCACTGCTGGGCGTGGAGCCGTACGCGGACGAGCCCTACTACGTCGGCTTCAAGGACGCGGGGCAGGACGTCGGCCTCGACCCGAACGGGCACGCCCGGGGCATGACCGGCCCGGTGCCCTACTGGCACGTGGAGGACATCCGCGCCACGCTCGCCGCACTGGTGGCGGCCGGGGCGGAGACCTTGCAGGACGTCCAGGACGTCGGCGGCGGCAAGCTGATCGCCTTCGTCAAGGACGCGGACGGAAACCTGGTGGGGATCACCCAGGATCCGCAGTCCTGACCCGTTTCCTTGCGATTCCTTGCGCACGCACTAGTTGCGCAAGCAACAAATGGCCGGATCGGTGTTACCGTGCATGTATGGCGGTGAACACGGTCGGGACCGGCCTTGAGGAGCGGTGGCGGGACATCCTGTCGGTGCATGCGCGCACGATGTGCGAGATCGACCGCGTGCTGCACCCCCACGGGCTGGGCGCGAGCGATTTCGAGGTGCTCGACATCCTCGCCACCGAGTCCCCCCGGGAGGGCGACCAGTGCCGGGTGCAGAACCTCGTCGGCCGGGTGCATCTCAGCCAGAGCGCGCTGTCCCGGCTGATCGGCCGCCTGGAGAAGGACGGGCTGGTGGAGCGGTCCGTGTGCGTCGAGGACCGGCGGGGCGTATGGGTGTCCCTCACCCGCAAGGGCCGCGATCTGCACTCCGAGGTACTGCCGCTGCAGCGCGGGGTGCTGGCGAGGATGCTCGACGGCTAGCCACTCGCCCCCTGGAGCCGGACAGCCTCGCCTCATGACCGTAGGACCAGGCCCTGCCGATGGACACGTCACCGAGCACGAGGTGACCGCTCCCTGGGAAGGGGTACTGCTGGAGCCGGCCGGGGGCAGTCGCGCCGGGGTGCTGGTCCTCGCGGGGTCGAGCGGGCGGGTCGACCGGCGGCGGGCGCGGCTTCTCGCCCGGCAGGGCCTTGTCGCCCTCGCCCTGCGCTGGTTCGGCGGGCCCGGCCAGCCGGCCGGGATCTGTGAGATCCCCCTGGAGACGTTCGTCGCGGCGGTGGACCTGTTGCGCTCGCGCGGAGTGGAGCGCGTCGGCGTTCTCGGTGTGTCCAAGGGCGCCGAGGCCGCACTGCTCACGGCGGTGCACGAACCGCTGGTGGACGTGGTGGTCGCCGTATCACCGACGGCGCTGGTCTGGTGCAACGTCGGACCCGGTCTCGACGGCCGCCGTCATCCGTACCGGTCCTCCTGGACCTGGCAGGGGCGGCCGCTGCCGTTCGTGCCGATGGACGACACCTGGCGGCGACCGCGCGAGCAGGCCGACGGTCCGGTCGCCATCCGCGGCTGGTACGACCTCAGCGAGCGGACCTTCACCACCCGCCTGGACGCCGCCGCGATCCCGGTGGAACGGGCCCGCGCCGACGTACTCCTCATAGCAGGCGGCGATGACGCCATGTGGCCCTCGCTGCGGTACGCCGAACAACTGGCCACACGCCGTCGGGCCGCCGGAGCCCCGGTCCACCTCATCACCCACCCCGACGCCGGGCACCGCCCGCGCTTCCCCGGCGAGGGCCCCGCCGAGTCCTCACCGTCGTTCCTCTACGGCGGGACCCCGGACGCCGACGCCCTGCTCGGCGAACTGGCCTGGGCGCCGGTCGTCGACGCGCTGCGTCTCACGGGGTCCGCGTCCGTGTCCGTGTCCGTGTCCGTGTCCAGGAGCAACTGACCGGTCCGGGCGCGGAACACGTCCTACGCCAACAACTCCCGTACGGCGGTGAAGGCGGCCTCCACTGTCGCCGGGTCCGCCCCCGGGCGGGCGAGGGCGCTCATCGGGATCGGGGTGACCTCCGGGAGGCCGTCGTACGGGATCAGGCCGTCGGGGGCCGGACCCACCGCCGCGAGCAGCGCGACGCCCTGGCCGGTGCGGGCGATGTCCAGCACGCCCGCGAGGTAGCCGGCGTCGCCGACGACCGTGGCGGGCACCCCGCGCGCGGCCAGTGTCGCGATGGCACGGCGCCGGATCGCGCACGGGTCCTCGATGGCCACCAGCGGCACCGGATCCGGCGCCCGCGGCGGCTCCCAGCCGGGTACGGCGTGCCAGGTCAGCGGCAGACCGCCGACCCGGGTGCCCTCCGTGGCCGCGGCCTCGGTGACGTACACCGCGACATCGACGCTCCCGCGCTCGACGGCCTCCACGAGCCGGGCCGAGCGGTCGATGCGGAAGCGGACCCGGCAGCCGGGACGCACCGCCTCGACGGCAGCGGTCAGCCGGGGCAGGAACTGGTCGGCGGCGTGCTCGGTCGAGCCGATGGTGACGGTGTCCCCGTCGGCGCCGAGGAGCGTGCGCACGGCCTCGTCGTGGACGGCGAGGATCCGGCGGGCCTGTTCGAGGAGCAGACGCCCCTCCGGGGTGAAGCGGGTGCCGCGTCCCTCGCGCTCGACGACCGGACGGCCCAGGACCTTCTCCAGCTTGCGCACATGCTGGCTGACCGCGGACTGACTCAGGGCGAGCGCCTGGGCGGCGCGGTGGAAGCCACCCCAGTCGGCTATCGCGGTCAGACTGCGCAGGGCCACGAGGTCCAGGACGGGTTGGGGCATGTCGTGACCCTAGCCGCTCGGCGCGATCGATCGCGATCCCTGATCGGTTTCGATGCGGAATCGTCGTTGGACGCGGTCCGTCACCGTCGGTCATCATGAACGCATGCTGCACGCGACCACCACTGCTGCCCTTCTGACGCAGCGCCGAGTCATCGACTTCGGCGTGGCGTGCAGCGCGCGCTGTCGCTGACCTTCATCCGGCCCCCGGCCGCCGCCTTTCTTCTCTTCCTCGCTGATCACGTCTTTCCGCACTGACACGTGACAGCCCCTCCTGTCTGCACACTTTCCTGCCCTGACACGGGAGTTGCCTCCTCATGCCCTCTTCTTTCTCCTGGGACGAACCCGAAGGTCTCGCCGCGCGCGGCACCCTGATCGTGCTGGCCGGCCGTGGTGAACACGGTGGTGTGTACGAGCGGTTCGGCCGCCGGCTCGCCTTCGACGCCTACCGGGTCCGCGCCCTGGGCGACGCGTCCGCCGACCCCTCCGTGCTCGACGAGGCGGCCAAGCTGCTCGCCGACGAGTCGCTGCCCGGCCCGAAGGTGCTGGTCGGCTCGGACACCGGCGCTGTGTACGCCGCCCGGCTGGCCGCGGAGCGTACGGCGGGTGTCGACGCCCTGATCCTGGCCGGTCTGCCCACCGCCCCCTGGACGGGCGGGAGTTGGGAGGCCGAGGTCGAGGCCCGCACCGCCTGCCCGACCCACCAGCGGCGCCTGACGGAGGACCCGGACTTCCGGCGGGGCGCGCTCGGCCCGGCTCCGGAACCGCCGGGACTCCCCCTCGACCGCGTACAGGTTCCCGTCCTCGCCCTGCACGGCAAGGACGACACGGTGAGCCCGGTCGACAAGGCGCTCACCGCGTACGCGGGAGCGCGCACCGTCCTCTTCGACGGCGGTCGGCACGACGTCCTCAACGACGCCCTGCACCGCACCGTCGCCGCCACGGTCGTCCTCTTCCTGGAACGGCTGCGGCTGTCCCCCGAGCTGCCCCTGATCGCCGAGGAGCGCGCATGACCGTCACGACCACCGTCGCGGAGCTCCGCGCACTGCTCGCCTCCGACACCCCTCCGGCGCTGCTGGACGTCCGCTGGGCTCTCGGCGACCCGCACGGCCGCGCGCACTACGTGGAGGGACACATCCCGGGCGCGGTCTACGTCGACCTGGACACCGAGCTGGCGTCCGCACCGAGCCCCGAGGGCGGCCGGCATCCGCTGCCCGCGATCGAGGACCTCCAGGAGGCGGCACGCGGGTGGGGCCTGCGGCAGGGCCGGCAGGTCGTGCTCTACGACGACCTGGGCAACACGGCCGCCGCCCGGGCCTGGTGGCTCCTGCGGTACGCGGGGCTCGGCGAAGTGACCCTGCTCGACGGGGCGCTCGGTGCCTGGCGTGCCGCGGGACTGCCTCTGGAGTCGGGGCTGCCGGCCGATCCGCCGCGGGGTGATGTCGTCCTGCGGGCGGGCGCACTTCCTGTGGTCGACGCGGACGGGGCGGCCGGACTCACTGTCTCGGGACTGCTGTTGGACGCCCGGGCCGATGAGCGTTATCGCGGTGAGGTGGAGCCGGTGGACCCGCGCGCGGGTCACATCCCCGGTGCCGTGTCCGCGCCGACCGGCGAGAACCTCGCGGCGGACGGCACGTTCCTCCCGGCCGAGGAGCTGCGCAAGCGGTTCGAGGAGCGAGGCGCCGGCACGGCGGAACGCATCGGCGTGTACTGCGGTTCGGGCGTGACCGCGGCCCATCAGATCGCCGCGCTGGAGATCGCCGGGTTCGAGGCCGCCCTCTTCCCCGGCTCCTGGTCGGCCTGGTCCGCCGATCCCGTACGCCCGGTCGCGAAGGGGAGCCGGCTATGACGACGCACGCGGCAGCGCCGCAGGCTCCCTCGGCGAAACCCGCCCGGGTCACCATCCGTGGCACCGTGAAGGGCGGCAGCCGCTTCACGGTCCCCCGCTCCGTGCGAAGGGCGGCGGGCCCCGTCGGTCTCGTCCTCCTGTGGTTCCTGACCTCGGCCACCGGAGTCCTCCCGGAGTCGGTGCTGGCCTCCCCCGTCGACGTCGTCGAGCAGGCCGTCGAGCTCACGAGGAACGGTGAACTCCCCAGTGCCGTCGCCGCGTCGGGCCGCAGGGCCGCGACCGGCTTCCTGATCGGGGCGACGATCGCACTGGTTCTGTCCCTCCTCGCCGGGCTGTTCCGGCTCGGTGAGGATGTCATCGACTCCTCGATGGGCATGTTCCGGGCGATCCCGTGGGTGGGTCTGATCCCGCTGTTCATCGTCTGGTTCGGGATCGAGGAGACCCCGAAGATCGCCCTGGTCGCGCTCGGCGTGACCTATCCCCTGTACTTCAACATCTACGGCGGGATCCGTGCCACCGACGCCCAACTCGTCGAGGCCGCGCGGATGATGGGCCTCGGCAGACTCGGACTGATCACGTACGTGATCCTGCCGAGCGCGCTCCCCGGCGCTCTCGTGGGGCTCCGGTACGCGCTGTCCACGGCGTGGCTGGCGCTGGTCTTCGCCGAGCAGATCAACGCGGACGCGGGGCTCGGCTATCTGATGAGCAACGCCCAGCAGTACTTCCGTACGGACGTCATCGTGCTCTGCCTCGTCGTGTACGCGCTGCTCGGTCTCGCCTGCGACTTCGCCGTACGGATCCTTTCCCGCCGGCTGCTGACCTGGCGGGCCAACTTCGAGGGCGAGGCGTAGCCATGGCCAACAGCGTGGAGATCCGGGGGCTTTCACGGTCCTTCGACGGACACACCGTCCTGCACGACCTCGATCTCGACATCCGTGAGGGTGAGTTCGTGGCCCTGCTCGGGCACAGCGGTTGCGGGAAGTCGACGCTGCTGAGGATCCTCGCCGGGCTCGACGAGGAGATCGGCGGCGAGGTGACCGTACCCGCACGGCGCAGTGCCGCCTTCCAGTCACCGCGGCTGCTGCCGTGGCTGAAGGTGTGGCGGAACGTCGTCCTCGGGCTTCCCGGGCGACCCGATCGCGCGCTGGCCGCGAAGGCCCTCGACGAGGTCGGCATCGCGGACCGCGCGACCGTCTGGCCCAAGACGCTCTCCGGCGGCCAGGCCCAGCGCGTCTCCCTGGCCCGCGCCCTCGTCCGCGAGCCCGAACTGCTGCTCCTGGACGAGCCGTTCGGCGCCCTCGACGCCCTCACCCGGGGCCGGGTGCAGCAGCTGGTGGCCGAGCTGTGGCAGCGGCACGGCTGCGCGATCCTCCTGGTCACCCATGACGTGGAGGAGGCGCTGCTGCTCGCCGACCGCGTGCTGGTGATGGACAGGGGCCGGATCGCCCACGAGCTCACCGTCGACCTGCCCCGCGCCCGCGATCTGACCGCCCCCGAGTTCGTCTCCCTGCGCGCCCGCCTCCTGAACTGGCTCGGCGTGACCCGCACCCTGGAAGGAACCCCCTCGTGATCCGCAGACTCGCCACCGCCGCACTGAGCCTGTCCGCCCTGCTGGCGCTGACGGCCTGCGGCGCCGACTCGTCCGCCGAGGCCTCGTCCAAGGAGGTCACCCTCACCATCGGCGACCAGGCCAAGACCCTCCAGACCATCGTCGCCGCCTCGGACGCCCTCAAAGGGGCCAAGTACAAGGTGAAATGGGCCGAGTTCGAAGGCGCGGCCCCGCTCTACCAGGCCGTGCAGGCGGGCGCCGCCGACACCGGCTACTCCGCCGACCTGCCGGCGCTCCAGGCACTCAGCGGCGGCGTGCGGATCAAGAACGTGGCCGCGCTGCAGAACGACGGCACACATGTCGGCATCGTGGTCCGCAAGGACTCCGGCATCGACAGCGTGAAGGACCTGAAGGGCCGGAAGGTCGTGGTGTCCTCCGCCAAGGGCAGCGTCGCGGAGTACCTGCTGGCCAACGTGCTCAAGCAGAACGGTCTGAACTACAAGGACGTACAGGTCCAGTACTTGCTGCCGACCGACGCGCAGGCCGCGTTCGCCTCCGGGAAGATCAAGGCCTGGGCGACCTTCGGCGTCTACCAGGCCGTCGGCCTGGAGCAAGGTGGCAGGCTGCTGGTCGACGGCGCGGACGGCCGGGTGAGCGGCATCGGGTTCATCAACGCCTCCGACAAGGCCCTGGCCGACTCCGCGAAGAAGGCCGCGCTGACCGACTTCCTCAAGCGCCTCGGTACGGCCCTGACCTGGACCAGCACCCATCAGGACGCCTACGCCAAGGCCATCGAGACCCGTAACGGCGCCGACGCCACCGTGGCGAAGACACTGGCCTCGGCGGCGTACGGCAAGGTCCTGCCGATCACCGACGACGTGAACAGCACCGTCCAGGGCGTGGCCGACCTCATGAACGGCATCGGGGTCCTGGAGCCGAACGTCGACGTGGCGAAGTCGGCCGACACGTCACTTCTCAAGTAGCCCTGCCAGCAACGGAGTTCTCATGCCTGTCGAGTTCATCAGCGCCGTCCACACCGACAGCGGGGCCTCGGGGCCCGCCGCCGCGAGCCGCACCGGCTTCGACCGCGACCATCTGCGCAGGTACGCCCGTGCCCTGGACGACGGCGGTTTCGACCACACCCTGGTCGCCTACCACTCGGCGTCCCCGGACGCCTTCCAGATCGCCCAGTTCGTGGCCACGCACACCGAGCGCATCCGCCCGATCCTGGCGCACCGGCCCGGTGTCGTGTTCCCGACCCACGCGTCCCGCGCCCTCGCCACGCTGGACCGGATCAGCGACGGGCGGCTGACCGTCCACATCATCTCGGGCGGCAGCGACGAGGAGCAGCGCCGGGAGGGCGACTACCTCAACAAGGCCGAGCGGTACGAGCGTTCGGACGAGTACATCCAGATCCTCAGGAAGGTGTGGCAGTCCGACGGACCGGTGTCCCACGAGGGCA
Source organism: Streptomyces sp. NPDC001668 (assembly GCF_042893155.1). Lineage (NCBI taxonomy): Bacteria > Bacillati > Actinomycetota > Actinomycetes > Kitasatosporales > Streptomycetaceae > Streptomyces > Streptomyces sp. NPDC001668. Next base: position 739,932 of record NZ_JBIAUQ010000002.1, read on the forward strand.
AGTACTTCCGTTTCGAGGGCTACTACTCGGACGTGAAGCCGGTGAACGGGCTGATCCCCATCTCCGTCGGCGGTTCCTCCCAGGACGCCTACCGGGTCGGCGGACAGCAGGGCGACATCTTCGGTCTGTGGGGCGAGCCGCTCAAGGAGACGGCCGAGCAGATCGCCGCCGTCAACGCGGTCGCCGACGCCGCCGGGCGCCCGCACCCCCGTATCTGGGTGTCGTTCCGCCCGATCATCGCCGCCACCGACGAGCTGGCCTGGGAGAAGGCCCACCGCACGCTCGGGGTCCTCAAGGACCAGGCGAGCAACACCGAGTTGCTGCGGCACTACCGCACCACGGGCCGCCCGGCCAATGTCGGCTCCCAGCGGCTCCTCGACATCGCCGACCGCGGCGAGGTCCACGACCGCTGCCTGTGGACCGCCCCCGCCGTCGCCACCAACGCGGCCGGCGCCTCGACCGCCCTGGTCGGCTCCCCGGAGACGGTCGCGAAGGCCCTGCTCGACTACGTCGACATCGGCTGCGACCTGCTGTCGATCCGCGGCTACGACCCGCTGAACGACGCCATCGACTACGCCCGTCACGTCCTGCCGCTGGTCCGGCAGGAACTCGCCCACCGCGCCGCCGGCGCCCACGCAGCCTGATGGAGGGCCCGTGTTGTTCCGCCGTTCCCTGCGCACGTCCGCCGCCGTAGTCGCCCTCCTCCTGCCTTTCGCGACGGCCTGCGGCGGCGACGCCCGGGCCGAGTCCCCCACCGTCACCCTGAACGTCGGCGCGACCGGCTGGAAGGTCGAGGAAGCGGTGCTGAAGTACGCCCACCTCGACGACACCCCCTACCGCGTCAAGTGGAGCCTCTTCCAGGGCGGCGACAAGCAGCTCCAGGCCATCCGCGCCGGAGCCCTCGACCTCGCCTCCTCCAGCGAGATCCCGCCGGTCTTCGCCGCCGCCGACGGCCACCCCGACTTCAAGGTCGTGGCAGTGCAGAGGGGCGCGACCCTGAACCAGGAGGTCGTCGTCCCCAAGGGCTCCGAGGTGACCGACATCGCAGGACTGAAGGGCAAGAAGGTCGGCTACGTCCAGAACACCACCGCCCACTACTTCCTGTACGAGCTGCTGAAGCAGGCCGGCCTGAAGTGGTCCGACATCGACGCCAAGCCGCTGCTCCCCAACGACGGCCTGGCCGCCCTGAACGGCGGCGGCATCGACGCCTTCGCGTCCTACGGCACCTCGATCATCACCGCCCACCAGCAGGGCGCCACAACCATCGGCTCCGGCAAGGACATCCTGTCCGGCAACTTCCTCTGGTCGGCGCGGGACAGCGTGCTGAAGAGCCCGGCGCGGAGGGCGGCCGCCGCCGACCTGATCGCCCGGATCACCAAGGCCTACGCCTACGTCCGCGACGGCCACCTGGACGGCTTCGCCCGTGTCACCGCCGACGCCACCCACCAGCCCCTCGCCCAGGCGAAGAAGGACCTCACGGACGCCCAGGCCCAACGCCCCACCCAGGCCCGCACGGTGGGCGACGACGCCGTCACCTCGCAGCAGAAGGTCGCCGACGCGTTCACCGAACTCGGAGCGCTGAAGGAGCACTTGGACGTGAAGTCGTTCTGGACCACCGGTCTCGACGCCGATCTCGAGAAGGCACTGTGACCCAGCAGATCGCCGAACTGGCCGCCGAGTACGACCGAACCGCCGACTTCCCCGCCGAGTCCCTGCGCATCGCCCACGAGGCGGGACTGCTCACCGCCACCATCGGCGAGCAGTACGGCGGCCCGGGCGCCGGCGTCGAGGAGAGCGCGCGCATCCTGCACTCGCTGGGGCAGGCCGACCCGTCGGTCGCCCTGATCGCGGCGATGACGCTCACCAACCACGCCCGTCAGGCCGTACAGCCGCACTGGCCCGAGGAGCTGTACGCGCGCGTGGTGAAGGAGTCCTTCGCGCGTCCGGTCCTGCTCAACCACGCGCGCGTGGAACCCGATCTGGGCTCCCCCGCGCGGGGCGGGCTGCCCGCGACCCTGGCCCGGCGGACCGCGGACGGATGGGCGATCAGCGGGACCAAACGGTTCGTGACGGGGGCCGAGGGGCTCGACTGGTTCCTGGTGTGGGCGACCACCGACGAGGACGAGCCCCGGGTGGGCACCTTCCTGGTGTCCGGGAACTCGCCCGGTATCGAGATCACCGGCCGCTGGGACCAGTTGGGGCTGCGGGCGAGCGGCAGTCACGACGTGACCTTCCGGGACGTCGAGGTGCCGTACGAGCTGGTGATCGGGATCGGGCCGCACGGCCCCGCCGCCGAGCAGGACAACCGGGCCGGAGCCGCGCTCCATCTCCCGCTCGCCGCCCTCTACTTGGGGGTCGCCCGGGCCGCGCAGGAGTTCTTCCACACCTTCGCCCGCACCCGCGTGCCCGCCAACCTCGGTCACCCGGTGGCGCGTACGGAACGCTTCCGCCGTACGGCCGGGGAGATCGAGGTGCTGCTGGCGGCCGCCGAGCAGCTGGTCTTCGACGGGGCCGGGAGGCTCGACGCCGGCGACACCTCGTACACGCCCGAACAGGCCCTGGGCGCACGGGTGCTGGCGGACCGGCACGGGGTGCGGGCCGTCGAGGCGGCCGTACGGCTGCTCGGGAACCCGGGGCTGTCCCGGGGCAATCCGCTGGAGCGGCACTTCCGGGACATCCAGTGCGCGCCCGTGCACGCGCCCCAGGAGGACATCTCCCTGCTCGCGATCGGAACGAAGGCGCTCACCCCATGACATCGGCACCGGAAACCACCGTGTCGGCTCGGTTCCTCGGGCTGCTCGCCCGTGATCTGCCGCCCGACCGGCTGAGCACGGATCCGGGCGTGCTCACCGCCCACGCCACCGACCGCTCCGGTGCCCGGCCACCGGGCGAACCGCTGGCCGTGGTGCACGCCCGGCGCACGGAGGACGTGACCGTCACCCTGCGGCACGCGCACGACCTGCGGGTCCCGGTCGTGCCCCGGGGCGCGGGCACCGGGCTGTCGGGCGGGGCGACGGCCGACGAGGGTGCTCTCGTGCTGGATCTGTCCGGGATGAACCGCGTGCTGGAACTCTCGGCCGACGACCAGCTCGCCGTCGTCGAACCCGGTGTGATCACCGCCGAGCTGGACCGGGCGGCGGGCGCGCACGGGCTGCGGTACGCGCCGGACCCGGCGAGTGCGGCCCTGTCCACGATCGGCGGAAACATCGCCACCAACGCGGGCGGCCTCAGGTGCGCGAAGTACGGGGTGACCCGGGACAGCGTGCTGGGTCTGGAGGCGGTGCTGGCCGACGGGACGGTGATCAGCACCGGCCGCCGTACGGTCAAGGGCGTCACCGGATACGACCTCACCGCTCTCCTGACCGGCTCGGAGGGCACCCTCGCGGTGATCACCTCGGCGACCCTGCGGCTCAGGCCGGTCCCGGTGGCGACGGCCACGCTCGCCGCCTGGTTCCCCTCCTTCGAGGCGGCCGCCGAGGCCTCGTACGCCGTCGCCCGGGCCGGGGTCGAACCCGCGCTGGCCGAACTCGTCGACGGCCCCGTGCTGCACGCCGTCGACCCGGCGCTGCGGGAGCGGGGAGCCGCGCTCCTGGTGGTGCAGTGCGACGGCGCGGGCGCGGCGGCGGAGGCGGCAGCCGTGGCGCGGCTGCTCGCGCCCCTCGCCTCGACGGTGGAGGTCACGGAGGACCCCGTCGAGGCGGAAAAGCTGCTGGCCGCCCGTCGGCTCGCGCTGCCCGCGCTGGAGCGGCTGGGCCGTCCCCTCATCGAGGACATCGCGGTGCCGCGCTCCCGGCTCGCCGAGGCCGTACGGGAGATCCGGGCGATCTCGGCCCGGCACGAGGTGCCCGTGTTCACCATCGCGCACGCGGCGGACGGCAACCTGCATCCGATCATCGTCGTCGACCGGGCCCTGGACCGGTTGCCGGACGCCGCGTGGGAGGCGGCCGGCGAGATCTTCGCGCTGGCGCTCAGGCTCGGCGGGACGCTGACCGGCGAGCACGGGGTGGGGGTGCTCAAGCGGCAGTGGGTGGCCGAGGAACTCGGGCCCGCCGCGCACTCCCTGCAGCGCCGCATCAAGGAGGTGTTCGACCCTCGGGGGATTCTCAACCCCGGCAAGGCGCTGTGAAACCCGGGCCGTGTCACACCGGGTATGACCGGCCGCCCGCGGGGTCATGCTGAAGAGCAGACGCCGAACGGGGAAGGGGCTGACGCGCCTTGGCCGTGGAAGAGGAGCGGGTCGCCGAGTTCAACAGCTACGCGACGACCTCGGTGGAGGAGGCGCACGACGCGATCGCGGCCCACTACTACGATCTGCGTCTCGAAGTCGCGGGCCGGGCGGCGGAGTTCGCGACCAGGCTCAGCGTCGTCGACCTGGGCTCGCTCACCGTCGGCGACATCCGTTTCGGCACCGAGATGCGGATGAGCTTCGGTGAGCCGGGCGTGTACCACGTCGCCGTGCCGTTCGGCGGCTGCTTCAGCGTCCAAGAGGGGCACGGGGACGTGCGGTTCGCGACCGCGCGGCGGGCCGTCGTCTTCGATCCGGCGCGGGACATCCGCATCGACGCCTGGTCCGCCGACTGCCAGGCACTCACCGTCAAGATGGACAAGGCGGCCGTGCTGCGGCAGTTGGAGCTGCTGCTGGGGCGGTCGGTGCGGCACCCGCCGAACTTCGAGCCGTACATGGACGTCTCACGGGGGCCGGGCCTGAGCTGGACGCGCCTCGCGATGTGGAACCTGCTGGAGCGGGACGTCCCGCTCGGGCTGCTGAGCCATCCGATGATCCGCGGCCGACTCGAACAGACCCTCCTGGAAGGGATGTTGCTGGCCACCGACCACAGCTTCCGCGCCGCGCTGGAGGCCCCTCCGCCGCCGATGCGCCCGGCGTCGGTGAAGCGGGTCATGGACGCCGTGCAGGAGCTGCCCGCCGAGCCGTACGACGCGAACCGGCTCGCGGCGATCGCCCAGGTCAGTCTGCGTACCCTGCAGGAAGCCTTCCGCAGGAATGTCGGCATGTCGCCCATGGCGTACGTCCAGGAGGTGCGGCTCCAGCGCGTCCACCGCCAGCTGCGGGCGGCGGCGCCGGGTACGACGACCGTGACGGACGTGGCGCACGCGTGGGGGTTCGTGCATCTGGGCCGGTTCGCACGGCGGTACCGGGAGCGCTTCGGAGAGTCGCCCTCGCAGACACTGCGCGCCGCGTGAGCCCTCACGCCCACCGATCCGCCGCGTTTTGCGGACATGCGCCACGTATTCCGGAGCGACGGCCCGCCGGATCGGTCCTATGGTCGGGTCACGGCGATCGCAGAGCGCGCCGGGATGAGCAGGGTCGGCGCCGCTCATCCCTGTTTGCGCATGCGTGAACCGGGGTGCGCCGGCGGGAGCAGGTCCGCACCCCTCTGCGGGCCCGGCCGCTCCCCCTCCGTCGCACGCGGTGGCCGGGCCCCACTGCGCGATCAGCCCTGCGGGCGCGCCAGCAGCGTGCGCACACCCTCGGACGTGAGCGTCAGCGGGTGCGTGGAGCTGGCGTCGATGGAGAGCGAGAGATCGCCGTCCGGCCACTGCGCGGCGAGCGCGCCCAGCGGTACCAGACGGTAGCGGGAGACGAACGGAAGCAGTTCGGCCATCTCCGTCTCCGAGGTGAACACGGGCACCACGGGAGCGCCGTCCTGCTGCTCCAGCACGGGCAGCGCCACGGTCGTGTCCTCGTCCGCGGCGTCGTCGGGCACCGGAATGAGCACGTCACTGGTCGCGAGCGTGTCCAGCGCCGTCGCGTCCTCGGTGTTCTGCGTCAGCGCGTCCAGCGCCCGCTGGGCCGGTGTGGCGTTGTGGTCGTTGGCGGGTGTGTCCATGGCAGATCCCCTGGTAGCGGCGGTCGTGCGGCCCGCCCACGGGCATGATCGCCCAGGGCGCGGTGCTGCTCGCGTACCCGAGCGTGCCGAGAGCATGCGTTCGGGGCGGGAGGGATTCAGGGCGGTGTGCTCCGCGGGCGGAGGCGCTCCAGACGTACTCGCCGACGGCGTACCTCAGGTCCCGATCAGTTGGTCCGCGGTGACGACTCGGATCAGCGGTCCGTACAGCCGCATCACGTCCAGCGCCCTGGCGTGCGAGTCGTCGTCGGCCCCGGCGCAGGCGTCGGCCACCACCACGGTCTCCACGCCGGCGTCGGCGGCGGCGAGGGCCGTGGACAGGACACAGCAGTCGGTGCTGACACCGGCCAGGACCAGGCGGCCCTCGGGGGCGGTGCGGCGGGCGAGTTCCGGGGTCCACTTGCCGAAGGTGGTCGCGTCCATGAGGTGCGGTGCCCGCTCGGCGAACCCGTCGGTGAGCCGCCACAGCGGTGCGTCCGGCGGCTGGAGGGCGAAGGACCACCGCGCGTAATAGGCCCGCCAGGCGCCGGTGGGCTGGTCGGGGGCGACGAAGCGGGTGAACGTGACCCGTTCGGCGAAGGCGGGCAGCAGCCGCCGCACGCCCGCCGCCGCCTCGGCGTACCGAGGGGTGGCCCAGGGGCTGCCGGGGTCGGCGAAGACGTGCTGCATGTCGATGACGGCGAGCCGTCCTGGCGTCATACGGCGTCCTCCTGTGCGCGCATCCGGCGGCGGCCGAAGGACAGCGTGCCGAGGAAGCCGAGCGCGAGCGCGGCCAGCACGCCGAGGTTGGCGTACGCCCAGGAGCCGGACTTGCCGCCGAGGCCGAAGGGTTCGAGGAGGTAGCCCTGCCAATCGAGCCAGCTGGCGGCCGAGTTGGTGACCAGGCCCCAGCCGAGGGCGGTGGCGAGGAGGGTCAGGATGAGCGGGGTGGGCGGTACGTCGCCGTAGCGGCCGTCCGGGCGGTAGAGGTCGGCCTCGGCGTAGTCGCGGCGGCGCAGGGTCAGGTCGGCGAGCATGATGCCGCACCAGGCGGCGATGGGGACGCCGAGGGTGGTGAGGAAGCCCATGAACTGGCCGAGGAAGTCATCGGCGAAGAACACGATGTAGACGGATCCCGCGATCATCAGGACGCCGTCGACGAGCGCGGCCAGCGGGCGCGGGATCCTGAGGCCGGCCGACAGCAGGGCGAGGCCCGAGGAGTAGATGTCGAGGACCGCGCCGCCGACCAGGCCGAGGACCGCGACGACGGCGAAGGGCACGAGGAACCAGGTGGGCAGGAGGGTGGTGAGGGCTCCGATGGGGTCGGCGGCGACGGCCTTGTTCAGGGTGGTGGACGAGCCCGCCAGCAGCAGTCCGAAGACCAGCAGGAGCAGTGGGGCCACGGACGCGCCGAAGGTGGTCCAGCCGACCACGCCCCGGCTCGACGAGGTCCGGGGCAGATAGCGGGAGTAGTCGGCGGCGGCGTTGACCCAGCCGAGGCCGAAGCCGGTCATCATGAAGACCAGCGCGCCGATGAACTCCTGGGCGGAGCCCGCCGGGAGGGCGCTGACGGTGCTCCAGTGGATGTGGTCGGCGACGAGACCGACGTAGACGACGGTCAGTACGCCCGTCACCACGGTGATCACGGTCTGCAGCCGCATGATGAGGTCGAAGCCCATCACCCCGCCGACGACGGTGAGTCCCGCGACCACGATCAGGGCGATCACCTGGGTCTCCGTGCCGCCGCCCCAGCCGAGCCGTCCGAAGACGGTCGCCGTGGCGAGGGTGGCCAGGGCGCACAGCACGGTCTCCCAGCCGACGGTGAGGACCCAGGAGACGAGCGACGGCAGGCGGTTGCCGCGCACTCCGTAGGCGGCACGGCTGAGCACCATCGTGGGCGCCGAGCCCCGCTTGCCCGCCACCGCGACGAAGCCGCACAGCAGGAACGAGAAGACGATCCCGATCACACCGGCCACCAACGCCTGCCAGAAGGAGATCCCGAAACCGAGCACGAACGAGCCGTAACTCAGGCCGAGAACCGAGACGTTGGCACCGAACCACGGCCAGAACAGGGTGCGCGGGGTGCCCTTGCGTTCGGCGTCGCCGATCACGTCCAGCCCGTGCGTCTCCACCTGGAGCTGCCGGGCGGTGGATCTGTTGTCGGGGGATCCCGAGGTGTCTGTCATCGTCGACCTGCCTGTTCAGACGTGTTGGGGCGACGGTAGGCAGGGTGCGCGGAGGCGTCAATCACGCAACGCCCGCGGGACCCGACGTCCGGTGTGCGCGATGATCAGTGGATGCGTCCGCTGAAGCACGGCTACACCAACATCACCCTGAGCGACGGTGCCGTCGTGAAGAAGACGTACGAGGGACCCGATGCCGACCTCAGGCTGCGCCGCGAACACGCTCTGCTCACCCGGCTCCACGGGCAGCTGCCCGTGCCACCGGTGAAGGCGGCGGACGACACCACCCTCACGCTCGGCTTCGTGCAGGGCACGCCCGGCCAGGAACTCCTCGACACGGGTCGGGCGGCACAGGTCCTGGCGAGCTGCGGGGAGGTGCTGCGTCGCGTCCACGCAACCGGACCGAGCGGGCCGGCGGCGGACGCGCGCGAGGCCGCCAAGGTGCTGGTGCACGGCGACTTCGGCCCCAACAACGTGCTGCTGGACCCCGCCACCTACAAGGTCACCGCCGTCGTCGACTGGGAGTTCGCCCACCTCGGAGACCCGGTGGAGGACCTGGCCTGGTGCGAGTGGGTGGTACGGATGCACCACCCCGACCGGCGTCAGGAACTTCCGCACTTCTTCCGGGCCTACGGCGGCGAGGTGCCCCCTTGGCCGGTCCGGAAGGCCGCCATGATCGCCCGGTGCGAGGCACTGAGGGAGTTCTGCCGTCGCTGGGAGCCGGACGGCCCGGGTGAGCGGCAGTGGCGGGCGCGAGCGAGCGCGACGGCGGCCTGGGAGAAGTAGCGCAGGCCGCGCGTCCCATCGCGGCCAGCGGCGGCCGCGCTGCGTCCTCACGCTCTTTCCACCAGACCCAACAGGCCCGTCAGCCCCACCGGTTCAGCGGTGTTTGACGCCGGCCTGCGCGCCGGGCGCGAGCGTCGGTTCCGTGACGGGGACGTCGCCGAGCGCCTGGTCGACGGCTGCGAGGAGGTCGTCGGACAGTTCCACACCGGACGCGGCGGCGTTGGCGTGGACCTGCTCGGGGCGGGAGGCGCCGGTGATCGCGGAGGCGACCTCGCCGCGGCGCAGGACCCAGGCGAGCGCCAGGGTGGGCATGCTCATCCCGGCCTCCTCGGCGATCGGCACAAGCCGCTGGACCGCCTCGAGGATGGCGTCGGTGTACACGAGGTCCTTCGAGACCGCCATGTCGGCGGAGGCGAAACGGCTTCCTTCCGGCACTGGCTGCCCCGGCTTGTACTTGCCGGTGAGGACCCCCTGGGCCAGCGGCGACCACACGATCTGCGAGATGCCGTTGGCCGCGCACAGGCCGAACACCTCGGCCTCCGGGGCCTGCCACAGCATGGAGTACTGCGGCTGGGAGGAGACGAACAGGTCGGGCCCCGCGATGTCGATCGCCGCCCGGATCTGCTCGGGAGTCCACTCGCTGAAGCCGATGTAGCGGGCCTTGCCCTGCTCGACGACCTTCTGGAACGCCTCCACGGTGTCCTCGACCGGCACCGTGGAGTCGAAGCGGTGCGCCTGGTACAGGTCGACGTGGTCCGTCCTGAGGCGGGTGAGGGAGGCGTCGATCTGCTGGGCGATGTGCGCCGGGGACAGGCCCTGGTCGGCCGGGTCGTCCGACATCGGGAAGTAGACCTTGGTGGCCAGGATGTAGGAGTCACGGGGGTGGGAGGAGAGGATCTCGCCCCAGGCCGTCTCGGCGGCGCCCCGTCCGTAGGCGTTGGCGGTGTCGAAGAAGTTGATGCCCGCGTCGAAGGCCGCCTCGGTGCACGCGCGGGTGGCGTCCGCCTCGACGCCGCCGGAGTAGGTGAGCCAGGATCCGAGCGAGATCTCCGAGACGTTCAGGTCCGAGCTGCCGAGTGTGCGGTACCGCATGGTGTCGCTCCTTGTTTCGGGCCGGCCGCCGGCTCCGGGGCGGGTTGACGAAGCCGCTGTCCGAGCTGCTGTCCACGCTGATGTCCAGCGGATGGACGACCATGCCACGCTCTCATTGATACGGCCGTCCCGCGTCACCCGGCGTCGAGCTGGTGATCGGCCCAGACGTAGCTCTCGGGCAGCAGGTCGGTGATGCGCACGGTCCGGGTGCGGCCGTCCGGGGCGACGATGACCTCGATGCCCGGGAAGTAGTCGAGCAGGACCTGCCGGCAGCGGCCGCACGGAGGCACGACCCCGCGGTCCCGGTCCCCCACGGCGACGATCGCCTCCAGCTCGTAGGCACCTTGGGCGGCCGCCGTACCGATGAGGACCAGTTCGGCGCAGGGGCCTCCCGTGAAGTGGTAGGCGTTCACGGCGGTGATGATCCGGCCGTCGCGGGCACGTGCCGCGGCCGCCATGGTGTGGTTGTCACCTCGGCAGCGTGTACGGGCGACGTGCGCCGCGGCCTCGACGAGTTCCTGGTCCACGGGCTTGTCCACGGGCTTGTTCTGCATGGTCAGCATTCTCTGCCTTCGTCGTCGGCCGTGTCCCACGGCTCCTCACCCGCACGTCTGCTGCGAGCGCAGTAGAGGCAAGTGTCTGCGTTCGGCCAACGACGAGAGAAAGCGGGACTGCGAGCGTGAGGGTGGGCCGGGATCACCGGCCCGCTCACGTGGTGCGTTTCTCGAAAGGCTCGTCGATGTCCCCTCTCGCCCGCTGGTGTCACCGGCACCGGCTCGCCGTCGTCCTGGCCTGGGTGGGCCTGTTGCTCGCCCTGGGCGCCGGAGTCGGTGCCGTCGGCAGCGCCTTCGGCAACAGCCCGACCTCGCAGAACACCGACTCGGCGAAGGCGACGGCCCTGCTCCAGCAGGCCTCCGACAGCGCGGCGGCCAAGAGCGGCAGGGTCGTCTGGCAGGCCGACGGCGACCGGGTCACCGGGGGTGCCACCGAGCGGACGATGAGCGGTGTGCTGGGTCGTATCTCCGAAGCACCCGGTGTCGCCTCCGTGACCAGCCCGTACACCGCGGCGGGCTCGGCCCAGGTGAGCAAGGACGGCAGGACGGCGTACGCGACGGTCGCCTTCGACCAGGACGTGAGCGACGCCCAGGTCGACCGTGTCGAGGAACTCGCGACCGCGCCGGAGTCGGACGGTCTGCACATCGCGCTGAACGGGCAGGCGTTCACCGTCAACCCCGCTCCGAACGCGGTCGCCGACGTCATGGGCATCGCGCTCGCCTTCGTCGTGCTGCTGTTCGTCTTCCGCGCGGTCTGGGTGGCGGTGCTGCCGATCGTCACGGCCGTCGTCGGCGTCGGCACCTCCGCGGTCGCGGTGATGCTGCTCAGCCACCTCATCACGCTGTCCGACACCACCCTGACCCTCGGTTCGCTGATCGGTCTCGGAGTCGGCATCGACTACGCCCTGTTCATCGTCAACCGTCACCGCGCCAACCTGCGGGCGGGCATGGGTGTCGCCGAGTCGACGGCCAAAGCGCTCAACACCTCAGGCCGGGCGGTGGTGTTCGCCGGGCTGACCGTCGTGGTCGCGCTGCTCGGCATGCTCACCCTGAACGTCGGCATCATCAACGGCATGGCCGTCGGCGCCGCCGTCACCGTCGTCCTGACCGTGCTGGCGGCCATCACCCTGCTGCCCGCGCTGCTCGGCATGATCGGACCCCGGATCCTCGGCCGCGGCGAGCGCCGCGCACACGCCGCACACGGGACCGCCGCGCACAGCGGGACCGGACTGTGGGCCCGGTGGGCACAGCGGGTGCAGGACCGGCCCAAGGCGCTCGGGCTGCTCGCCCTGGCCGTGCTGGCGGCGCTCGCGTTCCCCACGCTGTCGCTGCGCCTGGGCGCGTCCGACGACGGCAACCTGCCCACGACGTCGACGAACCGGCAGGCGTACGACATGATCGCGGACGGTTTCGGGCCCGGCTTCAACGGCCCCCTGGTCCTCGCCGTGCAGGCACCCACGGCGGCCGACAAGGCGGCCGAGGCGAAGCTCGTCACCGCGCTCGGGCAGGTCGACGGCGTCGCCAGTGCCACCGCCGCCCCGATGAAGGCGGGTCAGTCGGTCGGGGTGATCTCCGTCGTCCCGGCCGGCTCCCCGCAGTCGGCGGCCACCTCCGACCTGATCCACCACCTGCGCGAGGACGTGATCCCGCCGGCGGAGCGGGGCACGTCGCTGGAGGTCTACGTCGGCGGCACCACCGCGAGCAACGACGACTTCGCTTCGGTCCTGATGTCCAAGCTCCCGGTGTTCGTGCTGGTGATCGCGGCGCTCGGTTTCCTCCTGCTGACCGTCGCCTTCCGCAGTCTGCTCATCCCCGCCGTCGGCGCCGTACTGAACATCCTCAGCATCGGTGTGGCCTTCGGGGCGATCGTGGTCGTCTTCCAGTACGGCTTCGGCGCCTCGCTCCTCGGACTCGGCGCCGCCGGACCGATCGAGTCGTTCGTGCCGATCCTGGTCGTCGGCATCATGTTCGGGCTGTCCATGGACTACCAGGTCTTCCTGGTCAGCCGGATGCGCGAGGAGTGGGCGCACACCGGTGACAGCCACCGGGCCGTGCGGGTCGGCCAGGCCGAGACCGGACAGGTCATCGCCGTCGCCGCCGCCATCATGTTCTGTGTCTTCGGCTCCTTCGTGTTCGGCGGCATGCGGGTGATCTCCGAGTTCGGTCTGAGCCTCGCCGTGGCCGTGGCCCTCGACGCGCTGCTGATCCGGATGGTGGTCGTCCCCGCGCTCATGCATCTGTGCGGGCGCGCGAACTGGTGGCTGCCGCGCCGGCTGGACAAGGCACTCCCCCACGTGTCCGTGGAGGGACCCTCGGAGGAGCCGGAGCCCGCGCGGCACCCGGTCCGGGAGCCGCAGCCGGCCGCTCTGACCGACTGAGACCGGCCGTCACGTCGTAGCGACGGCACACACGCGGGCCGGCGGGAGGCCGGGGAGGGCCCGGCCTCCCGCCGGCCCGCGCTCCTTACAGTGAGGAAATGCAGGTGACAGCGATGAGGCGGTGGGCATCCCGGCACGAGCGGATCAGGGACGCGTCCCCCGCGGCGGTGCTGATCGTCATCGCCGTGGCCGCGGCGGCCGCGGGGGACTCCGGCTGGCACGCGCCCCGGGCCGCGGGCGTGGCCTGGACGGCGCTGTCCTGCGTCCCCCTGGTCGTCCGAAGCCGTTGGCCGCTGCCCGTCGTCGTGCTCACCCTGGCGATCGACCTGACCGCCATGGCGCTGGCCCCCGACCGCGTGGCGACCCCGACCGCGAGCCTCGTCGCCCTGTACACCCTCGCGACCCGCAGCGGCCGACGCACCGCCTGGACGGTCGGGGTCATCGCCGCCGTCGCCGTCACCGGTGTGTACGCGGCCACCCACGAGGAGCCCGTCCTGGTCGGGACCAGTCTGCTGCGCTTCGACTTCGCGATCGCCGCCACCGCCCTGGGCGACGCCGTCCGCAGCCGCCGGCTGCACCTCGCGAGGGTCGAGGCGCGCGCCGAACGCGCCGAGCGCACCAGGGAGGCGGAGGCCCGGCGGCGCGTCACCGAGGAAAGGGTCCGCATCGCGCGCGAGCTGCACGACGTGGTGGCCCACCACATCACCCTCGTCAACGCCCAAGCGGGCGTGGCCCACCACCTCATGCGCACCGACCCCGACCGCGCCTACGAGGCCCTGGCCCACATCAAGGAGACCAGCCGTGCCGCGCTGGACGAACTGCGGGCCACCGTCGGCCTGTTGCGCCAGCCGGACGACGCGCCCGACTCCCGGGCGCCCCTGCCCGGGCTCGCCGACCTCGACGCCCTGATCGGCGGTATCCGGGCCGGTGGTCTGGCCGTGACGGTGCATCGCACCGGCCTGGTCCGGCCCGTGGCCCCGGCGACCGATCTGACGGCCTACCGCATCGTCCAGGAGTCCCTCACCAACACCCACAAGCACGCCCGCGCGACGCACGCCGACGTGAGCCTCGACTACGGTGCCGTGACCCTGCGCGTCACCGTCACCGACGACGGCGGCCCGCACGCCCCCAAGGGCCCGGGCACCGGCCACGGGCTGATCGGGATGCGTGAGCGCGCCACCGCCATCGGCGGCACCCTCACCACCGGACCGCATCCCGGCGGCGGCTTCCGGGTCGTCGCCGAACTGCCCCTGTCCCTCACCCCCGCGACCGCCCGACCAGCCCCGAGGAAGCACCACCCATGACGATTCGCGTCCTGCTCGCCGACGACCAGGCCCTGCTGCGCGGTACTTTCCGCCTGCTCATCGACGCCCAGCCCGACATGGAGGTGGTCGCGGAGGCCGCCAACGGCCGGGAGGCGGTCCAGCTGGCCCGGTCCGAGCGGGCCGACGTGGTGGTCATGGACATCCGGATGCCCGAGGTCGACGGCATCGAGGCCACCCGTCTCATCGGCCGGGACGAGAACCTCGCGGGAGTGAAGGTCCTCGTCCTGACCACCTTCGAAGTGGACGAGTTCGTCATCGAGGCGCTCCGGGCGGGCGCGAGCGGCTTCCTCGGCAAAGGGGTGGAACCGGCCCAACTGCTCGACGCCATCCGCCTCGTCCAGGCCGACGAGGCGCTGCTGTCCCCCGCGGCCACCAAGAGCCTCATCGCCCGCGTGATGTCCCAGCCCACCGCGGGCGACCTCGCCGACCCCGGCCGCCTGGCGACGCTCACACCCCGGGAACGCGAGGTGATGTCCCTGGTGGCCACCGGTCTGTCCAACGACGAGATCGCCGAGCGACTCTTCGTCGCGCCCGTGACCGTCAAGACCCACGCCAACCGCGCCATGGCCAAGCTCGACGCCCGCGACCGCGCCCAACTCGTCGTCATCGCCTACGAGACCGGACTGGTCCGCGCCGGGGAGCGCCAGGGCTGAACCGGCGCGGGCCGTACGCCGCACGTGATGATCACGCCCTGCTCCTTCTCTGTTCCGGATCCTGACCCTGTTGCTGTGCCTGAGCCCGCTGACAGCATGCCGGGATGCGCATCGACACCTCCTACGAAGGTCCCCTCGGCGACTACTTCGCCGACAACGCGACCGACGGCCCCTACAACGCCCACACCGACCGGCCCGCCATGTTCGCCCTGGCCGGTGACGTCACCGGGCTGCGCGTCCTGGACGTCGGCTGCGGCGCCGGGCACTACATCACGGAACTGAGGTCACGAGGAGCGGCGGAGGTGGTCGGCGTCGAGGGCAGCACGACCCTGCTGCGCCATGCCCGCACCCGCGTCGGCGACGACGACGCCGTCACCCTGCACCAGCACGACCTGGAGGAACCACTCGGCTTCCTCCACGACGACTCGTTCGACCTGGTGGTCATGGCCCTGGTGCACCACCACCTGGAGGCGCGCCGGCAACTGCTGGCCGAGGTGCACCGCGTCCTGCGTACCGGTGGGACCCTGCTGCTCTCCACGGTCCATCCGACCGCCGACTGGGTCTGGCACGGCGGTTCCTACTTCGACGAGGGCCGTGCCGAGACGCGGTTCGGGGACAGCGGTGCCACCAACTCCTATCGCCGCATGACGATGCAGACCTTCCTGGGAGAACTCCTCGACGCCGGGTTCGTCCTGGAGCGCTTCGTGGAGCCGCGGGCCACGGAGGCCGCGCGGCGCGTGGACGAGAGCCGCTACCTCAAGACGCTTCAGACACCGTTCTTCGTCGCCGTCCGCATGCGGAAGAACTGGACGCGGGTATTGACCGGGCTTCCTCGGCCGTACACCATTCCCGGATAGAAAACGTTTACCAGCCGAGGAGGCCGCGCCGCCATGACCAGCACCGAGGACCGGGAAGAGCCCGCGCCGGGCAGAGCCGCCACCCGGGGGGCGCTGTCGCGTCGAGGGATGCTCAAGGGCACGGCCGTCACCGTCGGTCTGGCCGCGGCGGCGAGCGTGGCGGAGCCGGCTTACGCGGGTGAAGAGGCGGACACCGCGGCGCGGCCGGTGTGCGCGACCGCGCGCATGGGCGCCAACGCCATCACGATGTCGGTGGTGGACGGGGCGCTCACGTGGTCCGCCCGGCACCGGGGCAGGACGGTGGTCGACACCTCCGTCCTGGGGCTCGCACTCGACGACGGGACCGTCCTCGGCAGCGATGTGACGGTGACCCGGAACCAGCACGGGACAGCCCGCACCACCTGGAACCCGGTGTACGGGCGCAACGCCACCGTCACCGACCACTACCAGGAGCAGCGCTGGGAGCTGCGGGACAACACCTCGGGGGCCCGCTTCGGCGTCCAGGTCCGCGCCTACCGGACCGGTGTCGCGCTGCGCTGCCTCCTGCTCGACGAGGGCACCGCCACCGTCTCCGACGAGCTGACCACGTTCGCCTTCCCGGACGGCACCACCGTCTACAGCGCCCGGGACGAGAACGCCTACCTCCCGGTGGCACCGGGCGCCATCCCGGTCACCGGAAGCTCCAGCACGGACAACGGCCCCCTGACCGACCTGCCGCTCACCGCCACCCTCGGCGACGGACTCATCGCCTGCGTCTGCGAGTCGGCCCGGCTCGACTTCCCGCGTCTGATGCTCCGTTCGGTCGACGGACAGCCCGGCACCCTGTCCGCCTTTCTGATGGAGCACACCGCCCGCGGCACCGGCCCGGTCGAGACCGCCTGCACGGTCACCACCCCCTTCGCCACGCCGTGGCGAGCCGTGGTGATCGGTTCCACCCATGCCGAACTGGTCGACAACGCCGAGCTGATCCTCAACCTGGCCCCGCCCAACGCCCTCACCGACACCTCGTGGATCAAGCCGGGCAAGGTCTTCCGCTGCGAGCTCAGCACCGCCGCGGGCCTCGCGGGCGTCGACTTCGCCGTGGCCCGGGGACTGGAGTACATCGAGTACGACGCCGGCTGGTACGGCCCCGAGTTCACGACCCCCGACGCGACCACGCCGATCGCCGCCATCGACCTCCCGTCCGTCATCTCGTACGCGACGGACAAGGGCATCGGTGTCTTCCTCTACGTCAACCGGCTCGCCCTGACCGACGCGGACTCCCTCTTCGCCCTCTACAAGGGCTGGGGCGTCGCGGGCGTCAAGCTCGGCTTCATCAACGACGGCACGCGGACCATGACGACCCGGATCACCGACTGGGCCAAGACGGCGGCCAGGTACCGGCTGCTGATCGACATGCACGACGACGTCCGGCCGTTCGGCTACGAGCGCACCTACCCCAACTGGATCAGCCTGGAGGGCGTCCGCGGCAACGAGCAGTTCCCGACCGCCACGCACAACGTGACGCTGCCCTTCGCCCGCAACATCGGCGGCCCGATGGACTACACCATCTGCTACGGCCAGTCACGGGACAGGACGACCAACGCCCACCAGATGGCGATGGCCGCGGTGTACTACCAGCCGCTCAACTTCCTCTTCTGGTACGACAAGCCGTCCAAGTACGCCAACCCCGCGAACTGGCCGGGACTGCCCTGGTTCAACGCCGTCCCCACCACCTGGGACGAGAGCCGGACCCTGGCCGGGTCGATCGGCGAGTACGTCGCGGTCGCCCGCCGCAGCGGGGACACCTGGTACCTCGGGGCCATGACCGACGAGACGTCCCGGACCCTGTCCGTCCCGCTGTCGTTCTTGGGCGGCGGGACGTACACGGCGACCGTGTACGCCGACGGCACCCCCGGTGCCGCCCCGTACCAGACCCCGGTCGTGGTCAGCACCCGGTCCGTCACCGCCAAGAGCACACTCGACGTGGCCATGGCCCCGGCGGGCGGCCAGGCGGTGATCCTGAGACCGAGCTGACGCGGCGGCTCTCACAAACGTTTACCGGTCTCGTGGGGTGCGCTTTCCCCACCGGCCGACACACAGGCGCGAACACGTGCAGTAACGTCGGAGCCGTGACGGACGAGGAGAAACGGCCGACCGGCGCCCCGGAGGCGAAGAGGGCGAAGCGGAAGAGGGGGGCGGCCGACAGACCCAGCACGATCCGCGATGTCGCCGCGAAGGCCGGCGTCTCCGTAGCAACCGTTTCCCGGACGCTGGCGGGCAACTACCCGGTCTCCGCGGAGACCAGGCAACGGGTCATGGCGGCCGTCGACTCCCTCCACTACGTCGTGAACGTCCACGCCAAGGCGCTGTCCGGCCGGGTCGCCGGGCCCGTCGCCCTCGTCCTGCGCGACATCACCGGCCCCTCCCTCGCCCATGTGGCCGCGGGCGTGGAGGAGGAGGCCGGCAGGCGGGGCAGGCTCAGCCTGGTCTGCTCGACCAAGGACGACACCGGGCGGGAGGACGACCTGGTCCAGCTGATGCGGGAGCAGCACGCGGCGGCGGTCGTGCTCGTCGGCGGCACCGTGACGGACGCCGCCTACCACCGCCGTATGGCCCGCTACGCCGAGGCTCTGGACTCCGCTGGGTCCCGGCTGGTGCTGTGCGGCCGGCCGCCGCTGCCCGCGGGGGTGCCGGCCACCGTCGTGGACTACGACAACCGCGGCGGCGCGTTCCAGGCCACCTCGCACCTGCTCGCGGCCGGTCACCGGCGGGTCCTCTTCCTGTGCGGCGCGCCGGGCTTCAGCAGCGCGGAGGAGCGGCGCCTCGGCTACCGGGACGCGCTGCGCGCCCACGGCACGCCGTACGCTGAGGAGTTGGACACGAGCGGGGACTACACCCGTGCGTCGGGGTATCTGCGCACCCGGGAGGCGCTGCGCACGGGGGTCGGGTTCACGGCGGTGTTCGCGGGGTCCGACGTGGTCGCGCTGGGTGCCCTGGCCGCCCTGCGCGAGGCCGGCCTGAGCGTGCCGCGCGAGGTCTCCGTGGCCGGCTTCGACGACGTCCCGTTCGCCGCCGACCTGACCCCGGCCCTGACCACGGTCCGGGTTCCGTACGAGGAACTGGGCCGCACCGCCGTACGCCTCGCCCTGGACCGCGAGGTGGGGCTCACCTCCGACCACCACGTCGTGCTGGGCACCCAGCTCGTGATCCGGGATTCGGTGGGCGCGGGTCCGGCCGTCGGCTGAGTTCTGCGGCAGCCTCCGCCGTTCACCTCCCTTCACAGGTCCTGAAGGACCCGACCAGCGCCCTCAGAGACCCGGCCGCCCCCGTCAACCGCTCATGTCCGCCCGCCACTTGGCGCCACCCGCGCCCACTCCGCCTCCCAGTCCCGCAGCCGCCGCCGGTCCAGTCGCAGCCGTGCCAGCCGGCCGCCTCCCAGTGCGGCCGCGCCGGTGCCCGCCGCGACCAGCAGGCCCGTCAGCACGGACTGCAGGCGGGCCTCCGCCGCGTTGAGGGGTGCGCGGACGAGGTCGCCCCGGCGGTCGGTCCACACGGTGACCGGCGTGCCCGCCGCGGTGCCCGGTTCGACGCGGGCCACTCCGGTGCGCGGGGACCCGTCGAGTGATGTCCAGCGCACCTTCGCCCGGACCGTCTCGCCACTGCCGTCACCGGTCACGGTCGGCGTACGGTTCGCGTTCTCGGTGAGTACGGCCGACACGGTGTGCAGTGCGGCTCGGCGGGCGGCCAGCTCGTCCTCCATGGCCAGGCCCGCCGCGGCTCCCGCGAGCAGGCCGCCCAGCAGGGCGAGGGTCCAGGTGGCCAGGACGATCCATGCCTCCACGATGTCGCTGCGCCGCCGCACCGGGTTGCGCCGCCACCGCCACCACCACACCTTCCTCAGACGTGCAGGTCTCGTCGTCGCCATGATCCGTCACCCCCTCTCCTCTACGGGCGGGCTTCCGAAGAGGCCGCCGGGCACGGCCCTCAGGTGGACGATCGGCTGCCCGGCCGGCCCGTACGGTCGCCGCCCGTCCCGCTCACCGGGGCCGCCGCGGGCAGGTCCGGGTCCAGGTCCGGCCGGCGGGGCGCGCCCAGGAGCGCGCAGTCCACGTCCACCACTCCCTCGACCGCCCGCACCAGGCGCGCGGCGACGGACACGACCGAGGTGTCCCGCACCCGGCCGGTCAGGGTCACGACCCCGTCGCGCACCTGCACGCGGACCGGTTCGAGGGGGTCGGGGAAGAGGAGCGCGACGACTTCGCGACGCACCTGCCGGGCGATGTCCTCGTCGTCCCGGAGGAACACCTTGAGCAGGTCGGACCGGCTCACGATGCCCTGCAGCACGCCGTCGGCGTCCACGACCGGCATCCGTTTGACCCTGAACCCGGCCATGGTCCGCGCGGCCCGCGCGAGCGTCTCGTCGGCCGGGGCGGTGACGGCGGGGGCCGTCATCAGTTCCCCGGCGACGCGGGCGCCCGCCTTGCTGAGGTCGGAGAGCCGCCTCAGCTCGGTGTAGCGGTCCGGGTCGCCGTCGCGGAACTCCTCCTTGGGCAGCAGGTCGGCCTCGGAGACCACACCCACGACGCGGTGCTCCGCGTCCACGACGGGGAGGGCGCTGACCCGCCACCGTTCCATGGCCTTCACGATGTCCTTGAACGTCCTGCCGCTCCCCAGGGCGACGACGGTGCGGGTCATCACGTCACTGACGGTGTGCGGGGTGCCGGGCATGGCGGCCTCCGGTGCTGCTCGGGTACGGCGCCTGTCTTCAGGATCCGTCACGAGTGCGCGGAGCGCATGGGCCGGTCGGCCCTTCCGGAGAGGTCTTCGCAGCGGCTTTCATCTCGCCATGCCCGAAAACCGCACGCCGCCCGCGCCGTCCCGGACGGTGCACACCGTCGACGGAACCACCTTCGTGACCCTGCACGGCGAGATCGACCTCCTGGCCGCGACCCCACTGGCGGCGCACCTGGACGCGCTCACCTCGGGGCCGGGTCCCGATCTGGTCCTCGACCTGCGTCCCGTGTCCTTCATCGACTGCGCCGGGCTCGCCGTCCTGTGCCGGGTGCGCAGCCGGGCCCGCGCCCGCCACGGCAGGCTCCGGCTGCTCACCGGCAGCGGCCGCTTCCTGCGGATCCTCCGCGCCGCGGGACTGGGCGGGGTGTTCGAGATCCAGACCGAGCCGTCCCCCGCGGACACCGCTGCGCCGACCTCCCAACCCTCCGCCACCATGGGCTGAGCGGCCCACCCGCCGCCCGCGCCGGCTGAAGCACCCGGAACTCCACCGACCCGCAGGAGGCAGGATCATGCAGAACCCCTCGCACCGGTTCGCCGAGATCGTGCTCGGTGTGGACGCCCGCCGGCCCGCCGAGGGCGCGGTCCGCTTCACCTTCGACTGCGCCCGGCTGCGGGGCGCCCGCCTGCGGGCCGTCCACGCGTGGCGGTTCCCCTCCTGCGCGGCCGAACTGCCCTTCGGCATACCGGAGGAGGACCGGGCCGCCTGGGAGGACCACGAGGTGCAGCTGCTGTCCGACGCGCTGCGGCCATGGCGGGGGAAGTTCCCGGACGTGCGGGTCCTGGAAGACGTACGGCACCTGCCGCCGGCCGAGGCCCTGGCCCTGCTGTCCGCGGACGCCGGCCTGGTGGTCGTGGGCCGCAGCCGCACCGGTGAGCCGGGAACGGTGGCGCGAGAGGTCCTGCGTGCCGCCCGGGGCCCGGTTGTCGTGGTGCCCGTGTAGGTCACTCGGGCGTGCGGCGCCGTACCGCTCAGCCGTCCCAGGTCCAGTCCGCGACCTCCGGCAGATCCGTGCCGTGGGCGCGGATCCAGTCGTGGTGCCTGAGACGGATGTCCTCCATCCGCTGCCGTACGGCGGCGGCGCGCACCGCCAGGCCGGGGACGCGGTCGATGACGTCCATGACCAGCCGGTACCGGTCGAGGTCGTTGCGGACGACCATGTCGAACGGTGTGGTCGTCGTGCCGATCTCCTTGTAGCCGCGCACATGCAGATGGGCGTGGCCGGCGCGGCGGTAGGCCAGGCGGTGGATCAGCCACGGGTAGCCGTGGTACGCGAAGATCACCGGCTTGTCGCGGGTGAACAGCGCGTCGTACTCCGCGTCCGGCATGCCGTGCGGGTGTTCCTCCTGCGGCAGCAGCCGGGCCAGGTCGACGACGTTGACGACGCGGACGGCGAGGTCCGGCAGGTGGCGGCGGAGCAACTGGGCGGCGGCCAGGACCTCCTGGGTGGGCACGTCACCCGCGCAGCCGAGGACCACGTCGGGTTCCCGGCCGCCGTCCTCGGTCCCGGCCCAGTCCCAGATCCCGGCGCCTCGTGCGCAGTGCGCGTGTGCCTGGTCCATGGACAGCCAGTCGAAGGTGGGCTGTTTGCCGGCGACCACGACGTTGACGTAGTCGCGGCTGCGCAGCACGTGGTCGGCGACGGACAGCAGGGTGTTGGTGTCCGGCGGCAGGTAGACCCGTACGGCTTCGGGGCTCTTGTTGAGGATGTGGTCGACGAAGCCGGGATCCTGGTGGGAGAAGCCGTTGTGGTCCTGGCGCCAGACGTGCGAGGTGAGCAGGTAGTTGAGGGAGGCGATGGGTGCGCGCCAGGGCAGCCGGCGGGTGGTGCGCAGCCACTTGATGTGCTGGTTGACCATCGAGTCGACGATGTGCACGAACGCCTCGTAGCAGGAGAACAGTCCGTGCCTGCCGGTGAGCAGATAGCCCTCCAGCCAGCCCTGGCAGGTGTGTTCGGAGAGGATCTCCATCACCCTGCCGTGCCGCTCCAGGTGTTCGTCCACGGGCAGGGTCTGCGCCTGCCATGCCTTGCCGCTCGCCCCGTAGACCGCCTGGAGCCGGTTGGAGGCGGTCTCGTCCGGGCCGACGATCCTGAAGTCGCGGCGGTCATGGGTGCGGCGCATGACGTACTCGAGCAGATCGCCCAGGACGCGGGTCGGTTCGTGCATGGTCGCGCCCGGCTTGTCGACCTCGACGGCGTACGACGGAAGCTCCGGCAGCGGCAGTTCGCGCACCAGCAGCCCGCCGTTGGCGTGCGGGGTCGCGCCGAGCCTGCGCTCGCCGGCCGGCACGCAGGAGAGCACCTGGGGGCTCGGGCGTCCCTGCTCGTCGAAGAGTTCCCGCGGCCGGTAGGAGCGCAGCCACGCCTCCAGCTGCCGCAGGTGCTCGGGGTTGTCCCGTACGGCGGACAGCGGGACCTGGTGGGAGCGCCAGGTGCCCTCGACGGGGAGGCCGTCGACCTCGGCGGGGCCGGTCCAGCCCTTGGGGGTGCGCAGCACGATCACCGGCCAGTGGGCGCGTTCGGAGACGCCGTCCTCGCGGGCGCCGCGCTGGATCGCGTCGATGCGTTCCAGGGCGTCGTCCATGGCCGCGGCCATGGCGCGGTGCACGGTCATGGGGTCGTCGCCGGTGACATGGATCGGCGCGTGGCCGTAGCCGCGCAGCAGGTCGTCGAGTTCGGACTCGGGGATCCGGGCGAGCACGGTCGGGTTGGCGATCTTGTAGCCGTTGAGGTGCAGGATCGGCAGGACCGCGCCGTCGTGGACGGGGTCGAGGAACTTGTTGGAGTGCCAGGACGCGGCCAGCGGCCCGGTCTCCGCCTCGCCGTCGCCGATGACACAGGCGACGAGCAGGTCCGGGTTGTCGAGCGCGGCCCCGTAGGCGTGCGACAGGGAGTAGCCGAGTTCGCCGCCCTCGTGGATCGACCCGGGGGTCTCCGGTGCCACATGGCTGGGCACCCCGCCGGGGAACGAGAACTGCCGGAACAGCCGCTCCATCCCGGCCGCGTCCCTGCTGACGTCGGGGTAGGTCTCGGAGTAGGAGCCTTCCAGCCAGGAGTTGGCGAGCACGGCCGGTCCGCCGTGGCCGGGGCCCCAGACGCACAGGGCGTCCTGGCCACGGGACGTGATGACGCGGTTGAGGTGGGTGTGCACAAGGTTCAGGCCCGGGGAGGTGCCCCAGTGTCCGAGCAGCCTCGGTTTGACGTGCTCGGGGCGCAGGGGCTCCTCGAGCAGCGGGTTGGCCAGGAGGTAGATCTGGCCGACCGACAGGTAGTTCGCGGCGCGCCAGTGGGCGTCCAGGGCTTTGAGCTCGTCGTCCGTGAGCTCGGCGGGCGCCTGCTGCGTGTCGACGGACATCGGGATTCCCTTCCGGGGCGGGTCTGGGGTGGATCTGGGGGCGGGTCTCGGTGTGGATGTCGGGGTGGATCTCGGGGCCGTGTGCGCGCGGTCGGCGTATGACCACCTTCCGCCCGCCGGCCGGGTACCCGACAGGGCCGTTCGGGGCATCCCTTGTGGTCCGGGCGCCTCATGTCAAGACATGTCCCGTCATGCCGCGTCATGCCGCGTCACCAAGTCGGCACCACGGCTCCGCGCCGTGTCCGTGGCGGTGGGCGCCGACCACGACGAGGCCCGCCTCCTCGCCCGGCAGTCGGGCGTGGTGTGCCTGCGGCTGGCCGCGCACACCCGCGGTGGGCCCAGGAGTACAGGACGTGTGTCGCACTCCAGGCCGCGGACGACCAGAAGCGGACCGTGGGTGTGCGCGGCCAGCCCGAGGCTCACCGACCCGACCACCGCTCCGGTGAGCCGCCCGAGGCCCGGGTGCCGACGACGGTGAGGACCGCGGTGCCCCGGGCGGACGCGGTCGTGACAGCTCAGGATGACGGCCGCGGATCCGTGCGACGGCCGAGGCCGGCACCGGCTCCGCCTCGTCGCGGTCGGGCATGCCGTCAGGCGGACAGCGGCGAGCAGACCGTGGCCGTCGGGGCCGGGCAGCAGCCGTACGACGGGTGACCAGCCGAAGTGGACCGCGGCGACCCGGAGGTTGAGGACGGACGCGCCCACCGACACGTGCAGGGCGCGGCCGACGGGGTCCGCGTGGCGCGGGCTCCGTTCCGGGGCGGCCCGCGACTCCAGGGTGACGCACCTCCAGGGTGACGGTGCCGGGCTCCAGCCGGTGCCGCCACGGCTGGGTGTGGAGGCCGCACCGGGGCGGGGTGAGGGGCCGAGGGTCCACTCACCGGGGGCCGATCGGGGCAGGCCGGGCCGGAGCCCGGCGTACCCCACGGCTCGGGGCCCGGTGTCAGGCCCCGGGCCGGGCTCCCTGGACGTGGAAGTTGAAGTCGCCGTGGCCGAGGTTGCCGTACAGGCGCAGCCAGACCGGCAGGAGCATCTCCACGCCCCGGGCGCTGGTGATGTCGCCCAGGTCGATGACGCTGGATTCGGGCCAGCCGAAGGATCCCAGCAGCGCGGTGACGGCCTTCTTGGCCCCGGTGTCGTCGCCGCTGACGAACACGTTGTGCTCTCCGGCGACCCGGGTCGGCTCGACCATGACGAAGCAGTTCATGGTGTTGAGGGTCTTGACGACCTTGGCGTCGGGGAAAGCGCGCTGGATGCGTTCCCCGAGGCTGTCGGTGCCGACCGGGTCCAGCGTGGGCGGCATCCCGGCGGAGAAGTCCAGCGGGTTGGCGACATCGATGAGGATCTTGCCGCTCAGGTTGGCCGCGCCCGCCGCGTGCAGCGCGTCGAGGCTCTGCAGACCGGCGGTGGTGTTGACGACCGTCTCCGCGAAGGCCGCCGCCGCCTCGAAGGTCTCCAGGCGCACCTGGCCGTGGTCGGCGTGCCACTGGGCGAACGGCGGATTGCCCATGCCGTCGGGTTCGGTCCGTGCCAGAGTGGCCCCGGGATCGCGGGTGCCGATGACGACGTCGTGACCGAGGGAGGCGAGCTTCCCGGCTATCGTCCGGCCGACGATGCCGGTACCGAGGACTGCGTGACGCATACGAGTGGGTCCTTCCGGGAGTCGGGCGACCGGCCTGGGGCCGGGCCCGCGACGGATCCGAAACCGAGTCGTTCGCTGTCGCGTGATGACGGTAGCTGTCGAGTCGGCGGCGTGTTCCCATCTATCGTGGAAAATCACATCATGATGGCTCGTGTCGAGGCAGGCTGCACATGAGGAAACCGCAGATCGACCACGCGGCGGTCTTCCGGGCCCTGCCCGGCATGGTGGCGCTGCTGACGCCCGAACTGGTGTACGTGGACGTCAACGACGACTTCGTACGCTTCACCGGTCGGGCCCGCGAGCAGCTGGTGGGCCGCTACATCTTCGACGTCTTCCCCGAGAACCCCCATGACTCCGCCGCGGCCGGGATGCGGGAGACACGGGAGTCGATGCTGCGCGCGGTGGCCACGGGCGAGCGCGACACCATGGCGGTGGTGCGCTACGACATCGAGGATCCCCAGCGGCCCGGCCACTGGCAGGAACACTTCTGGAGCCCGGTCAACGCGCCCGTCCTCGGCACCGACGGAAAGGTGACGCTGCTCGTCCACCGGGTGGAGGAGGTCACCGAGCTCATCCGGGCCCACGGCGGCCCGGGGGGTGACAGCCGGGCACCCGTCCTGGAGGCCGAGCTGTACACCCGGGCCCGGGAGCTCCAGGAGGTGAACGAACGCCTGCGCAAGGCCCACGCCCGCGAACGCGAGGTGGCCCTGGCCCTCCAGGAGGCCCTGCTGCCCGCCCACAGACCCCTGGACCACCACCAGGCGGCCGTCCGCTACCGGCCCGCCGTCGGCGCCCTGAACGTGTGCGGCGACTGGTACGACCTGGTGGACCTGCCGGGCGACCGTCTCGCCATCGCCGTGGGTGACGTGGTGGGCCACGGTCTGTCGGCCGCCTGCGTCATGGGCCAGCTGCGCAGCGCCCTGAGCGCCGCCACGCGGGTCGCCGACGGGCCCGCCCGGGCGCTGGAGGCCCTCGGGCTGTACGCCCGCTCCGTCGACGGCGCCGAGTCCACCACGGCGGCGACGGCCTTCATCGACTGGGACGCCCACACCCTCACCTACAGCAGCGCCGGCCACCTCCCGCCCGCCCTGCTGCACCCCGACGGCACGGTGTCCTTCCTGGACCGGGCCACCGACCCGCCGCTCGGCGCCAGCCCCGAGCACGCCACCCGCCCGGAGGCCACCACGCCCTTCGACGAGGGCGCCACGCTGATCCTTTACACCGACGGTCTGATCGAGCGCCGCACCGAGGACATCGACACCGGCCTCGCCCGTCTCACCGAAGCGCTCACCCGCCACCGCCACGCGGGCCCCGAGGCCCTGGCCGACGCCCTCCTCACGGAGCTGCTGCCGCCCACCGGCAACGCCGACGACACGGCTCTCGTGGTGATCCGCCTGTGAGGCTCGTCGTCCACGCGTGCCCCCTTCAGGTTCCGCGATCCGGGTGGCCTCGGCGTCGCTCCGCGCCCGCGGGACTCAGTTCTCCGCGGGCATGACGCGGGTGACCTTGCCCTTGGGGGTCGCCTCCAGATAGCCGGTCTGGCTGTACTCGTTGCTCAGGTAGACGGCCATGCCGAGGGGGGTGTCGAACACGTCGTTGGGCTGTTCCACCAGCACGTAACGGGCGTTCGGCTGGTCGACATGGAGCTTCTTACGGGCCTCCTCCAGCAGGGCGGGCAGCTTGTCCCAGTTGAAGCCGTCGAGGCGGAAGGGCCGGTCGCCGCCGGACAGGGTGCCCTTGATGATGCCCTTCTCGACGCCCTGCCCCCGGCGGTAGGTGTAGGTGTCGTACTTGCTGTCGCTGCCGTCGACCATCAACTCGGCCGACACGAAGTCGTCGTAGACGGTGAAGTCGCCGAACCTGCTCCGGCCGCTCTCCCGCTCCAGTGCCTTGATGGCGGTGCGGACGCCGCCGGGTGTGAGCAGAGTCGTCGCCGTCGCCGTGTCCTTCGACTGCCGGGCTGCCGGTGCGGCGGCCGCGGAACTGGTGGGCCCCGGGGCCGTGATGACGGGGGAGGCGGCGTCTGAGTCCCCCGCGTCGCCTCCGAAGGGCAGCAGCCACCACATCAGGGCCAGGGCGCCGGCGAGCGAGGCCCCCGACACGCCGAGCACCACTCCCGCCGCGGGTCGGCTCCTACGGCCCGCGCGTACCGGCGAGGTCACCGGCCGGCCGGGACCGGAAAGTCCGGGCGGCGGTCCGAAACCGGCGGGAGGGGCCGCCCCCGCCGCGGCGGGGGCCCCGGCGAGCGGAGCCGTCGGCGAGGCGAAGGCCCCCGGGTACGAAGGGCCCGTACCGGCGGACGGCGGGTTCGGGGAGTACGAGGTGGGCTGGGGCCACACGTGCGCCGGGCCGCCCCGCCCCGACTCGATCTCGGCCAGCTGCCGGTCCAGCACGGCGGACGACGGCCGTGCCGCCGGATCCCGTACGAGCACGCTCATCAGTACGTCGCCCAGGGCGCCGGCGCGCACGGGCGGCGGCACGTCGTCGTTGAGGACGGCGGCGAGCGTGGCGAGGGTGTTGCCGCGGCGCAGCGGGTGGTGGCCCTCCACGGCGGTGTACAGCATCATCGCCAGCGACCACAGGTCGGAGGCGGAGCCGCCCTCGTGGCCCGAGATCCGCTCCGGTGCCATGAAGTCGGGTGTGCCGATCAGGGAGCCGGTGGCGGTGAGGCTGGTCGTCTCGCGGATCGCGGCGATGCCGAAGTCGGTGAGGACGGGGCGCTCGTCGGGCCTGAGCAGGACGTTGGCGGGCTTGACGTCCCGGTGCTGGATGCCGGCGTCGTGCGCGGCGGCCAGCGCGGCCAGGACTCCCCGGCCGATCCGTGCCGCCTCGCCCGGCGGCATCGGCCCCTGGGCGAGCCGGTCGGCGAGCGAGCCGCCGCTGACCAGCTCCATGACGATCCACGGGTAGGTCCCGTCGCCGCCGTCGACGATGTGGTGGACGGTGACGACGTTCGGATGGTCGATCCGGGCGAGGGCCCGTGCCTCCCGCAGCACCCGCTCGCGCAGCGTCCGCGCGCCGTCGGGGTCGTACTCGGCGAGGTCCCGGTCGGGCGGGCGGACCTCCTTGACGGCGACCATCCTGTGCAGCACCAGGTCCCTGGCCCGCCAGACCGTGCCCATCCCGCCGCCGCCGAGACGGGCCTCCAACTCGAAGCGCCCGTCGACGACTCGTCTGCCGGGGCCCTCGCCTGCCTCACTCATGGGCGGGAGCTTAATGGCCCCCACCGACAGCGTTCGCCGGCCCCCGGGCCCCGAACCCGGAGCACGGCAGTCAGCCGGTCTGTGCGATTACGACGCCGGGTTGCCCTCGGCCACCCGGTGGGCCGTCGTGGTCTCGCCGGGCGCGGGCCGGACGATCTGCGGGGCGGACTCGGCCGGGGCGGCGGTGCTCTGGGCGGTGCCGTCCTCCTTCATGGCCTTGGCCTCGCTCTTGAGGATGCGCATCGACTTGCCGAGCCCACGCGCGGCCTCGGGGAGCTTCTTCGAGCCGAACAGCAGGATGATCATGATCGCCACGATCAGCAGGTGCCAGGGCTCCAGTCCGTTGCGCAGCATGCCGCGGGTCCCTTCTCTACGCTCATTGTTGCCAGCTTGCGCAACTGTACAACCACGTGCCCCGCGGCCGCCTCACTCGTCGGAGTCCTTCTTGCCCCTCGCCGCCGCGTAGGCCTGCTCCGGCGTCATCGGCACCCCGTTGAGGGAGACGGTCTTGTAGGGGCTGACCTTGGCGCAGGTCTTGGCCTCGTCGGCGGTCTGGGCGTGGGCGTTGGAGACCGCGGCCTTGGTGTCGGCGGGCGCCGGCGAGGACGAACCGCCCGGGAACGTGGTACCGCTCGTCCAGTCGCTCCCGATCACCAGGGTCAGACCGCTTCCGGCGCCTTCCACCAGGTGCGAGGTGGGCAGTCCGAGGGCCTTGGCGGCCGTCTGGGCCTGGGCCTTCCGGCCGGTGCCGTAGGTGAGGGTGGTGGTCGTCGCGGGGCTCGGCGCGTTGGCGGTGGTCGTGGCGGAGCTGAACCCCTGGCCGGTCAGCGCGTTCGCGACGTCGGAGGCGCGGCCGGTGATCCGGGTGCCGTTCTCGACGGTGACGGCGATCTCGGAGACCGGAACCGCAGTGGCCGTGGCCGCCGCGGGGGCAGCCGAGGAGCCCGCCGCGGACTTCTTCCCGGAACCGGTGGTCAGGGACTGGTCGTCGGCGATGCTGGAGAAGAGGGCCTTGGCGCCCGCGCCCACCACCACACGGTTGCTGTTGTTGGGATCGGCGGCGGTCTGCATCGTGGTGAAGGTCATCCGCTTGGTGGGGACCTTGTTGACGTCGGCCGCGAGCGCGATCAGCTTCTTGACGCTGCCGAGACCGTCGTCCACAGTGAGCGCCTTGGTGGCGGCGTCGGCGAGGTCGTAGACCGCGGTGGGGTCGGTGAGCGTGCCCGCGCTCTTGAACTTCCGGATCATCGCGCTGAGGAAGATGTGCTGGGAGACCGTGCGCCCGAGGTCACTGCCGTCACCGAAGCCGTGCCGGGAGCGGACGAACTCCAGGGCCGCCTCGCCCTTGAGGATGTGCGGGCCCTGGGACAGCTTCAGGTGCGAGTAGGTGTCGTAGACGTTGTGATCGACACATACCGAGACACCGCCGACCGCGTCGGACATCTTGACGACTCCGGAGAAGTCGAGCTTGACGAAGTGGTCGATGGGGATGCCGGTGAGCTGATGGATGGTGGCCACCTGGCAGGCGGGGCCGTACTGGAGGGCGCTGTTGATCTGGCCGTAGTAGCCGGCCGTGGACTGGCCGCTCTCGCCGTCCTTGCAGGCCGGGACGTCGACCATGGTGTCGCGGGGGATGCTCATGACGGTGGCGTTGGAGCGGTCCGCGGATATGTGCACCACCATCTGCACGTCCGCGTTGCCGTTCCCCGTCTGCACGCCGGTCTGCGAGCAGCCGCCGCCCAGTTTGCAGTCGGCCTTGCTGGTGCGACCGTCCGAGCCCATGACCAGGATGTTGATGGGGGTACGGCCGAACGCGTCGGCCTTCTCCGCACCGCCCTTGCCGTCCAGGGAGACGCTGTTGATGTTGCCGTTGAGGTGCTGGTAGAACCACCAGCCGACCCCGGCCGTGCCCAGGACGAGGACCGCCAGACACATCCCGACGATCTTCAGCACCCGCCTGCCGCGCCGTGCCGGACGGGCCCGGCGACGCGAGCGCCCGCCCCCTTTCGAGCGGGCCGCCGCCCGGGCCGCGGCGCGTCCGCCGGGCCGCGGCGCTCCACCGGACCCACCCTCCCGCTGCCCCGGCACCGAGCCGGTGCGGCTGCGCGTGGCCTGACCGCCCGGACTGTCCCACCGGTCGCTCATCTACCACTCCCACGAAACGGTCGGGCCCCTCAGGCCGGGCCATGGGGTGCGCGGCCGGGCGTGCGCGGCGGTGTACGGGCAGGCCAAGCGGGAACTCCGCCTAGGTTGCGTAGTTGCGCAATCTAACAAACCCCTGGCCCGGCCAGTACGGACCCCGTCGCTTTTCACGGGTGAGAGATCTCATGGAGGAGCGCGGCAACCTCCCGTGCCCCTCGGTCCTCGCCCACCGTGCCCGACCGGGAATCAGGCCGGCTGCCCGCTGCGTTCGGCCGACAGTCCCTCTTGCGCCTCTGCTTCGTTCAGGAGACCTCTCCATGTCAGAGCTCGAGATCGATGCCGTCGTGTTCGACGTGCTCGGCACGCTCGTCGACGAACCCGCTGGCATCCGCGCCGGCATCCGTGAACTCGCCCCGTCGATCGACGATCCCGGGGTCGAGCGGCTTCTGTCGCTGTGGCAGCAGCACATCGACCGCGAGCAACGCCGCATCCTCGACGGCGTCCGGCCCTACCTCACCAGCGATGCCCTCGACCTGGAAGCCGCCCGGCTCGTCGCCGACGCCGCCGGAGTCGACGACCCGGCCGCCGTAGCGGCGCTGGCCCTGTCGAGTCGTAGGCTCCCGCCGTGGCCCGACACCGTGGCAGGGCTCGCCCGCCTCGCCGAACGGTTCCCGCTGATCGGACTCTCGAACGCGAGCCGGACGGCGCTGCTGGGCATCAACGCCCACGCCGGACTGCGCTGGCACCAGGCCCTGTCCGCGGAAGACGCCCGGACCTACAAGCCGGACCCAGCGGTCTACCGACTGGCCGTCACCGTCTCGGGACGGCCGCCGGAGCGGCTCCTGATGGTCGCCGCCCACGCCTGGGACCTGCGCGGAGCACAGCGCCTCGGCCTGCGCACCGCCTACGTCGCCCGCCCGGTCGGCGACCCGCCCACCCCCTCGGACGGGTTCGACCTGCACGCCGACGACCTGACCGGCCTGGCCGACCGGCTCGACCATGCCCAGGGGCGTATCCGGCGGCCCTAAGCGCGCCGTGACCCGGTGCTGTGCGCGGCGGCCGGGGCGGCGGTACGGGCGGTGAGCTGGCCGACCATGACGCGGACGACGGTGACGATGTCGGGGTCGTCGACGTAGTAGATCTGCCGGCGGCCCTCGCGGCGGGAACGGACCAGCCCGGCGAGTTTCAGTTTCGCCAGGTGCTGGCTGACCGCGGGCAGCGCCCCGCCGACCCGGTCGGCGAGGTGGGTGACGTCGCTCTCCCCCTGGGACAGGGCCCACATGATGTGGAGCCGGGCGGAGGAGGCGAGGAGTCCGAACACGGCGGCCGCCTCGGTCAGCACCTCGTCGGACGGATCCTCGAAGCCACCGGCCAGTGTCGCCACGATCCCCTCCTGTCCCGCCCCCGTCACCGTCGACGCACGCGTGCTGTCTCAGTGTAAGGGGGGTGGGGCGGACCCCACGAGGGCGCCTCCACTTCGTTGATTGCGCAATGTAATAAGTGCGTGAAAGAACATCGACGACTTGTCACCAGCGACCGGCGGACCATTGTCCGACCGCCCTCAGTCCATAGGCTTGCGCAATCAGGCAACCGAAGTGTCGGGGCCCGGCGGACTCCGCCCGGCCCCGATCCGACTGGAGGACTACAACGTGGGCATCATCGGCTGGATCATCCTGGGTCTGCTCGCCGGAGCCATCGCCAAGATCCTGCTGCCCGGCCGCGACCCGGGCGGCCTGATCGGCACCACCCTCATCGGGGTCGCGGGAGCGTTCGTCGGCGGCTGGCTCTCCGCGCGCTTCCTCGACCGCCCGGTGCAGAGCCACTTCTTCGACCTCTACACCTGGGGCGCGGCGATCGGCGGCTCGCTGGTGCTGCTGATCGGCTACCGCCTGCTGTTCGGCAACTCGAGGAACTGACAGCGCGGGTACGGCACTTCGCGCGGCGGGACAGCCCCGGTACTCGTGCTCGGCGGCGGCCGGGCAGGCAAACCTCCAGCCACAGTGCCTGGTTCACCACACGGATGAACGCGTCCCTCCTCGCTCAGCGAGACATCAGTCTCAACCCAAAGCAATGGCCAAGGCTGTGGAGTGTGTGGCCGTTCGGCGGGCACCCGTGCGTCACCAACTACGGATGGGGTGACACCGCATGGAGATCTCAGGCGTGATCAGCGCGATTGTCATCGGCATCGTGATCGGCGTGCTGGGCCGTCTCGTGGTCCCCGGGCGCCAACACATCGGCATGCTGTGGACGATTCTGATCGGTATCGTCGCCGCCTTCATCGGCACGGGCATCGCGGCAGGCCTCGATGTCGCCGACACCAAAGGCGTCGACTGGGTCGAGTGGCTGATACAGATCGCCGTGGCCGCGCTCGGGGTGGCCGCGCTCAGCAAGGTGAAGGTGCGCCACTGACGGACCGCCACGTCCGGAAGCCCACACGTCAACTCGTCGTCGCCCCTCGGGGTCGCACTGCTCGGCGCGACCCCGAGGGGCGACGCTCACCATCCGCTCACCCGTCGGGCCCTGAGTTGGCAGCCGAGGACTGATCACAGAGCGTTCCGAACCATCGTCCGCCCATGGTTCCACCCTCGTCGGCCTTTCTCCGGAACCCGGCATCTCCTGAACCGGGTAGCGTCCGCCCGCCGGCCGGGTGTCACGATCAAGGACAGCAGGCGGCAGCGGCCGTCGGCGCTCAGATGGAGTTTGACGGTGAGCCCGCCGCGTGAGCCGGGCCGCTTCCACCGCCGCCATGGGCTCAGCGGCCCCAGCGCAGCGCGGCCGTCTGCACGGGCGCGTCCCACAGCCGCAGCATCTCCTCGTCGGCCCGGCAGAGTGTCACCGAGCAACCCGCCATGTCCAGCGACGTGACGTAGCTGCCCACGAGCGCCCGCGCCACCGGCACGCCGCGGGCCTCGAGCAGCCGGACCACCTCGGCGTGGAACCCGTACAGCTCCAGCAGCGGCGTCGCTCCCATCCCGTTGACCAGGGCCAGTACCGGCCCGTCGACCGGAGGCACCTCCCCCAGCTCCTCGAGTACGGCGCCCACCGCGACTTCCGCGATCTCTCGGGCCGGCATCATCGCACGCCGCTCTCGGCCCGGCTCGCCGTGGATCCCGACCCCAAGCTCCATCTCCCCGTCCGGCAGGTCGAAGGTCGGGCCTCCTTTCGCGGGAGTGCTGCAGGCGCTGAGCGCCACGCCGAAGCTGCGCGAGAACTCGTTGACGCGCCGGGCGATCGCGGCCACCTGCTCCAGCGGTGCGCCCTCCTCGGCGGCCGCCCCGGCGATCTTCTCCACGAACAGGGTCGCCCCGGTGCCCCGCCGCCCGGCCGTGTACAGGCTGTCGGTGACGGCGACGTCGTCGTCGACCAGGACACGCTCGACCCGGACGCCGTCCTCCTCGGCGAGCTCGGCGGCCATCTGGAAGTTCAGCACGTCCCCGGTGTAGTTCTTGACGACGAACAGCACGCCCTGCCCGGCCTCGACGGCGCGCACCGCGCGCAGCATCTGGTCCGGGACGGGCGAGGTGAACACGTCCCCGGGACACGCGGCCGACAGCATCCCGTACCCGACGAACCCGGCGTGCAGTGGCTCGTGCCCGGAACCGCCGCCGGACACCAGCCCGACCCGCCCGCCCTCTCGCGCGTCTCGCCGGACGACCACCCGCCGCTCCACGTCCACGTTGAGCTCCGGGTGGGCGGCAGCCACCCCCCGCAGGGCATCGACGACCACGGTCTCCGGACTGTTGATCAGCATCTTCATGGGACCTCCCGGGTGGAACCGGCGGCCGACCCTCTGCCCAGTGACCTCACGGAGCTCAGGCATCGCCGGTGACCGGCGGGCGCATTCGCGATCGCACGCCCCACGAACAGTGTGCCGTCACGCGGTGGACATCCGCGATGCGTGCTCGCTGTCGCCGGCGTGCCAGGACGGGGGTGCGGCCAGTCCGGTCCAGGCGGCCAGGGCGCCGCCGTCTACGCAGACATGCCGCACATGGCGGCGTACTCCTCGGCGGGTGTGGCGGCGGAGCTGGTGGTGATCCTCCCCAGCCTTGCCAACTCCCTGCAGCCCGTCCTCCACCAGCACAAACTGCCTGCATCCTCATCGACGTCGGTGACGGCACCGCGTTCCCGTCGGCCGCCCATCTCGCCGCATACGCGGGCCTCGCCCCGGCAACAAAGAGGTCGACCCCCTCGATCCGCTGTGAACAGCCCTCCCGGCGAGGAAACAAGCAGCCCAAACGGGCCTTCTTCCTCTCCTCGTTCGCCGCCCTGGCCGATCCCGCCTCCCGCACCTACTACGACAAGAAGTTCGCTCAGGGAAAGCACCACACCCAGGCCATCCTCTGCCTCGCAACGCGACGAGCCGACGTGCTCTTCGCGATGTTCCGCGACGGCACCAAATGTCCTGCTGGCGGGCGGACTTCCGTCTCCTCCCTGGCCGGGCAAGCGAGCAGTGTCGCCCCGCGCGCGTATGGCTCTGGCCGGTCCTACAATCATTTCTGGAGGACTCGGGGCAGTCGACGGCCGACCCTTGGGCCGGCGGGAAGCGGGCACCCATGGCTGAGCGACTCAAGAGATCAGGGCTGGTCGGCGAGCTTTCAGCGGAATTCGCCGGCACGATGATCCTCATCCTCTTCGGTTGTGGCGTGGTGGCTCAGGTGGTCGCCGGCGGGGCTCTCACGACTCCGCCGGGCGGCTTGGGAAACCACGACAGCATCGCCTGGGCCTGGGGCCTCGGCGTCACCCTGGGGGTGTACGTCGCGGCGAGGCTGAGCGGTGCGCACCTCAATCCCGCGGTGACCCTCGCGCTGGCGGCGTTCAAGGGGTTCCCGTGGAGCAAAGTGGCCCCCTACGCGCTGGCCCAGACAGCCGGCGCGTTCGTGGCAGCCCTGATCGTCCGGTGGAACTACACCGAGGCGCTGGCGAAAGCGGACCCCACCCACACGATCAAGACGCAGGGCGTCTTCTCCACGCTGCCTGCCAACGGAAACCCGAACCTGCCGGTCCACGAATGGGGCGCATTCCGCGACCAGGTCATCGGCACCGCGATCCTGCTGCTGCTGATCCTGGCGGTCACGGACCTGCTCAACACGCCCCCAGGCGCCAACCTGGCGCCGTTCATCGTGGGTCTGATCGTCGTGGCCATCGGTATGGCCTGGGGCACCAACGCGGGGTACGCGATCAACCCGGCGCGCGACTTCGGTCCCCGGCTGGCCAGCTTCCTCACCGGGTACGGCGGAGCGTGGCGAGATCAGTACGGGAACTTCTACTTCTGGGTGCCGATCGTCGGTCCGGTGATCGGCGGTCTGCTGGGAGCGGGCCTGTACAAGGTCTTCATCGGCCGGTTCCTGCCGACCGCCGAGCCGGAGCCCCCCGGACGGGTCCCGGCCCCGGACGAAAGCTGACACGAGAGCTGACCGGCTCCCGGGGTTGCCCTGATCCGGCTGCCCCGGGAGAGCCCAAGGAGAGGCGGCATCCCATGGCGGACTTCGTCGGCGCGGTGGACCAGGGGACCACCAGCACCCGTTTCATGATCTTCGACCATGCCGGCAACGAGGTGGCGAGGCACCAGCTGGAGCACTCACAGATCCTCCCGCGCTCGGGGTGGGTCGAACACGACCCGGTGGAGATCTGGGAGCGCACCAACTCGGTGATCCAGAACGCCCTCCGGCACGGAAACCTCTCGCCGGAGGACCTGGCGGCCATCGGTATCACCAACCAACGGGAGACGACCGTCGTCTGGGACCCGCGCAACGGCCGCCCCTACTACAACGCCATCGTCTGGCAGGACACCCGTACCGACTCCATCGCGGCGGCGCTGGACCGCTCTGGCCAGGGTGACGTCATCCGCCGCAAGGCAGGGCTGCCGCCGGCCACGTACTTCTCCGGCGGCAAGATCCAGTGGATCCTGGAGAACGTCGACGGAGTCCGCGAGGCGGCCGAGCAGGGCCATGCCCTCTTCGGCAACACCGACGCCTGGGTGCTGTGGAACCTCACCGGCGGCCCCGACGGTGGCGTCCACGCCACCGACGTGACCAATGCCAGCCGCACCATGCTGATGGACCTGGAGACCCTCGACTGGGACGACGAGCTGCTGGGCTTCTTCGGCGTTCCCCGGGCGATGCTGCCGACCATCAGCCCGTCCTCCCACCGGGAGGCGTTCGGACAGACCCGTACGTCCCGGCCGCTGCGGGCCGCCATCCCCATCACCGGGGTGCTCGGCGACCAGCAGGCAGCCACCGTCGGGCAGGTCTGCTACGCGCCGGGCGAAGCCAAGAACACCTACGGCACCGGCAACTTCCTGGTGCTCAACACCGGCACGGAACTGGTGCGGTCCCAGCACGGCCTCCTGACCACCGTGGCGTACCAGTTCGGCGACAGCCCGGCGATCTACGCGCTCGAAGGCTCCATCGCCGTCACCGGCTCCGCGGTGCAATGGCTGCGCGACCAGCTGAAGATCATCAATGACGCCGCCGAGAGCGAACGCCTGGCGCGTACCGTCGAGGACAACGGCGGGATCTACTTCGTCCCCGCCTTCTCCGGCCTGTTCGCCCCTTACTGGCGTTCCGACGCCCGCGGCGCGATCGTCGGCCTCGCCCGGTACAACGACGGTGGCCACCTGGCGCGGGCCGCCCTGGAAGCCATCTGCTACCAGAGCCGGGACGTGGTGGAGGCCATGGAGCAGGACTCCGGCGTCCACCTCGACGTGCTCAAGGTCGACGGCGGCGTGACGGCCAACGACCTGTGCATGCAGATCCAGGCCGACGTCCTCGGCGTTCCGGTCAGCCGCCCGGTCGTCGCCGAGACCACCGCGCTCGGCGCCGCCTACGCCGCCGGTCTGGCCACCGGTTTCTGGCGGGACACGGACGAACTGCGCACCCACTGGCAGGAGTCCAAGCGCTGGGAACCCCAGTGGTCCGAGGAACAGCGCGCGGAAGGATACGCGGGCTGGAAGAAGGCGGTGGAGCGCACGCTCGACTGGGCCAAGGTCGAATAGGTCCCGGCCGGGAGCGACCGAACGGGGCCGCGCGAGCCGCGTGCGCGGCCCCCACCCGCACCCGCTGCACGAGGAGGACACCATGGCGAACGCGGTGGCTCTCTCGCCCGGGGCTCGCGCGGAGGCCCTCGTCCGACTGGGAGAGGGTGAGCTCGACGTCCTCGTCGTCGGGGGCGGCGTCGTCGGTGCCGGCGCGGCCCTGGACGCCGCCACCCGGGGCCTGAGAGTCGGCCTGGTCGAAGCCCGGGACTGGGCCTCGGGCACGTCCAGCCGCTCCAGCAAGCTCATCCACGGCGGCCTGCGCTACCTGGAGATGCTGGACTTCCGGCTCGTCGCCGAAGCCCTGAAGGAACGCGGACTCCTGCTTCAGTTCCTGGCCCCTCATCTGGTGCGTCCGGTGCCGTTCCTCTACCCCCTGCGACACCGGATCCGGGAGCGTCCTTACGTCGGCGCGGGTGTGCTGCTGTACGACACCATGGCCGCGGCCTCCGGTACCTCCAGAGGGCTGCCCCACCACCGCCACCTGCTCAAGCGCCGAGCCCTGCACGAGGCGCCCGCGCTGCGCTCCGACGCCCTGGTCGGCGCGATCCAGTACTGGGACGCCCAGGTCGACGACGCCCGGCACACCATGTTCCTCGTCCGCACGGCCGTCGCCTACGGAGCGCTGGCCGCCAACCGCACCCGTGTCAGCCGCTTCCTGCGGCAGGGCGAGCGGGTGGTGGGAGCCGCTGTCACGGATCTGGAGACCGGCGACGAGACAGAAGTGCGAGCCAAGCAGGTCATCAACGCGACGGGCGTGTGGACCGACGACACCCAGGCCCTCGCCGGTACGCGCGGCCAGTTCCACGTCCGCGCCTCCAAGGGCGTACACCTGCTGGTCCCCCGTGACCGGATCAACTCCCGCACCGGGCTGATCCTCCGCACCGAGAAGAGCGTGCTGTTCGTCATCCCCTGGGGACGACACTGGATCATCGGGACCACCGACACCGACTGGACACTTGACAAGGCCCATCCCGCCCTCAGCTCCAAGGACGTCACCTACCTGCTGGACCACGTCAACAGCGTCCTGACCACGCCTTTGGTTCCGGAGGATGTCGAAGGCGTCTACGCCGGTCTGCGTCCCCTCCTGTCCGGCGAGGCCGCGGAAACCAGCAAACTGTCACGGGAGCACCTGGTCGCCCACCCGGTACCCGGGCTCGTGGTGGTGGCCGGCGGCAAGTACACGACCTATCGGGTGATGGCCAAGGACGCGGTCGACGAGGCGACCCGCGGCCTGGACGAGAAAGTGCCCGACTGCGTCACGCACCGCGTTCCGCTGCTCGGCGCCGACGGCTATCCGGCTCTCTGGAACTCCCGCCACAACCTCGCCGAGCGCTCCGGTCTGCATGTCGCCCGCGTCGAGCACCTGTTGAACCGCTACGGCTCCCTGGTGCACGAGCTGCTCGCCATGGTCGAAGCCGACTCCTCGCTCGGCGAGCCGTTGCCGAGCTCCGACGACTATCTGAGGGTCGAGGCCGTGTACGCGGTGACCCATGAGGGTGCCCGCCACCTGGAGGACGTGCTCGCCCGACGTACTCGGATCTCCATCGAGTCCTGGGACCGTGGTGTGGACGCGGCGCAGACCGTCGTGGAACTGATGGCGCCTCACCTGGGATGGGACCAAGCGCACCGGGACCGTGAGGTCAACCACTACCTGAAGCGGGTGGCCGCCGAACGCGAGGCCCAGCAGCAGCCGGACGACCAGACCGCCGACGCGGTACGGCTCGGCGCCCCCGACATCATCCCGGTGCACTGAGCAGGGTCGGACCTCAACCGCCTTTCCACGAGCAGGCATGGTGGCCGCACGCATAGCAAACCCTCGAACTATGTAGCCCCGGCACATGTGCGCCTGTCTTGCGACTTCCTACGGTGTGGCGACACCCCAACCTCCCCGTCACACCCCAGGAAGTGGTGCCGATGTCGTCGCCCGCAACCGCTCCACCGGCCCCGAACAACCTCAAGCGCATCGTCGCCGCCAGCCTCATCGGCACCACCATCGAGTGGTACGACAACTCATTCGATCGGGGCTAGGAACTGCGGGTTTGACTGATCTCGGGCGTTCGAGTCAGCACCGAACCAGCACCAGGATCTCCCCGTGCTAGTACAGACCCACCAGACGATCCAGGACGCACCTGCGACGCGCTCCAGCCAACCTCGGCCAGCGGTAACAGACCGTATTCATAGGGCGGCGGTCGCTGATGCAGTCAGTCTCCCCTTGGGCGTGTCCAACGCACTGTCGTTCTACCTTTCCGCGGCCAAGGTTCACTCGATCTAGCTGCCCTCGACCGCGAACAGCGAGGCCTCGCCACGTGTCGTGTGTCCCGCCCTCAGCAAGGGGACACGCTCTCGTGCAGTGCTTCGAACTGCAGCGGCAGAACAAGCTGGGTCTTGAGGCTGAGTACGTCATCCATGACCGACCTCAAGCGCTCAGGAGCGTCAGGCAGGACGTGCGCATAAGTCTGGTAGGTCGTGCGCGGATCACTGTGACCGAGCCATACCGCCATGTCCGTCGCGGGTACACCCTCGGCAAGGCCGGCCGAAGCGAAGAAGTGCCGCAGCGAAAGTAGCGTGATCTTCCGAGAGGCGCCCGCGGCCTTCCTGGCCGCGTTCCAGAGCCGATGCACCAGCACGTACATCAGGATGCTCGTTCGCCGGATGTTGGCGAACAAGTAGTCCCCGGGCATGCGGTTCGGCGAAGCCGGGCAGCACCATGCTGTCCGCGCTGGCGCAACACGCTGATGATGTGAGGCAGCAAGACGGCGGACGCGGTCCTCGCCCTCTCCAACCAGCCCGACTACCTGGGCCTGTTATCCCCTCGCCCCAGCCCAGAGGTGGGCCCGGACCTGATCAAACGAGGTCGGCGTGCCAAGCAGTGTTGCGGGTCAGGTATCGGTAGCCAACCCACTCCTGTGCCAGACGCTGACCAGCGACCAGGAGGCCGACCGCCTTCGCCCGGTGCGCCACAGGCATCCACTCGACCAAAACACGAGCCTCCACCGCATCGATGGCCTTCTCCTTCGCACCACGTGCGCGTCCGAGTTCCAGTAGCGCGCCGTAAAGTCGCTCAGTGGGCTGGACCGTTGGAAGGCCCCGCTCGCTGGCCGTCTTGGATGCCGCGCACGGGATGCGGATCCCGCTGAGATCGAGGTCGCCGAAGTAGCGGATCTCCGTGATGCGGTGTTTGGCCGCGAGTGTGTTGACCGATGCACGGAATGTGCCGCCGAGCCCCCAGGCGACGTACCCCAGCCGGTGGTTGTCGGGGAGACTGTGCACGAGAGACCACCAGGTGGCCGAGTTCTCGACTACGAGCAGGATGTCGCCGCCGCCCACACGTTGGTAGTAGCCGTCCCCGATTTCGGTCAGGAACGTCTCTGTAAGCAGCGGCGGATGCGTCGTGAAAGTACGCAGCGTCGTGTGCAGCCGGTCGGAGTCGCCGAAGATCGGCCCCGAGCGCAGGGTGTCGAAGGTCTTTTCCGGCATGGGAAAATCTGCTTCGCTCCCGTACGTTCCGAAGATCTCCAGAGCCCGCTCCCGAAGCGGCACAGGGAAAAAGTCCGGATCGCTCATCAGCCAATGGTTGACGGCGACGTACGCGGAGCGCTGCTTCGAGGTAGCCGTCGGCCACTCCCGGGCGAGCCGATAGAGATCGGGGTGCCAATGCGGCATAGGTGGTGCCGGGGGTCGCGGGGGTGCGGTGGCGCAGAGCCAGATCTTGAGAGGCAGGGACACTTTGTCCCGGGTGCGTTGTTTCATCTGCTCGATCAGGCCTTGCTCTTCGAGTTCGTCCAACAGCCTCGACATGAGCAAGGGTTCGAATTCGCCGTCCGGATTGCGGTTGTTCACCTTTCGGAATGCGATCCAGATGTCGTCCAGCACAACGCGCGTCCTGCGTGCGCCGTTCCAGCCCGCCTCGGTGGCACTGGCTCTCAGGTGCCGGATGAACTCACTCTGCCTGTGTTTCACGGATGTGTTCGTCCTCCGCCTCTCGCTTGAAGATTCTGGTGGTGGTGACGTTGCCCGTGCCGTCCGGCTCTGCCAACTCGTCAAGCGCCTCCTGGACCCGCTCGGTCACAGTCAGGTACTTGCGCCCCGCCCGGAGATCGGCGTCGTTGCGTAACCTCAGGATGAGAGGGAAGCGCTTCAGCGTGCCGTCGTCGGACAGCCCTGTGGTGTAGATGAGTTGCACGCCCAGTGCCTCGGCGACCTTGCGTTGGAGGGCGAGCAGATAGTCCGCGTTGGCTCGGCCGATCGGGTTGTCCAGGAACAGGACACCAGAGTGCGGGTCCCTCTCCCTCCCCCGGTTGCTCGCCCGCAGGGCGGCCATGGTGCAGTACAGGAGGATGGCCGCCGTAAGGTGCTGCCCGCCCGAGAAGACATCCTTGATTTCGGAGACTCTGATGCGCTCGTTGCGCAGCACGGCGTCGGGCTTGAGCATGTCGATCCTGAACCCCCTGGGCACCGCTGCCCTCACCCCCGCGAGCAGCAACGACATCCCGTCCCTGCGCACAGACCGCCCGTCCGCAGTGCGGCCCTTCGCCGCCTCGTCGATGACCTCCCCAATGTGCAGGTGCGCGATGTCGTCCTGCGCCGGGGTGAAGCGGAAGCGGAGGAATTCCTGAGCGGCCCAGTCGTCCAGGCTCGCCGGCAGCCGCGACATCCGCTGTGCCTGGCGCAACAGGGCCAACGCCTTGTCGACCTGTGCCTTGAGGTTCCGCACGATCAACGTGCGGTGCCGCTCCGTCTGGTCGATCTCCTCGTTCAGGGCGCGCAGGCGCGGCCTGAGAGCGTCGGACCACTCCGTGGCACGGATCGCCACTGCTTCCCAACCCGCGATACGAATCTGTGTCTGCACCCTAACGTGCAGGTCTTTGAAATCCTCGGCGCCGGCGTGGTGTGTGAGCCTCTCCGTTGCCGTGCGTAGGGTCTGTTCGTCGGTGTGGGCATTCGCTTCGCGTGTCCTACGTTCCTTGGCCAGCCGGGTGGCAAGGTCCTGGGCAGCGTCCGCGTCCCCTTCGAAGGGCGCGATGTCGTCGGTCTCGTCGTCGCCCTCGGACACGTCCTTGGTGAATCCGTCGACGATGAACTGGAAGGCCTTGGCCGATGCCTCGGCACCGTCCAGTTGATGTCCGAGCCGGGTGTGCACCTCCTGTTGGTCCGCCGCCTCACGGGCGCTCGACGCCTGCTGTCGGCCGGCTTCCTCGACGGCTTCGGCGCAGGA
Source organism: Streptomyces sp. NPDC001668 (assembly GCF_042893155.1). Lineage (NCBI taxonomy): Bacteria > Bacillati > Actinomycetota > Actinomycetes > Kitasatosporales > Streptomycetaceae > Streptomyces > Streptomyces sp. NPDC001668. The sequence goes on from NZ_JBIAUQ010000002.1 coordinate 782,974, forward strand.
CTCGGTATCGGCTGGGTATTCAGCAAGCTCCACCTGAGTCGTCACGCGACCTTCGGCAGCTGTCAGTTCGTCCGCGCAGCGGGACGCGGCCACTGCCGCCTTGCGTGCCACGGTCTCGGCTTCCCGCACCGCCTGGTCCGCGCTCTCCAGAGCAGTCGCCCGTGCCGCTTCGTCGGAGCCCTCGGGGCTCTTCAGCAGTGCGGCCGCCCTGCCGCGGAGATCCTCGGAGAGCTTGAAGTAGCGTTGCTTCGCCTTGGCGGCGCGTTCGTTGGCTCGCTCACGCTCTTCCAACAGGTCGCTCCCGACCTGAACACGGAGATATCGTGCCGCGGCCTGGTCGTACGTGCTCCGCAGCAAGGCTGTCGAGAGTTCGGGCACGGGGTCGGAACGGCGAACGTCCTCGCTCCCGGGGAGTTTGGCCCGTTCGTCGTTGACGATACGCAGGGTGCGTTGGTACTCATCGGCTCTGCGTTGGTGCTCTGTGACGAGCTTCTGGAGCTCGGCGGCCTCATCCTCTGCCTTCTCGGCGGCTTCCTGGCGCTCCCGCATCCTCTCCTTCTCGGACGCGGCCTGCTCCGTCCATTCCGGCAGGTGACCGTTACGGTCGGCGAGTACCTTGAGACGTTCGAGGCGTTTGGCGAGCGAGTCCCGAGTCTCACGTAGTGGTGGGAGCTCCTCCCTGATCTTCTGCCGCCGTTCCTGGAGCGTCTCAAGCGCTTCCTTGCGTTCGGTCACCCTTGCATCGGCGGCTGTGAGCTCCCGCACCACGCCCGCGTGTGTTTCCGTCAGTGCGATGATGCTGCCTTCTGGGTAACGCGTCCGCCAGTCCGTAAGAGCGTAGGTCAGATTGCCGTCCCGCTCGATGCGGGCCGACAACTCCTCGCCTCGGGCGGTGCGTACGGCGTGCCGAGCATCGATCGCCTCGTGCTCGGCGGCCGCGGCGTCCACGTCGTAGAGGGCGGGGTGGGGCGGGATCACCACCTCGACGCCGTCTGTCAGTTCAGCCTCAGGGTCAGTGAAGGTCCTGGTTGTCGCAACCGACACGAAGACAGTCGGTTGGGGACGCAGTGCAGTGAGTACGTCCCGGGCCCGGTCGATGTCGTCAGGATCGTGGAGGAGGATACCCGCGGCCAGATGCGGCAGTCGCTCCACGATGTCTCGTCGCCGGTTAGTATCGGGGATGGCGGCGAGGTAGCGCCATCCCGGGACCGCGACCACTTTGGCGTCTTCAAGAGCCTTACAGGCGTCGGAGACCACTTGGGCGGGCGGCAAGAGGTCGCCCGCAGCCAGAGCGAGACGTGCCTGTTCGTCGATGGACTCGGCGACCCTCAGCTCGGTCCGTTCTCGTTCGGCCTCACCGCGTGCGGTGTTCAACGCCTCCAAGAGCGAGGCGACGTCACGTTCAAGGTCGATGTCCGGCACGTCGAGGAGCGTCACGAGGAGGGGGTTCGTCTCCAAGCGCGCTGTTTGGGTCCGGGCCTCGTCCAGGCGGGCGGAGAGCTGTTCACGACGCCCACGCAGGTCGCCCGCATCCGACTCGACCTTCCGCAACTCGTCCTGCGCGAGGGCCTCTCGGTCTGCGAGTTCCGCCCATTCTCGTTCCAGGTCTGTGACACGCTGGGCTGTGTTGTCGCGTTCTTCCTGAACGGTCTCCACGGTCCGGGGCAGCGCGGCGGCGTCATGCAGCAGTCCGTCGGCGACAGCTGCTTCGATGTCCTCGCTCAGACGTGTGATCAGCTGGTCAAATCTAGCGGCCTCGCTTTCGGCCTTCGTGGCGTCCCGGTGCGCCGCGCGAGCACGTTCTTGTGCCGCGCTCTTCTCCTTCTCCCGCGCCGAGACCTGCTTCAGTTCGTCGGAGGCGATCTGCGCGGCATCGTCAGCCGTCGCCCACAGGCTGCGCGCCAGTCGGCGGGCTGCGACGTCGCGCTCTTCCAGTGCAGGACGCGCCTTCTCCTCCTCGGCGCCGATGAGTTCGGTCAATGTCTTGACCTGGGTGATGCTGTCCTCGTACTCATGCACGGTCGACGTCTCTCGCCACGCGTCGACGAGGTCTCGCGCCCCGGACAGTCCCTTCTCCCTCGCTGTCATCTCCCGCTGAGCACTCTGGTGCCTCAAGTCGGCCAAGTGGCGCCGAAGCTCGGCGATGATCGCCTTGGCGCGTTCAGCTTCACGGGTCAGCTCATCAAGTTCCTCTTGCGACTTGACGAGCTTTGCTCGCTGCCTAAGCACCACATCGTGCTCGTATTGCGCACGTACCAGAAGCCGTCTGCCCAGTTCCGCGAGGTCACGAGCGGCCTGCTCCGCTCGGCGCCGCGACAGCCGCGCGGCTTCGGCCTGTTCGACGATCGGGCCCAGGAGATCGAGCGCACCGGCGACGAACTCCCGCTCGGTGAGGAGCAATCCACGGCCTGCGAGCCGCTCCACATGTTCGGTGACCAGCGCCGCTAGGTCGTCCATCTCATCGGACTTGACGATCGCCCGTAGCAGAAAGTCGACGAACTTCACGTCCGAATCAAGCTTGAGCCAATTCGCCGCTTCACCTTCGTCGACATTCATCTCCCGCTGGTAGCGGAAGAGTTCGGGGTCGAGGTCAAGCAACTGCAGCCGATTCGTCCAGTCGCCTTGATGCCGTGTCCAGTACAGGGCCAGACTCTGGTCGGCCGCGTACGCCTCCTGGAGCTCGTCCCGGTATGTGTCCAGGGTGCGCGATTTCGTGCCGACCGCCATCGGGAGGGTGCCAAGGTTGATCTCGTCACTCGGCCGCAGGCAGTACCAGCGTTCGCGCAGATTGTCGGAGACTTCGGAGGCGACCTGGTTGCGCCATGCCAGCACCTTGCCGGTCAGCAGCAGTTCCCCGGTGAGCGGGTTCATCCATTCGAGGACGATGTGGGAGACGTCCTTCGGCATGACGAACTTCTCCACGACGCGCGTGTTGGTCGTGCCCACGGTGTGGCGACGTCCGGGAAGGACGACGGAGAAGACGAGCTTGAGCAGAACGGACTTGCCGCCCCCGTTCTCCAGCAGAATCAGGCTCGCGGGCGAGGGCCGGTGGGTCGTGGTGGCGGTGTCGAAGAGGGCTTCTTGCTCGACGCCCACCGGGCGTCCCGCGCCGCTGAGGTCCAGAGTGACGTCGTGGAAGCGGGCACCAGCCGGTCCGACTGTTCTCAACCGGACACGGGACAGCTCGTACATGGATACGGTTCTCCTAGTCGTACAGCGTCTCGGCGCGGGGGGTACGGAGTGTCCCGGTCCCAGTGATGGGAGGCAGCACCCCGAGTGCCGTCAGTTCCTCGTACGCGCGTGTGCTTGCAAGTTCGCGCACATGAACCTGGTAACGGTGGGTGGCCAGGAAGATCTTCTCCCCATCCTCGGAGTCGGCTCTGCCCTGGTGGAACATGCCGCGGTCGACAAGGTGCGCGAGGGCCCGGCTGATGAGAGTGCGGGTGGCCGATGCCCCTGATCGTCCGGCCTTGGTGGGGGCGACTTCGGGCCGACGCTCGTACGCCCGCCAGGCCTTCTCCAGTTCCAGGGCATCGGCCGGCGGATCCTGCGACTCCTCGCTCTCGGCGACGCGTTCCGCGAGCACACGACACACCGATCGCACCAGCCGGTCGATGGAAGACACCTGGACCTTGCCCTGATAACCGTCATCGGCCAAGTCCTCGGGCCGAGGGAAGGCCAGGGCCGCGACCGCCAGGTGCGTGATGCCGTACAGGATGCGTTCGGCCTCCCGGCTCTCCCGCATCCGCACCTGCCGGGCATACTGATCCATCCGAGTCTCGAAGGCAGACCCCGGCAGCGCGGTGTGCACCATGCCAGCGCGCGTGCTGACCGCGATGACCCTCAGCCCCATTCCCGCCGCGCACCGGGTGACGAGGGTCTCGAAGTCCGGATCCTCGGCGTAGCGCTTCACGAGTGCCGCGTAGGCACTGTCGCGCACAGGCCGGACCTTGGGCCTGAAGCCGTAGCCGATGAGCCTGCCCGCGGCCTCCGCGTCGTCGGCGATGGTCTCGATGGTCATGATCGTCCGTTGTTCCTCTCCAGACGGTCGGCGTCAAGAGCCGCTCGGTCGAACGCCGCTGACGTCAGCAACAGGTCGTCGCCCTCGAACCCTTGACTGTCCAAGGGGGTCCCTGCCGGTACGGCGAGCAGGACGCGGTCGGCTCCCTCGCTCAACGCCGCCCCCAGTTGCGGGCTGAAAGCCCGCAACGCCAACAAGACCAGTAGGTCGGGAAGTTCCGGATCGAGTGCGGCGGCCTCCTCCAGCAACTCGGACAAGGGCCGTGCCTCGTCAGCCAGATCGAGCAGGGACTCGGCCACGCGCTGCTGCTCGTCGGTGTACCCGCGCACTTCCACGACCGGGACGAGCTCCGGCTCCTCCTCCTCGCCCGTGAACCGGGTTCGTTCGGGTGACGGAGCGAGCAACGCGGGAACTAGCGTGGCCAGACAGAACTGGTCATCCACCGTCGGCCCCACTGACTGCTCGTAGAAGGGCCGCAACGGGCGGGAGGCATCGACCAGCGTGAGCCCGAGAACCGGTTGAAGGAGGTCGCCGTACACGTCCACCGGAGCTCTGAGGGCAGTGCCGGAGAACTGTTGACGGTCTTGTTCATCGAGGAACAGCGTGCGAGCGCCGCGCAAACGGGTCTGCAGCCGGGTGTGCCGACGAATGCAGTCCTCCACGATGTCGACGAGGTCGGCGGCCTGCCTCCTGCGGACCGGGTCCTCGGACTGGTCACGCTCGGTGGAAACGGACCGGGCGATCGCGGACTCTTCCTCAAGACGGTGGTCGACGTGGTCCAGAGCCTCGTTGAGGAGGTCTGGTATCTCGTCCGTCCAGTCGACCGTTGTCACATTCCGGCTCGTGGCGTCGAGTTGGGCCCGAATGATCTCCGCGTATTGAATGGTGCGGATACGAGCCTGCTCAGCTACGGCCTTCGCGTCGGCCAACCGCCCCCTGCCGATGAGGTTGCGCAACCTCACTTCGGCGGCGATCTGAGCCGATTCCACATCGGTGTCCAACGCACCGACCAGAACGTTCAACGCCTCGTTGGAAGCACGCAGATACAGGTCCCCGTTACTGTCCGAACGCTCTTCGATCAGCTTGAAGTCCCACTTCCTCAGCGCATACGCGCCCGCGCCGTCCACCTCTCCGTAGTAGCGGCGGAAGCCTCTGTCCGTGTCCCGAACGTTGATCAGGGAGTCGAGCACCCATCCGGCGACCCGTGTGTGCTCGTCGGCCGGGCGGTCCGGCGCCTGCCAGCCAACGAAACCCGCAGCCCTGAGCAGGACCTGTTCGTGGTTCGCTCCAGTGTCGTAGTCCATCGCGACAGCCACGTGATCGATGATCTGCAGAGCCACCTCGGCCATCTGGTATTGAGCACCGTTCAACCAGGGCTGCTTCGCCTTGCGAATGTCGAGGTCGTGCAAGGGCGCCGTGCAGGCCAGGGCCTTCAGCCTGCGTGTGAGCCCCTCGTCGGCCCATAGGCTTCGAGCGCCCCCGTGATCGTTCATGGCGTCACTAGACATGCTGGAAGCCGCGGGTGCCACCCGATCCACACGACCTGGCGAGAATCGTGGAGGTGCCCCCTCGCTCACGACCCGACAGTAACTTCTGACCCTATGGGCTCATTTACTGCGGATTTCCTCACCACGAGCCCTCATACTTGCCCATCACCACCCAGACAGCACCTCAGCAAATTGACCGAATCACGACTTACCTGGAACTTGAGGTTTGACGTTCAGTCAAGATTGAGACCGGCCCTCACCTGCGTGTTCATCAGTTGGTATCCGGCCATGTCGGGTTCGGCGAACGTATTGGAGAAGACGGTGATGACGCGGCGGGAGCGGTCCCTGTGACCGTCCGCCGACACGACAAGCTTGGGAGGTGACCCGGTAGTGTGCACGCAGAAAGTGGCTTCCTGATGTGGTGACAGAAGCCCTAGACAAGCCTCATCATCCCAGCTCAGAAGGCACTTTCGCGTTTCCGATCAAGATCCGGACACCGCCGCAAGTGAAACGCGGAGGTTAGCCGACGCAGCGGGTACGACCACCTTCCGGGTCCCTCCCACCTCCTTGCCACTCGCTCACCGCCGACAGACGCAGCAGAGCGAACGCATGCGCCACGCGCAGGCAGGCCAGTCGCATCATCAGCACGACCGATCATGCCGCCGCGTCCGTAGGCAATCACGCCAGAGCACCGACCCGAGCTGCCAGCGTCGAGATCCCATATACCCCGCACATGGGGCCTTCCCCCGTGAAGGTGGGCACGCGGTTATTGATCACGCGGCGAGCGTGAGTTTAGTGGTGTGGTGTCGGTGTTCGTATTCGTTGGGGCTGAGGTGGCCGTTGGCGGAGTGCCGGCGGCGGGTGTTGTAGCGGGTCAGCCAGGCAAAGACGGTCCTGCGGCAGGTGTCGGTGTCGCCGTGGTCGTGGGTGCCCTGGAGGGTCTCGCGGCGTGTGGGACTGCAGCACCACGCTGCCCTCGGTCCAGGCCGCCGACCCACAACGGATCGGCCAGCATGGCCTGGAGATCGTCATGGCGGTGAGCCAGACCTTCTGTGTTCACCGGGAACCGGTGGGCAAGCGGATCGCCGCGGCCCTCCAGGTCGCCGACACCCCCGGCGGAGACGCCGCCGGACGCCAGGCCATGTGACATCAGACAGCGAAGCCCAGCGCCTGAACCAGCTGCTCCTCCCCTGGGACAGGGTGTCTCAGGCGCTGCGTGAGCGACGTGCCGCCGTCGCCGGTCACGGCTCGGCGCTCAGTAAGCCTGAACCCCGTGCCTCTCAAATCGCTCGCGAACGTTCTCGATCAGGTCGGGGTCGGGAACAGGGTTGTCGAGCAACGCGAAGGGGATGCCGAGGGCTTCGTACTTCGCGGCGCCGAGTTTGTGGAAGGGCAGCACGTCGACCCGCTCGAGCGCGCCGAGTCCCGCCACGAAGCCGGCCAGGGCCTCCACAGACTCAAGGTCGTCGGTCCAGCCCGGGACCAGGACGTACCGGATCCACATGGGGATGCCGAGGCGGTCGAGTCGGGTGGCGAAGTTGAGGGTGGGGGGCGAGTTCGCCGCCGGTCAGTTTCCGGTAGGTGGTGACGTCGAAGGACTTGATGTCGAGGAGCACCAGGTCGGTGTCGGCGAGGAGTTGGTCGGTGGCGCGGGCGCCGAGGAAGCCGGAGGTGTCGAGCGCGGTGTGCAGGCCGGGCCTCCTTGCAGCGGCGCAGGACCTCCGCGGTGAAGCAGCGGCTCGCCGTCGGTGAGGGTGACCCCGCCGCCGGCCGTGGTGACGAAGCCCTGGAACTTCCCGATCTCCGCCATCACCGCGTCGACGCTCATCTCCCGGCCGTCGGGCATGTGCCCGGTGTCCGGGTTGGCGCAGTACAGGCAGCGCAGTGGGCAGCCGGAAACGAAGAGGACAATCGGATCCCGGGGCCGTCCACGCCGGTGGACAGGTCCCAGGAGTGGATCCGGCCGGTGGTCGCGGTGCGCACGGTACTCACAGCGATCCGTGGAAGGTGCGGCTGATCACGTCGAGTTGCTGCTCGCGGGTCAGGCGGACGAAGTTGACCGCGTAGCCGGACACGCGGATGGTCAAGTCCGGGTATTTGTCCGGGTGTTCCATGGCGTCTTCGAGTGTGGCGCGGTCGAGGACGTTGACGTTCATGTGGAAGCCGCCGGCGGCCGTGTAGGCGTCGAGGAGGCCCACCAGGTGCCCGGCGCGCTCGTCGGGCGCGTGCCCCAGTCCCTCGGGCGTGATCGTCGTCGTCAGCGAGATCCCGTCACGGGCCTGCTCGTACGGCAGCTTCGCCACCGAGAGCGCGGAGGCGGCGACCCCGTGCCAGTCGCGGCCGTTCATCGGGTTGGCGCCGGGCGCGAAGGGCTGTCCGGCGAGGCGGCCGTCGGGGGTGTTGCCGGTGTGCTTGCCGTAGACGACGTTCGAGGTGATCGTCAGCACCGACTGGGTGTGCTCGGCACCCCGGTAGGTGGGGTACCGGCGCACCTTCTCCATGAAGGACTCGACGAGTCCTACGGCGATGCTGTCGGCGCGGTCGTCGTTGTTACCGTAGGCCGGGAAATCGCCCTCGGTGCGGAAGTCGACCGCGAGGCCGGTGGCATCCCGGAACACCTTCACCCGCGCGTACTTGACGGCGGACAGGCTGTCGGCGGCGACCGACAGACCTGCGATGCCGCAGGCCATGAAACGGTGCACGGGGTAGTCGTGCAGTGCCATCTCGATGCGCTCGTAGGCGTACTTGTCGTGCATGTAATGGATGACATTGAGCGCGTTGACGTACGTCCGGGCCAGCCAGTCCAGGACGTGGTCGTACGCCGCCGACAGCTCGTCGTAATCCAGGTACTCGCCGGTCAGCGGGGGTGTGGGGGTCGCGATCTGTTCGCCGGTCATCTCGTCCCGGCCGCCGTTGACCGCGTACAGCAGGGCCTTCGCGAGGTTGACCCGGGCGCCGAAGAACTGCATCTGCCTGCCGACCTGCATCGCCGAGACACAGCAGGCGATCGCTGTGTCGTCGCCGGTGCACGGGCGCATCAGCTCGTCCGACTCGTACTGGACGGCGCTGGTGTCGATCGACACCTGGGCGCAGAACTCCTTGAAGGCGCAGGGGAGTTGGGGTGACCACAGGACCGTCAGGTTGGGTTCGGGGGCGGGGCCGAGGTTGTAGAGGGTCTGGAGGAAGCGGTAGGAGGTGCGGGTGACGAGGGTACGGCCGTCGTCGCCCATGCCGCCGATGGACTCCGTCACCCAGGTCGGGTCGCCGGAGAACAGGGCGTCGTACTCGGGGGTGCGCAGGAACCGCACGATGCGCAGCTTGATCACGAAGTCGTCGATCAGTTCCTGGGCGCGGGACTCGTCCAACACGCCTTCGTTCAGGTCGCGTTGGAGGTAGACATCGAGAAAGGTGGAGGTGCGGCCGAGCGACATCGCGGCGCCGTTCTGCTCCTTCACGGCGGCCAGGTAGGCGAGGTAGAGCCACTGCACGGCCTCGTGGGCGGTGGCGGCGGGGCGCGAGACGTCGCAGCCGTACGTGGCCGCCATCCGCGTGAGCTCGCCCAACGCCCTTGTCTGTTCGGCGAGTTCCTCCCGGTCACGGATGACCTCGACGGAGGAGGCGCAGGCGTCGAGCAGGGCCCGCTCGGCCTTCTTGGCCTCGATCAGGCGGTCCGTGCCGTACAGCGCCACGCGCCGGTAGTCGCCGATGATCCGGCCGCGGCCGTAGGCGTCGGGCAGTCCGGTGATGATGCCGGCCTTGCGGGCGGCTCGCATTTCGGGGGTGTAGGCGTCGAAGACGCCGTCGTTGTGGGTCTTGCGGTAGGTGCCGAAGACGCGCGAGACGAAGGGGTCGGGCTCGTAGCCGTAGGCCTTCAGGCCGTTCTCGACCATGCGCAGGCCGCCGTTGGGCATGATCGCGCGCCTCAGCGGGGCGTCGGTCTGCAGGCCGACGATCAACTCCCTTTCGCGGTCGATGTATCCGGGCGCGTGCGAGGTGATCGTCGACGGGGTCGCCGTGTCGATGTCGAGGACGCCCTTGCGGCGCTCCTCCGGGAAGAGGGAACTGACCTTCTCCCACACGGCTCGCGTGCGGTCGGTGGGGCCGGCAAGGAAGGACGCGTCGCCTTCGTACGGGGTGTAGTTGGCCTGGATGAAGTCGCGTACGGCGACGCTTTCGCGCCAGGAGGTACCCGCGAAGCCGCGCCATGCCTCGGAGGCGCGCGTTCCAGCTACCACTGTCGTTGTCATCGCCGGTTCTCTCCCTTGCCCCGCACCTGAATGCCTCTGTATCGATGGTCCTGCGACGCAGTGATCACGGGGAGGGCCGGCCAGGGCCCTGGTCCCGGCCGTCCGGCCCTCTCGCGGGGCCGAACGGCCCACCCCCGTCACGGACGCTCACACGACGGGCAGCTCCGGGCGGACGAGCGTGCCCGACCGGCCGTGGACGATCTCGTACGCCGCGTCCAGGGCGCCGATCGCGGCCAGTCCCCCGGTGTGTTCGACGAACCGGGCGGCTGCCTCGGCCTTGGGGCCCATCGAGCCCTCGGGGAATCCGCCCCGGCGCAGATCGGCGGGGGTGGCGCCGAGAACGGGCTGCTGGTCGGGGGTGCCGTAGCCGGTGTAGACGCAGGGCACGTCGGTGAGGATGAGCAGGAAGTCGGCCTTGAGGTGCTCGGCGAGCAGGGCTGCTGTGAAGTCCTTGTCGATGACGGCCTCCGCCCCGGTGAGCGCGCCGGTGTCGGCGTCGGCGGTGACGGGCACGCCTCCGCCGCCCGCGCAGATGACGAGCGTGCCGCTGCCCAGCAGGTCGTGGATCGTGTCTGTCTCCAGGATCCGTTCGGGCGCCGGGGAGGGGACGACGCGGCGCCAGCCGGTGGTGTCGGCGGCGATGTGCCAGCCGCGTTCACGGGCGAGCGCGGACGCCACGTCGTAGGGGTACACCTGGCCGACGAACTTCGCGGGGTGCTCGAAGGCCGGGTCGTCGGCCCGGACGAGGGTGTGGGTGACCAGCGCGGCGATCCGGCGTCCGGGCAGGGCGTCGTGCAGAGTGCGGGCCAGCAGGGAGCCGATCATGCCCTGGGTCTGCGCGCCGAGCAGGTCCAGCGGGTACGGGGCGCTCAGGGCCGGGTCGGCGGCGCTCTCCATGGCGAGGAGGCCGATCTGGGGGCCGTTGCCGTGCGTGATGACGATCTCGTGCTCGGTGGCGAGGGCGGCGATCGCGGTGGTCACCCGGTCGATGTTCGCCTCCTGGACGGCCGCGTCGGGGTGTTCGCCGCGGTGCAGCAGGGCGTTGCCGCCGAGCGCGATGACGATACGCATGGCTCAGTCCTCCAGGGTGGCGACGAGTACGGCCTTGATGGTGTGCAGTCGGTTCTCCGCCTGGTCGAAGACGATCGAGGCGGGGGACGAGAAGATCTCGTCGGTGACCTCCAGGCCGTCCAGTCCGTAGGTGTCGAAGAGGTCCTGGCCGAGGTGGGTGCGTCGGTCGTGCAGGGCCGGCAGGCAGTGCATGAACTTGACGTCCGGGTTTCCGGTGGCGGCCAGCGTCTTGTCGTTCACCTGGTACGGGAGGAGCAGTTCGATCCGCTTCCGCCAGGAGTCGGCGGGCTCGCCCATGGAGACCCAGACGTCGGTGTGCAGGAAGTCCGCTCCGTGTACGGCGGTCTCGACGTCCTCGGTGAGGGTGATGCGGGCTCCGCTGTCCGCGCCCAACTCCCTGCAGGCAGCGACCAGTTCGGCCGCCGGCCACAGTTCCGTGGGTGCGGCGATGCGTACGTCCATGCCGAGCAGGGCGCCCATGGACAGCAGCGAGTTGCCCATGTTGTTGCGGGCGTCGCCGAGGTAGCAGTAGGCGATGTCGGGCAAAGGCTTCGGGCTGTGCTCGTCCATGGTCAGGACGTCGCACAGGCTCTGGGTGGGGTGCGCGGTGTCGGTCAGGCCGTTGTAGACGGGGACCCCGGACCGGGCGGCGAGTTCGGTGACGGTCGACTGGGCGGAGCCGCGGTACTCGATGGCGTCGAACATCCGGCCCAGCACCCGGGCGGTGTCGGCGATGGACTCCTTGCTGCCGACGTGGGTGTCGCCGGGGCCGAGGTAGGTGGTGCGGGCGCCCTGGTCGGCGGCGGCGACCTCGAAGGCGCAGCGGGTGCGCGTGGAGGTCTTCTCGAAGATCAGCGCGAGGTTGCGCCCGGTCAGCCGGGGCTGTTCGGTGCCGTTGCGCTTGGCCGCCTTGAGGTCGGCGGCGAGGTCGAGGAGGTGGTGGATCTCGGTGGCGGTGTGGTCGAGTTCGCTCAGGTAGGAACGGCCTCGCAGGTCGACAGTCATGGTGAAGTCCCCTTGCTGGGTCAGGCGGCCGGGTCGCGTTCGATGGGGCAGCTCATGCAGCGCGGTCCGCCCCGGCCGCGGCCGAGTTCGGCGCCGGCGATGGTGACGATCTCGATGCCCTGCTTGCGGAGGTAGGTGTTGGTGGTGACGTTGCGCTCGTAGCCGACGACGACACCGGGGGCGAGGGCGAGGAAGTTGCTGCCGTCGTCCCATTGCTCGCGCTCGGCGCTGCGGATGTCCTGCGGCGCGGACAGCATCCGGACCTTGTCCAGGTCGAGGGCCTCGGCCAGGGCGCCGGCCAGGTCGGAGTTCGGGGTGACCTCGAAGCCGGTCTCGCGGGCGTCGCTGGGCGTGAGCGTCCACGAGCGGAGGGAGTCCGCGAGGCCCGGGTAGATGGTGAAGGCGTCGCGGTCGACCATGGTGAGCACGGTGTCGAGGTGCATGTAGGCCCGGGCGGCGGGGAGTTGGACGGCGAGCAACCGGCTTGCCGTGCCGGTGGCGAAGAGCCGGGAGGCCAGGTTCTCCACGGCCTGGGCGGTGGTGCGCTCCCCCATGCCGACCATGACGGCGCCGTGGCCGAGGACGTGGACGTCGCCGCCCTCCAGGGTGCCGACCTCGCCGTCCAGGAGTGGTGTGGTGACGGTGCCGGCGAACATCGGGTGGTAGCGGTAGACGGCCTCGGCGTGCAGGCTTTCGCGGCGCCGGGCAGGCTTGGCCATCGGGTTGACCGACAGGCCGTCGTACATCCAGCAGGAGTTGTCGCGCGGGAAGAGGTGGTTGGGGAGCGGTGTGAGCGCGAAGTCCTCGGCGTCGAGGGTGTTCCAGACCAGGCTGTGCGGGGTGGGGAGCGTCAGGTCGCTCTTGAGGATGCCGCCGATGAGGTGGCCGGCGAGCGTCTCTCCGTCGAGGTCGATGCACAGCTCTCGCAGGGGGTCGATCAGTGCCGGGCCGACGGTGGCCGGGGTGACGACCCGCTCCAGCAGCCAGTCGCGGGCTTCGGGATCGGCGAGCGTCTGGGCGAGCAGGTCGGCGAAGTAGTGGACGCGGGCGCCGTGGTCACGCAGGACCTGGGCGAAGGCGTCGTGCTCCTCGCGGGCGCGCTTGGCCCACAGGATGTCATCGAACAGGAGGGCGTCGACGTTGCGCGGGGTCAGCCGGGAGAGTTCCAGGCCGGGGCGGTGCAGGATCACCTGGCGGAGGCGGCCGACCTCGGAGTCGACGTGGAAGGCGGTGGCGTTCATGGCGGGGCTGCTCCTCTGGTCGTACGGGTGGGTGCCTGGCGCGGGGCGCGGTCAATCGCGGTTGCGGAGGCGGTCGCGCCGGAGGCCACCGATGCGGCCGGTCGGTACCGCGCGGGAGATCCGCTTGACCGGCGGCGTCACGGTCTCGGGGGCCCGCACCTCGGGGACGGCCGCCGGGGCCGGCTCCTCGCCGTACACGCCCTGGCCCCGCTTCAGCCACACGTACACCGGCAGGCCGAGCAGCAGGACGAACAGGCCGTAGTAGACGGTCTGGTAGCCGCTTCCCTGGATCGCCCAGTACGAGAAGAGCATCGCCAGGCCGGAGACCGTGATGTCGCCGGCCAGGCGTCGGCCGGCGATGCTCTCGCGTCCGCGCGCCAGCAGCCAGTACAGCTGGGCGGCGGCCGAGAACAGGTACGGGATCACGGCCGTGAGCACGCTCAGCAGCACGATCTTGGTGAAGACGTCGTCGAAGCGGGTGTAGCTGAAGATCGTGATCAGGGAGGCGAGGACGGTCGAGGCGACGATGCCGAAGACCGGGACGCCGTTCTCGCCGCGCAGCTTCGCGAAGGCGCTGGGGAAGAGTCCGTCGCGGGCGGCGGCGTACGGCATCTCGGCGCAGAGCATGGTCCAGCCGTTCAGCGCGCCGATTCCGGAGACGATCGCGGCGACGGCGACCGTGTTGCCGGCCCAGGTGCCGCCGAGGATGTTGTTGGCGGCGTCGGTGAACGGGGCGGTGGAGACGCCGAGTCGGCCGTGCGAGACGGTGCCGAAGACGGCGAGGGTGCCCAGGATGTAGATGACGGCGCAGGCGAGGGTGCCGTAGACGGTGGCGCGCGGCACGTTGCGGTCTGGCTCGCGGACGCGCCCGGCGACCACCGAGGCGGCCTCCAGGCCGATGTAGCTGAAGAGCGCGATCGGCGCGGCGGCCGAGATCGCGCCCATCGCCGACTGGCCGCTGGCGTTGAACGGACCGAAGTTGTGCGGGTCGACGAACAGCAGGCCGATGGTGGCCATGAAGAGCAGCGGGATAAGGCGCCCATGTTCCGTACGCCGGTGAGGTTGATCGCGGCCGGTATCCAGAGCCCCACCAGCGCGATGCCTATCGAAATCGCCGTCTTGTGGCCGGTGTTGACGAACACCTCGACATAGCCGACCCAGGCCACCACGATCGCGGCGTTCCCCGCCCAGGCGGTGATCCAGTACGACCAGGCGTTGAGGAATCCGGCGAACTCACCGAATGCCTCACGAGCGTAGACGTACGGTCCGCCGCTCCCCGGAACCCGCTTCGACAGCGCCCCGAAGGTCACCGCCAGCGCGAGTGCGCCCAGCGTGACGACCCCGAACGCCACGAGCGCGATCGGCCCGTACGGCGCGAGAGCCGAGGGAAGTGCGAACACCCCGGTCCCGATGATGGTGCCGACCACGAGCGCGGTCGCACCGGAGAGGCCGAGTGCCGCCTTGGGAACCGCTCCCTCACTGCTTCTTGAGGTCCTGGGCATGGTGGTGCTCCTTGTGCGGGTCGTTACGGGGGATCGATCTGTGCACGATCCTTCTCGGCGGCGCTGATCGTGGTCAGTGGCCGAATATCCCCACCCGGGACCATTGGTCCCGGCCGCCGCGTCCCGAACGGCCCACCGACGTGACTCGTCGACCTGAGGCCGTTCGCGTGTGTGACGGCCTCTCAACAGCTGCCCGGCCAGACCCGGGCAACAGGACTGGTGATGATCCGGGGCGCGGTCGCCGATCCTGGTGGCACCGGGGGATCGCTGATGAGAACGTGTCCGCCGGAGGGCGGGCTGCGCGACACGGCTGCCGACCGCCGGTGCCCCTGGCAGGCCACCCGGCACGAATCCGGGAGAGAAGCCAGGTGAGCAGCGACTTCAAGTCGGTCGAGGTGTCCTGTGCTCTGGACGTGGGCACGTCCGAGCACCACGGCAGGGCTCTGCCGGCGAACGGCCGCGAGACGTTGGGCAAGCCGCATCTCAACAACGAGCCGCAGCTGCGGGACTCGCAGGAAGGTGCCGGCAGCCGCCGCGACTGCGGGAGCCCTCGATCAAATCACGTCCGACTTTGCCGGAGGCGCTGATTCGGCGTTCATTCCGGCAAGTAAGGCATCATGAATAGACGCTTAGCGACAAAAGTCCCGCAAGGGGGCTCATGGATGCTGAGATATTCCATGGAACCGGGCAGGCGCAGGGCGCAACTCCGCACGATCCCCGTATCCGAGGAGCCGTTTCGCGCGCTGCTGGAGGCGGCTCCCGACGCGATGGTGATCGTGGACGACGCCGGGGTGATCCGTCTGGTCAACGCCCAGACGGAGACGCTGTTCGGGCACCCCCGCAGTGAACTGCTCGGCCGTCCCATCGAAATCCTGGTCCCGCAGCGCTTCCGGGACCAGCATCCGGGCCACCGTCTGGGCTACTCCGCGAACCAGCAGGTCCGCCCCATGGGTGCCGACCTCGAACTGTACGGACTGCGCCGGGACGGAGCCGAGTTCCCCGTCGAGATCAGCCTCAGTCCCTTGCAGACCCCCGACGGACTCCTGATCTCCGCCGCCGTGCGCGACGTCAGTGAACGCAAGGCCGCCGAGGCCCGTTTCCGCGCCCTGCTGGAGGCCGCCCCGGACGCCATTGTCATCGTGGACGACGCCGGCACCATTCAGCTCGTCAACGCACAGACCGAAGCCCTCTTCGGCTACCGGCGCGAAGAACTCCTGGGACACCGGGTGGAAATCCTGGTGCCCCATCGGTTTCATCACCACCACCCCGCCCACCGCCACGGCTACGTCGACAACCACCGTGTACGCCCCATGGGCGCCGGCCTGGACCTGTACGGGTTACGCAAGGACGGCGTCGAGTTCCCCGTCGAGATCAGCCTCAGCCCCCTGGAAACCCCGGAGGGCACCCTGGTCTCCGCCGCCATCCGCGACGTCACCGAACGCAAGGCCGCTGAGACCCAACTCGCCGAACTCTACGAACAGCAGCGCCACGTCGCCCTGACCCTGCAGCGCAGCCTGATGGGCTCACCGGCCCCGGTGCCCGGCATGGACACCTCCAGCCGATACTTTCCCGCCCGGCAGGGCCCCGGCGTCGGCGGGGACTGGTTCGACCTCATCGCACTGGGCGGCGGCCGGGTAGGAGTGCTGATCGGCGACGTCATGGGGCGCGGGCTGGAAGCCGCCGCCGTCATGGGACAACTGCGCTCGGCCTCGCACGCCCTGGCCAAGACCGGCATGCCGCCCTGGCAGCTGATGCGAGCCCTGGACGCGGTCGTCAGCGAACTGCCCGACCAACTCGTCACCTGCTGCTACCTGATCCTGGACCCCGACGACAGCGCCCTGACCGTATGCTCAGCCGGACATCTGCCGGTCCTGCTGGTGGACTCCACCGGACAGGTCCGCAGGCTCCCGGTGCCCGTCAGTGTCCCCCTGGGCGTCGGCGAGGTACCCCACCAGGAAACCCGGCTCACCGTGCCACCAGCCTCGGTACTCGCCCTGTACACCGACGGCCTGGTGGAGACCCCCACCAGCGACATCGAAGAGCAGATCGACACCCTCGCCATCGCCCTGGAAAAAGCCACCGCCGACACTCCCTGCCTGGAGACGGCCGCCGACTCCGTACTCGCCGCCCTGCTGCCGGGCCCCCAGGACTACGCCGACGACGTGACCCTCCTGCTCGCCCGCATCCCTCCGACTCCGGTGACCGCCGTCTCCGCGCTCCTGCCGGCCCAGCCCGTCAGCGTGGGCGACGGACGCCGCTTCCTGCGTCGCACCCTGCGGGACTGGGACTGCGAAACCCTGACCGACACCGCCTGCCTCCTGGCCTCCGAACTCCTGTCCAACTCGGTGCGCCACGCCTGTGACCCCCTACGGCTGCGCCTGCGCCGCACCAGGGACGAACTCCACATCGAAGTCAGCGACGGCAGCCCCGTCCTGCCCCACGCCAGGACCGCAGGCCTCGACGAGGAGTCGGGCCGCGGACTGACCCTGCTCAACCAACTTGCCGCCGCCTGGGGCACCTTGCCCACCCAGGAAGGCAAAGCCGTATGGTTCGCGCTCCCCCTCCCTGACCCCGCGCACCGCCCAGAAGAGGTCAGGACAGGGGATGCGGGAGACGTTCCGCAGTAACACCGCTACCTGAGCATCTACGTTTGAACGGCTGACGATCAGAGGCTGACGCGGTTGAACGGCGCGATGGAGTGCGATGTGAGGCGCTCCTGAGCCTCCATCGATCCCGGAGCGCTTCAGCCTCCGCGTGAAAGCCGCCTCCCCGACGCCGAAGGCCAGTTCGAGCGGATTCCAAAACTTCGTCGGCCTGCGGAGCCAATGTGCTCCTGCGCGACGGCGCCCCCCCATCTGGCGAGGATCGGCCTCGTGGGCCCGCAGGATCACCGGCGAAGCCACCTTGAACGAGGCTGGCACAAGTCCCGTGGCCTTGGAGTTACGACGCTCTTCGGCCACCTGTGAGACCTGTGCCTACGGCTATACCTACCTGCTGTCGCTGTTTCCGGTCGTGTCCATGAGGGCCGCCCGTCCGGCCTCCAGCCGTGCCGCCGGTATGCGGAACGGCGAGCAGGAGACGTAGTCGAGGCCCACCCGGTGGAAGAAGTGGATGGACTCGGGGTCGCCGCCGTGTTCGCCGCAGACCCCGGTCTCCAGGCGGGAGTTGACGGCGCGGCCCGCCTCGACGGCCAGTTCCACGAGTCGGCCCACGCCCTCCTGGTCGATCGTCTCGAACGGCGACACGGTGAAGATGCCCTTCTCCAGGTACAGGGGGAAGAAGGAGGCTTCAGCGTCGTCGCGGGACAGGCCCCAGGTGGTCTGGGTCAGGTCGTTGGTGCCGAAGGAGAAGAAGTCGGCGTACTCGGCGATGCGTCCCGCGGTGAGCGCGGCGCGCGGCAGCTCGATCATCGTGCCGATCGGGCAGTCTAGGGTCGTGCCGGTCTCCGCCTCGACCTCGGCGAGGACTGCCTCCGCCTCGGTGCGCGCGAGGCGCAGTTCCTCGACCGCGTCGACGAGCGGGATCATGATCTCGGCGCGTGGCCGGCCATCGGCGCGCAGTCGCGCGACCACGGCCTCGGCGATCGCCCGCACCTGCATGGCCATCAGACCGGGTACGGCCAGGCCGAGCCGGACACCGCGCAGGCCGAGCATGGGGTTCTGCTCGTGCATGCGCTCGACGGCGGCGAGGAGTTCGCGGTCGTGCGGGTCCGGGTGCTCGGCGCGGGCCAGGCGTACGGCCAACTCGGTGCGGTCCGGCAGGAATTCGTGCAGCGGCGGGTCGATGAGCCGGATGGTCACCGGCAGGCCGTCCATCGCCGTCAGGATTCCGGTGAAGTCCTCGCGTTGCAGAGGCAGCAGGGCTGCCAGGGCTTCCTGGCGGGCGGTGTCGTCGCGGGCCAGGATCATCGCCTCGACCAGGGCCCTGCGTTCGCCGAGGAACATGTGCTCGGTACGGCACAGGCCGATGCCCTGGGCGCCCAGGCTGCGGGCGTGTACGGCGTCCTCGGGGGTGTCGGCGTTGGCCCGCACTTCGAGGCGTCGTACGGAGTCGGCGTGGGTGAGAGCGCCCAGGACCGCCTCGGTGAGCGGACCACTCGCGGTGCCGGTCTCCAGAGCGCGGCCGACGTCGGACGCGGTCAGCGGGAGTGCGCCGAGGTGGACGGTGCCCGCTGTGCCGTCGACGGAGACGGTGCCGCCCTCGTGCACGACCACGCCTGATTCCGTGGTGAATTGGCGAGCCGCCGGGTCGACGGTGAGGGCTTCGGCGCCGCAGACGCAGACCTTGCCCATACCGCGTGCGACGACGGCCGCGTGGCTGGTCTTGCCGCCCCGGCTGGTCAGGACGGCCTGTGCGGCGATCATGCCAGGGAGGTCGTCGGGGGTGGTCTCGCGGCGGACGAGGACCGTGTCCTCGCCGGCCGCGGCCCGTCGTACGGCCTCGGCGGAGTCGAATACCACGACGCCGACTGCCGCGCCCGGGGAGGCGGGGATGCCCTGTGCGAGGGGCATGTCGGCCGGGGTGGTGTCGAAGCGGGGGAACATCAGGCGGGTCAGTTCGGCGCCGTCGACGCGGACCAGGGACTCGTCCGGCGTGATCGTGCCCTCCTCGCGCAGGTCGTGGGCGATACGGAAGGCGGCCTCGGCGGTGCGCTTGCCGACGCGGGTCTGCAGGATCCACAGTTTGCCGCGCTCGACGGTGAACTCGATGTCGCACAGGTCGCGGTAGTGCTGCTCCAAAGTGCGCAGGTGATCGGCGAGTTGGACGTAGACGCGCGGGTTGAGCCTCTTCAGTTCGATCAGGGGCAGGGCGTCGCGGACGCCCGCGACGACGTCCTCGCCCTGGGCGTCGGGCAGGTAGTCGCCGTACATCCCGCGTTCGCCGGTGGCGGGGTCGCGGGTGAAGGTGACGCCGGTGCCGGAGTCGGCGCCGAGGTTGCCGAAGACCATCGCCTGGACGTTGACGGCGGTGCCGAGGTCCTCGGAGATGTGTTCGCGGTGGCGGTAGATGTGGGCGCGTTCGCCGTTCCAGGAGTCGAAGACCGCGCGGATGGCGCGGGCCAGTTGCTCGGCCGGATCCTGGGGGAAGTCCTCGCCGGTCTCCTTGCGGATGATCGCCTTGAACTCCTCGGTGATCAGGGCGAGTTCGGCGGTGTCAAGGTCGTGGTCGCCGGTCACCTCACGCTGTGCCTTGTGTGCGGTGATGGCCTCCTCGAACAGGTCGCCGTCGACGCCCATCACCGTGTGGCCGAACATCTGGATGAGCCGCCTGTAGGAGTCCCACGCGAAGCGCTCCTGGCCGGATGCCTTGGCGAGCCCGGTGACGGACCGGTCGTTGAGGCCGATGTCGAGGATGGTGTCCATCATGCCGGGCATGGAGAAGCGGGCACCCGAGCGCACGGACACCAGCAGCGGGTCGTCGGACGCGCCGAGGGTGCGGCCCATGGCCCGTTCCAGTCCGGCGAGCGCGCGAGCCGCCTCGACGCCGAACTCGGGCGGCTCATCGCCCGTCTTCAGGTAGGCCGTGCAGGCCTCGGTGGTGACGGTGAATCCGGGCGGCACGGGCAGCCCGAGCCGGGTCATCTCGGCCAGGCCCGCTCCCTTGCCGCCCAGCAGGGCGGCCATGTCCCGGTTGCCTTCGGCGAACTCGTACACGTACTTGGTCGGTACGGTCATCAGGACTCGGGCCTCTCACTCGTGGGGTACGACGGCCACGGGGCAGCCGACGTGATGGATGGCGGCATGAGTGACGGGGCCGATGCGCGGTCCCGCCGGACGGTCGGTGAGGTGTCGGCCGACCACGAGGAGGCTCGCTCCCGAGGCGGCCCGGAGCAGCGCGGACTGGGCCCGGCCCTCCGCGACCGTCTCGGTGACCTCGACGCCGGGGTACTTGTCGCGCCACACCTGGAGTACGGCGGACAGGAAGCCGAGCCATTCCTCGGCCCGCTGCGGTCCGCTCACCAGGCCGATGTCGCCGGGGCCGAGCCCCAGCGGGGACGGTTGCCGCCAGGCGTGGACCACACGAAGCCCCGCGCCGCGCAGCCGTGCCGCCTCGAAGGCGAACTCGATCACCGCGTCGCAGGGGTCGCCCAGGTCGACACCCAGGACTACGTCCCGGAAGCCGGTCAGGATGGAGGGACGTCCGTCGCGCGCCAAAAGGTGTTCGTCGGCGGGTTCCTCGTCCGCCCGGACGAGAACCACGGGACGGGTGGCGCGGGCCACCACGCCCTGCGCGACCGAGCCCACCAGGAGCCCGGTGACACCGCTCAGCCCGCGCGAACCCAGCACCAGCACCTCGGCCCCCTCGGCCGCCTTCAGCAGGGCTGCGGTCGCGGGACCCTCCACCTGCTCGTCGTACGGGCGGACGTTCGGGGCAACGGCACGGACCCTCGCCTTGGCCTGTCGCAGGACGCGCTGGGCCTGATGCCGCTGCGCGGCTGTGACGGGCTCGCCGTCCTCCTGGCGGGGGTGCCAGTTCCAGACGTGCACGAGCCGCAACGACCTGTCGCGGCGTGCCGCCTCGCGGGCGGCCCAGTCGGCGGCGGCGAGACTCTCCACGGAACCGTCGACTCCGGCGATGACGGGCGGCAGCATGATCCGCACCTCCTGCGCTCGGTCTGCTCCTCCCCTCCAGCGTCGTCCTGCGGGCTACCGGCAGGTATGGGCCGCCAGGTCTCCAACCGGGGTCCGTTCGGCCCCAGCGCGCGCCCGTCCCGGACCGTCATGGTGGTAGAGCCACGGACCTGGAGGGCGGCACACCATGGAACGAGTGATCATCGCCGGCGTCGACCGGTCGGCGCGCAGTCGCGTCGCCGCGGACTGGGCCGCCCGAGAGGCGCTGCGGCGCGGGCTGCCCCTGCGGGTGGTGCATGTGGCACCCCCCGAGAACCTCGACCCCGTGGAGCAGTGGCCCTACCGCCCGGACACCGTGGCGGACCACGTGGTCGCCGAACTCACCGCACGGCACCCGTCGTTGACGGCCCGTGCGGTGAGCCTCACCGGGGCACCCGTCCCCGAGCTGCGGGCGGCGAGCGCGCACGCGGAACTGGTCGTGCTCGGTCTGCGCGGCGAGAGCCGGCATGCCGGGGTCGCCCTCGGTTCGACCGGGGCGGCCCTGGCCACCGGGTGCGCCGGACCACTGGTGCTGGTGCCCGGCACCCTCGTGGGGAGGGACGTCCCGGGCCACAACGCCGTGACCGTGGGTGTCGACGCCCGGGACCCGGCGGGCGGTGCGCTCGGCTTCGCCTTCGAGGCCGCCCGGCTGCACCGCGTCCGACTGCACGCGGTGCACGCCTGGGCACTGCCCGCGGGCGCCGCCGCGTCGCCCGTCCCGGTGCCGGAGACGGACCGTGGCACCTGGGAGGACCACGAGGAGGATCTGCTGTCCGACGCGCTGCGCCCGTGGCGCGGGAAGTACCCGGACGTCGACGTCCGGGAGGACGTGCTGCTGTTCCCGCCGGCCGAGGCACTGGCCCACGCCTCGGAGACGTCCGGACTGGTGGTGGTCGGACGGCACACCGCCCCGGGCTCCACCGCACTGGCCCTCCTGGAGCACGCGCGGTGCCCGGTCGCCGTCGTGCCGTCGTAGGCGGGGGCGGGGGCGGGGGCGGTGGGAAGCATGAGGACGCGTACGCACATCGCCGTGATCGGCGTCGGGAACGAGTTCCGGCGCGACGACGGCGTCGGCTGGGCCGTGGTCGAACGGCTCCGGGACCGGGCCGAGGCCGGACCGCTCCCCTCGGGCACCGTGTTCGCGACCTGCGACGGTGATCCCGGCCGACTGATCGCGCTGTGGGAGAGCGCCGCCCTGGCCGTGGTCATCGACGCGGCCCACGCGCACCCGGGCACCCCCGGCCGCATCCACCGGCTCGAACTCGACGCCGGACGCATGGACGGACCGCGGTCCACCAGTTCGCACGGGCTGGGCCTCGGCGAGGCCGTCGAACTGGCCCGGGTCCTGGGACTTCTGCCGGACCACCTGGTCGTGTACGCGGTGGAGGGCGCCGACGGTTCGTTCGGTACCGGTCTCTCCCCCACCGTCGCGGCCGCGGTGGATCCGATCGTGACCGCCGTCGAGAACGAGCTCGCGCGGCACCAGGACGAGTTGGCGGGGGGCTGGTCTTGATGATGCGGCGTTTCCAGGTGTACGGCACCGTCCAGGGCGTCGGCTTCCGCCCCTTCGTGTACCGCACGGCGGCCGACCTCGGCCTCGACGGCTGGGTGGCCAACGTCAACGGTCATGTGGAGGGCGAGGTCACCGGACCGCCCCGCGCGATCGACGAGTTCGCGGCCCGGCTGCGCACCGCCGCCCCCGTCCTGGCCCGGGTACGCCGGGTCCAACTGGCCGATGGCGCACGGCAGTCGGCGTACCGGCCGGGCTTCCACGTGCGGCAGAGCGCGCCCGTACACACGGACGGCACGGTCCGCGAGGTCCCGCCCGACGCGGCGATCTGCGACGCCTGCCTGCGCGAACTGCGCGACCCACGCGACCGGCGCCATCGCTACCCGTTCGTCAACTGCACGGACTGCGGACCGCGCGCCACGATCATCGAGGACCTTCCCTACGACCGGATCCGCACGACCATGAGCCGCTTCCCGCTCTGCGCGGACTGCGCGGCCGAGTACGCCGACCCGGCCGACCGGCGCTTCCAGGCCGAGCCCATCGCCTGTCCCGTCTGCGGACCGGAGCCGGCTTGGGAGGCGCTGCGCGGTGAGGCGGCGCTGCGGGCAGCGGTCAAGTGCCTCGCCGGGGGCGGGATCGTCGCGCTGAAGGGGCTCGGCGGCTACCAACTGGTGTGCGACGCGGGCGATCCGGCGGCCGTGGCGGAGCTGCGGCGCCGCAAGAGGCGCCCGACGAAACCCTTCGCCGTGATGGTCCGTGACCTCCGCACGGCGGCCCGGCTGGCCCGGATCGGCGCCACCGAGCGCGGCGTCCTGACATCGCCGGAACGCCCCGTGGTGCTGCTCGCCCGGATGCCGTGGCACGGCACGGACCCGCTCGCGGCCGAGGTGCATCCCGGCCTGCACCGGATCGGTCTGCTCCTGCCCACCACCGGCCTGCACCACCTCCTGCTCGACGACCTGAACCGGCCGCTCGTGGTCACCAGCGGAAACCTCGGCGCCGAGCCCATCACCATCGAGGACGACGAGGCCCGGCGCGTCCTCTCGGGCGTCGCGGACGGCTTCCTCACCCACGACCGGCCGATCCGTTCCCGCTACGACGACTCGGTGGTGCAGTGCACCGGTCGCACCCGGATCACGGTGCGCCGGGCGCGCGGGCTGGCCCCGGCCCCACTGCCCCTGCGTGTGCACGAACCCGTCGCCGGGGCCGGCGCCCAGCTGAAGCACACGTTCACGCTCGCCGCCGACGGCCGGGCCCATCTCGGGCCGCACACCGGCGACCTGGCGGACGCGGCGACCCATGAGGCGTTCCTGGCGTCGTACGACCAGCTCAAGCGGCTCACTGGCATCGAGCCGGTGGCCCTCGCCCACGATCTGCACCCCGGCTATCTGTCCACACAGTGGGCCGAGGCGCAGGGGCTGCGCCGCGTCCCGGTGCAGCACCATCACGCGCACGTGGCCGCCTGCGCGGCCGAGCACGGGGTGCGGGGTCCGTTCCTCGGGGTCGCCTACGACGGCCTGGGGCTCGGCGACGACGGCACGTTGTGGGGCGGCGAGATCCTCGTCGCCGACCTGAGCGGCTACCGCCGCGTGGGCCGGTTCGCGACAGCTCCGCTGCCCGGCGGCGACGCGGCGGTACGCCATCCTTCCCGTGCGGCCCTCGGCCGGCTGCTCGGCGGCGAGCCACTGGGCTCTCCGCGCCCGTACGCGTGGCTGACCCGGTCCTTCACGAACCGGCTCGATCCGGCCGAGGTGGACATCGTGCGCGCCATGGTCGCCCAGGACGTCAACTGCCCGCTCACGTCCAGCGCCGGTCGGCTCTTCGACACGGTGGCCGCCCTGCTCGGCCTCACCGACCGGGTGAGCTACGAGGGCGAGGCGGCCGTCCTGCTCGAAGCGGCGGCGGGCGACGAGCACGCCGCAGCTCTCGCCCACCGCGTCGTACGCGCACAGGGCCTGTGGGTGTACGACCCTGCCCCCACCCTCGCCGACCTGCTGGAGCGGCAGGCGGACGGGGAGCCCGTGGCCCGGCTGGCCGCCGCCTTCCATGTGACGCTCGCACTGGTCACCGCGGAACTGGTCGCACGGGCGGTGGCCGAGGGCGCGCCGCACACCGTGTGCCTGGGTGGGGGCTGCTTCGTCAACCGGCGGCTGCTGACCGAGGTGAAACGCCGACTGCACGCGCAGGGGATGCGGGTGCTGGTCGGCGGTCAGGTCCCGGTCGGGGACGGCGGAATCAGCTACGGCCAGGCGGCGGTCGCGGCCGCGCGGCTGGCCGGGGAGAGGTGAACGCGCATGTGCCTGGGCATACCGGGACGCGTCCTGGAGATCCACGACGACGCCGGACTCCTGATGTCAACGGTCGACTTCGGCGGTGTCCGCCGCGAGGTCTGCCTCAGCTGCACGCCCGAGGCGGACGTCGGGTCGTACGTCATCGTGCACGTCGGTTTCGCGATCACCCTGGTCGACCAGGCGGAGGCGCGGCGCACGCTCGACGTGCTGCGGGCGATGGCGGGCGCGGTGGAGGGCGAGCTGGGCGAGCCGCTTCCCTGACGGCGTGGGCCGGTCGGCCCGGGAGGGGCCGGTCAGCCCCTGCCGCCGGCCCCCGTCGGGGGCCGAACCTGGCAGTGGAGGAACACAGCGCCATCTCGGACGAACCCCTCGATTGGGAGGACCGGCATGACCCCCACCGCAGCCTCTGCCGTCGTACTCGACCGGCACGGTCTGGACGCTCTGGTCACGGCTCTGGTGGCACAGGGACGCACCGTCGTCGGACCGACCGTCCGCGACGGCGCGATCGTGCTGTCGGAACTGGCCTCGGCGGACGCGCTCCCGTACGGCTGGGGCGTCGAACTGGACGCCGGGCGCTATCGGTTGGTCTCCCGGGAGGACGGCGCCGCCTTCGCGCACAGCGCGGGACCACAGTCCTGGAAGTCGTATCTGCACCCCGCGCGTGAACGGCTGTGGAGCGCCGACCGGTCGCCGGAGGGCCGTGTGGTCTTCAGCGAGCACTCGGCCGAACCGCCGTCGTACGCCTTCCTCGGTGTCCGCCCCTGCGACCTGCGGGCCATCGCGATCCAGGACCGGGTGCTGACCGGCGGGGCGCACGAGGACACCGGGTACGGGAAGCGCCGGCGGCGCGCACTGCTGATCGCCGCCGAGTGCACCGAACCGGGCGCGACCTGCTTCTGCGTGTCCATGGGCGGCGGGCCCGCGGCCGATCCCGGCTACGACCTCGCGCTGACCGAGGTGGTCGACGAGGACGGTCACCGGTTTCTGGTAAGGGTCGGCAGCGAGGAGGGCGCCCGGCTGCTGGAGCAGGTGCCGCACCGCACGGCCGACATGGTCACGGAGGCCACCGCCCGTACCTCGGTGGACGCGGCGCGTGACCGCATGGGCCGTGCCATGCCGCCGGTCGACCTGCGGGCACTGATGGGCGCGAGCCTGGACGCAGAGCGCTGGAACGACGTCGCCGAACGCTGTCTGACCTGTAGCAACTGCACGATGGTCTGCCCCACCTGCTTCTGTACCACCACGGAGGAGGTCACCGACCTGACCGGTGACCACACCGAGCGCTGGCAGCGCTGGGACTCCTGCTTCGACCTGGACTTCTCGAATCTGCACGGCGGGCCGGTCCGCGCCACGCCCCGCAGCCGCTACCGGCAGTGGCTCACCCACAAGCTCTCCACCTGGCACGACCAGTTCGACACCTCCGGCTGCGTGGGCTGCGGGCGCTGTATCGCCTGGTGCCCGGCCGGCATCGACATCACGGAGGAAGTCGCGGCTCTGGATGCCGAACACGGAACGGAGACGGACTGATGCCTCCCTCGATGGCCCTCCGTATGAACCACGCGCTGCCCCACAACCACCGTCAACGACTGCTGCGCGTCGGTCGCGAGGTCCAATTCCCGCCCGGCACCCGGCTGTTCGAGGAGGGCGGGCACGCCGACCGGTTCTGGATCGTCCGGGACGGCACCGTCGCCCTCGACATCCACGTGCCAGGCCGCCGGCCCCCGGTCGTCGAGACACTCGGTGTCGGTGACCTCGTCGGCTGGTCCTGGCTGTACGAGCCGTACGTCTGGCAGTTGGGCGCCGTGGCGGTGACCCGGCTGCGGGCCTACGAGTTCGACGCCGTGGCCGTCCGACTGATGTGCCTGGACGACCCTCCCTTCGGCCAGGCCATCGAGCACTGGGTCGGCCGGGTGCTGGCCCACCGGCTCAACGCGGCCCGCGCCCGCATGGTCGACCTGTACGGGACGTACGAGACGAAGGAACCACGATGACCGCCGTACCGGTCCCCCACCGCGTGGTCGCCCGCCGACAGGAGACCGGCGACACGGTGACACTGCGACTCGAACCCGTGAACGACGCGCTGCCCGACTTCGTGCCGGGACAGTTCGCGATGGTGCACTGCTTCGGCCGCGGGGAGATCCCCATCTCAGTGAGCTCCGTGCAGGCCACCGGTGGGCTCGCGCACACGATCCGTTCGGTGGGCGCGGTCTCCGACGGGCTGTGCGCGGCCCGGGTCGGTGACGTCGTCGGCATCCGCGGTCCGTACGGCATGAGTTGGGGGCTGGAGCGGGCGCGCGGGCGCGACATGCTGGTCGTGGCGGGCGGCATCGGGCTCGCCCCGCTGCGGCCGCTGATCCTGCGCGCGCTGGCCGAGCCTGAGGCGTACCGCCGGGTCAACGTGCTGATCGGAGCACGCACCCCGGACGACCTGATCGGCCGGAAGGAGATCGAGAGCTGGGCCACCGCGTACACCGGCGTCACGGTCGACCAGCCCGACGCCGACTGGCACGGGGACGTCGGCGTGGTCACCCAACTGCTCGGGCGGGCGCACTTCGACCCGGACGCGACGACGGCGTTCGTCTGCGGTCCCGAGCCGATGATCCGAGCCACCGCCCGCGAACTCGCCCACCGCGGCGTTCCCCGCGACCGGATCCGGGTCTCGCTGGAGCGCAACATGCGCTGCGCGACCGGACACTGCGGGCACTGCCAGCTCGGTCCGGTGCTGGTATGCCAGGCCGGTCCGGTCGTGGGCTGGGACCTGGCCGAACCCCTTCTTTCCGTAAGGGAGTTGTGACATGGCACCCACACTCGCCGTGTTCAAGCTGGCCTCCTGCGACGGCTGCCAGCTCACCCTGCTGGACTGCGAGGACGAACTCCTCGCACTGACCGGCGCGGTGAAGATCGCACACTTCCCGGAGGCCTCCAGCACAATGGCCCCCGGCCCCTACGACCTGTCCCTCGTCGAGGGCTCGGTCACCACGCCCGAGGACGCCGAGCGCATCCACGCGATCCGGGCCGACTCACGCCATCTCGTGACCATCGGGGCATGCGCGACCGCCGGCGGCATCCAGGCCCTGCGCAACTTCGCAGACGTGGACGAGTACCGGCGCACGGTCTACGCGCACCCCGAGTACGTCTCCACCCTGGCCACCTCCACGCCCGTGTCGGCCCATGTGGACGTCGACTTCGAACTGCGCGGCTGCCCGGTCGACCGACGGCAGCTCATCGAGGTGATCACCGCGTTCCTGGCCGGCCGCAAGCCGGACGTCCCGAACCACAGCGTGTGCTTCGAGTGCAAGCGGCGTGGCACGGTCTGCGTCACCGTCGCCCACGGCACCCCCTGCCTGGGCCCGGTCACGCACGCCGGGTGCGGGGCACTGTGCCCTGCCTACCAGCGCGGCTGCTTCGGCTGCTTCGGCCCGTCCGAGTCGGTGAACCTGCCTGCCCTGATCCCGCTGCTGCGCCGCGACGGCCTCGACGACGACGCCGTGGTGCGGTATCTGCACACCTTCAACGCCGCTTCCTTTGACGAGGAGTTGTCCAAGTGACGCACCGTGGATCCCGTGTGCTGCACGTCGGCTCGCTTTCGCGGGTCGAGGGCGAGGGCGCGCTCAGCCTCCATGTGCATGACGGCACGGTCACCGACGCCCGGCTGGAGATCTACGAGCCACCGCGCTTCTTCGAGGCGTTCCTACGCGGCCGTTCGTACACCGAGCCGCCGGACATCACGGCCCGGGTGTGCGGAATCTGCCCCGTGGCCTACCAGATGAGCGCGTGTGCGGCGATCGAGGACGCCTGCGGGGTGACGGTGGATCCGGTGATCCGGGATCTGCGCCGGCTTCTCTACTGCGGCGAGTGGATCGAGAGCCAGGCCCTGCACATCTACCTCCTGCACGCCCCGGACTTCCTGGGCAGCCCCAGCGCGATCGACCTGGCCCGCACGCACCGCGCCGAGGTCGAGCGGGGACTGCGGCTGAAGAAGGCCGGCAACTCCCTGATGGAGCTGCTCGGCGGCCGGGCCGTACACCCGGTGAACGTCCGTCTCGGCGGCTTCCACCGGGCCCCGGCGCGCATCGAACTTCGTTCGCTGACCGAGGAGTTGAAGCGCGCCCTCGACGACGCGTGGGAGACCGTGCGCTGGGTCGCGGGCTTCGAGTTCCCGGACGCGAGCGTCGACGCCGACCTGCTCGCGCTCACCGAAGCGGACACGTACGCCATCGAGGGCGGCACCCCGACCGTGCTGCGGACCGACAACACCAGCTTCTCCTTCCCCATAGGCAATTTCACCGAGCACGTCGTGGAGACCCACGTCGCGCACTCCACCGCCCTGCACTCACGCCTCGACGGGCGCCTCCATCTCACCGGTTCCCTGGCCCGGTTCGCGAACAGCGGCCGGCTGCTGTCGCCCGTGGCTCTGGAGGCGGCGGTCGCGGCGGGGCTCGGCGATCCGCGCGAGGGCGCGGTGTGCCGCAACCCGTACCGGTCCATCCTGGTGCGGGCGGTGGAGACGGTGTACGCCGTCGCCGAGGCGCTGCGCATCATCGACGGCTACGAGCCGCCCGCGCACCCGTACACGGAGGTGGCGCCGGTCGCGGCCGTCGGGCACGGCGCCACCGAGGCACCGCGCGGGCTGCTGTACCACCGCTACGAGATCGACGCCGACGGCATCGTGAAGAGTGCGCTGCTGGTGCCGCCGACCGCACAGAACCAGGGCGCCATCGAGGACGACCTGCGCCGCCTGGCCCAGCACGCGATCCGCGAACACGACCTGGACGACGACGAGTTGACGGCCCTGTGCGAGCGGGCGATCCGTAACCACGACCCGTGCATCTCCTGCTCCACCCACTTTCTCGACCTGACCGTCGTCCGTACCTCGGACACAACCGCGGGAGGCTGTGATGTCTGAATCTCCGTACACCGTGAGCGATGTGATGACCCACACCGCCGTCGCCATCGGGAGTGAGGCGCCCTTCAAGGAGATCGTCGAGCTGCTCGACCAGTGGAAGGTCAGTGCCGTGCCGGTACTGGCGGGCGAGGGCCGGGTCGTCGGGGTCGTCTCCGAGGCGGATCTGCTGGCCAAGGAGGAGTACCGGGGCGCCCCTGATGGCGATCCGGCGGTGCCCGCCAAGGCGGGCGCGGTGTCCGCGGGCGAGCTGATGAGCGCCCCGGCGGTCACCGTGCACGCGGACGCCACGCTCGCCGAGGCCGCCCGCATCATGGCGCGGCGGCAGGTCAAGCGATTGCCCGTCGTGGACGCGGTCGGCATGCTCCAGGGCGTGGTGAGCCGCAGCGATCTGCTGAAGGTCTTCCTGCGGGGCGACGCGGAGATCGCCGAGGAGGTCCGGCACGGTGTGCTCGGCCGGCTTCCGGTGACCTCTTCCCTCACGGTGAGCGTCACCGAGGGCGTCGTCACGCTCGGCGGTTCCCTGCCCGACCGGACGCTGGCGCCCGTGGTGGCCCGCGCGGTGCGGGCGGTGGAGGGGGTCGTCGACGTCCGGCTCGACCTCACGCACCGATGAAGTACCTGGACGAGTACCGCGATCCGGTGCTCGCCGGGCGGCTGCTGGAGGAGTTGCGGCGGACGGCCACACGTCCCTGGCGGATCATGGAGGTGTGCGGCGGCCAGACCCACACTCTGGTCCGTCAGGGCATCGACGAGCTGCTGCCCGCCGGAATGCGGATGATCCACGGCCCGGGCTGCCCGGTCTGTGTCACCCCGCTGGAGACCCTGGACCGGGCCATGGCCGTCGCCGCCCGCCGCGGCGTGCTCTTCACCAGCTTCGGTGACATGCTGCGGGTGCCCGGCACGGACACCGACCTGCTGTCGCTGCGGGCGCGGGGCGCGGACGTACGGGTGGTCTACGCCCCGATGGACGCCGTACGCCTGGCCGCCCGACACCCGCACCGTGAGGTCGTGTTCCTCGCCGTCGGCTTCGAGACGACCGCGCCCGCCAACGCGATGGCGGTGCTGCACGCGGCCCGGCTCGGACTGACCAACTTCTCGATGCTGGTCAGTCACGTCCTCGTGCCGCCCGCTATGACAGCGCTGCTCGACGACCCCGACTGCGAGGTGGAGGCGTTCCTCGCCGCCGGGCATGTGTGCGCGGTGATGGGCTGGCGGGAGTACGAGCCGATCGCCGCCCGGTATCACGTGCCCATCGTGGTCACGGGGTTCGAGCCGCTGGATCTGCTGGACGGCATCCTCATGGCCGTACGGCAGCTGGAGTCGGGCCGGCACGAGGTGGAGAACCAGTACGTGCGGGCCGTGCGGCGGGCGGGCAACACGGCGGCGCAGGACGCGGTCCGCCGGGTGTTCCGGGTGACCGACCGGGCCTGGCGTGGGATCGGCGAGCTGCCCGACAGCGGGCTGGAACTCGCCCCGGAGTACCAGGAGTTCGACGCCGCCCGCCGCTTCGACGTGGGCGGGCTGTGCCCGGTCGAGGACCCCGAGTGCATCGCCGGAGCCATCCTCACGGGGGCCCGGCTGCCCACCGACTGCACCGCGGACGGCACCCGTTGCACCCCCCGTCATCCTCTCGGCGCCCCGATGGTGTCGTCCGAGGGCACCTGCGCCGCCTTTCACGGGGCCGGACGCACTCCCACGAGGAGCACGGCATGAACATCCAGTGCCCCACCCCCGCCCACGAGGACGAGGTCGTCCTGCTGGGCCACGGCGCCGGCGGACGGCTCACCGGGGAACTGCTCGACCACCTGGTGCTGCCCGCCGTCGGCGGCGGCACAGAGCCGCTGGAGGACGCTGCGCTGCTGCCCGGGCACCCCGGCCTGGTGATGAGCACGGACAGCTTCGTCGTCAGCCCGCTGTTCTTCCCCGGCGGGGACATCGGGTCCCTCGCCGTGCACGGCACGGTCAACGACCTGGCGATGCGGGGCGCGTGGCCGCTCGCCCTGTCGGTCTCCCTGATCGTCGAGGAGGGACTGCCTCTGTCCGAACTCCGGGCCGTCATGGAGTCGTTGGGCAAGGCCGCCCAGGACGCCGGGGTGCCCGTGATCACCGGGGACACCAAGGTCGTGGGGCGTGGCGCGGCCGACCGGCTGTTCATCAACACCACCGGCATCGGACAGCGGCACGAACTGCTTGCACCGTCGGCCGCGTTGGCCCGGCCCGGGGACGCCGTCCTGTTGTCGGGGCCGATCGGACTGCACGGCACGACCGTCCTCAGCACCCGCGAGAACCTCGGTTTCGAGGGCGACATCGTCTCCGACTCCCGGCCGCTGCACCGGCTTGTGCGGGCCCTGGCACCGCTCGGCGACGCCGTGCACGTGCTGCGCGACCCGACCCGGGGCGGGCTGGCCGCCGCGCTCAACGAGATCGCCCGTGACTCGTCCGCCGCCGTGGAGATCGAGGAGAGCACGGTTCCCGTGCCCGAGACCGTCGCCTCGGCCTGCGACCTGCTCGGCCTGGACCCGCTGGTCGTCGCCAACGAGGGCTGTCTGGTCGCCTTCGTCGACGCCGACGCGGCCCAGGACGCGCTGACCGTGATGCGGTCGCTTCCCGAGGGGGCGCAGGCGGTGCGGATCGGCGAGGTACTGCGGGAGGGGCAGCGGGAGCGGGTGACCCTGCGGACGCTGGTCGGCGCCCGGCGCATCGTGGAGATGCCGCTCGGCGAGCAGCTCCCGCGCATCTGCTGACCGTTGCCCGGCAGGCTCGTCAGCCGGTCTTGTGCCCCCACCCTGGACCGACCCGCGCCCACTCGGCTTCCCACTGCTCCAGGCACCGCCGTTCCAGCCGCCCGGACACCCCCCAGCCCACGAGGAGCACCGCCCCGCCGACGCCCGCGGCGGTCCACGCTGCCGGCAGCGCACCCTCAAACCGCGCCTGTTCGGCGGTCACGGGGGTGGGCACGAGACGGCCCAGGGCATCCAGCCACACGTGGGTGGTGACCCTGCCTCGCTGTGGGAGTCCACGTGGGCCAGCCCCGTGCTGCCCCTCCCGTCCGCCGCGGCTGCGCACGGTGGCCCGGTAGCTGTCGCTGTCGTCGCTCGTGCCCACGGTGGGCTCGGCGTCCTCGACGAGCACGGCCGGCACCGGGTGCCACTCGGCCCGCAGGGCATCGACGTGCCGCTCGACGGCGAGTGCCGTCCATGCGCCCGCGCGGAGCGGGTTGGGCCGAAGCCGCCACCAGCGCGCCTTACAAGGCGGGCCGCACCGGCCCGGGTCGCTCACCGCGTACTTCCTGTCGCCCGAGGACGGCAGGGCGGTGACCGTCGACACGGCGCCGCTGACCGTGAACCGCTGACACCGGCCCGCGGCACGGAGGAACCCCGGCGGTTCCGCGCCGGGGTTCCTCCGTGCCGCGGGGTACGGCAGCTCAGTCCATCTTCTCCTCGTCCAACAGCTCGGCGGCGATCCGCGCCGCCCATTCCTCGATCTCGGGGAAGTTCCGGAAGTCGCCGCCCTTCCCGTTGCGCACGATCGACCGGGCGATACGTCCCTTGGCCCCTTCCTCCAGGCAGCCGCCGAAGGTGACATGGCCCCTGGCGTCGAGCCGGGTCACGGCACGCCGTACGCCGCGCACGGGCGGGATGTCCCGCTCCGAGGCGGAGGCGTCGAGCGGGCGCTGAAGAACCACAGCGGGCGCTCGGCCAGTTGGCGACCGTGCCGGCTCACGAACCGGCGGGCGTCGCGGTGCCAGCGCCCGGCGTAGAGCCCGCTGCCGACCACCACGGCGCCGTACGGCGTCACGTCCACGACGGACCTGGCAGGCAACAGGTCGGCGATGAGTCCCTCCTTGCGCAGGACGTCGGCCACGGCCTCGGCGATCTGCGCGGTCGATCCGTTGGTGGTCCCGTAGGCGACCAGCACGCTGGTGGGCATGGCGGTCCGCCTCCTCTCCGTTCACAGGTGACGCAGCCAGGTCTCGGAGACACCGTGGTACTGCTGGTCCTCGGGCTGGATGTGCGAGTCGTCCAGGCTGTAGGAGAGCTTGTCGACGACCGCGACGACACCGTCAACCTGCCGGACCATGGAGAGGCCGATCTCCGTCTCGCTCTTGCGTTCCATGTGGCCGGAGAGCGTGACGACGCCCTCCACCACGGAGACGTCGATGCTGCTCGGCGCCAGCCACAGGGCGCGCACCAGCACCTCGGCGACGACCTCGTCGCGGATCTCCGCGTCGGGCCGCAGGAAGACCTGGAGCACGTCGCGGCGCGTGACGATGCCGACGAGCCGGCTCTCCTCGTCCAGGACGGGCAGCCGCTCCACACGGTGCTTGGCCATGGTCCGCGCGGCCCTGACGATGGTGTCGTCGGCCTGCACCGTCACGGGCGGCGCGGTCATCAGCCGGCCTGCGGTGCGGGCCGTGGCCTTCGCGGCCTGCTGCCTGCCGCTGCGCGTCAGGCCGGCGAACCGGAACCGCTTCTTCGGCTCGTAGGGGTCGGGCGCTTCGGCCTGGTGGGCCATCAGGTCCGTCTCGGAGACGACTCCGATGACCTGGTCGTCCTCGTCGATCACGGGCATGCCGCTGATGCGGTGTTCGCCGAGCAGGCGTGCCACCTCTTTGAACGGCGTTCCGTACGTGGCCCGGACGACCTCCGTGGTCATCACGGAGCCGACCTTGTTGTGCTTCATGGAGTTCCCTCCTCAGCGAAGTCGGCGGAGATACGGGTCCTGCGGCCTGTTGGGCAGCAGGCGCACGCGGGCATCGAGAACGGAGACTCCGCCCGGTGCCGCGAGTACGGGGTTGAAGTCGGCGTCGGCCAACTGCGGCAGGTCGCTCGCCATCCGGGAGAGCCGCAGCAGCAGTTGTTCGAGTCCTTCCAGGTCGACGGGCGGGCTGCCGTGCGCGCCGAACAGGAGCGGGGCGCAGCGCGGGGCGGTGATCAGGTCGTGCACGTCGTGGTCGGTGAGCGGGGCGAGCCGGGCGGTGTGGTCGGCGAGAAGCTCGGTCGCGGTGCCGCCGAGGCCGAAGAGGACGAGCGGTCCGAAGACCTGGTCCTGGACGACGCCGGCGAACAGCTCGGTGCCGCGTTCGGCGAGCGGCTGCATGACCACGCCTGTCAGCAGTCCGGCGAACCTGTTCTCCAAATCCCGGAAGGCGGCACGAACTTGGGAGTCGCCGCGCAGGTCGAGGTGGACGGCGTGCTGTTCGCTCTTGTGCAGCAGCCCGGGCCAGTGGGCCTTCATGACCACCCGTCCGTCGGCCCCGCGCATCCGGTCGGCGGCGAGGACGGCGTCGTCCTCGGTCTCCGCCCAGGCCCAGGCGAGTTGGGGGATGCCGTAACAGCCGAGGAGTTCGGCGCACTCGCGCGGGCCCAGCCAGCCGCCGTCCGGGGTGGCGTCGAGGTAGGTCTCGACGACGGTGTGGGCGCGTGCCGTGTCGACTCCTTCGAGGTCGGGAATCGTCCCGGCGGGCCGGGCGAGCCAGGCCGCGCGATGGGCGGCGTGGGCCAGCGCCCTTGCCGCCGCCTGGGGTTCGGCGTAGGCAGGGACGGTACTCAGGTCGGTTGTGGGCAACAGCTCGACGGGCAGAGCCTGTTCGAGCCGCACCACGGCCACCGGCTTGGGCCTGTGTCCCGGTGCTCGGGTCAACGCCCGGACGAGGTCGTCGCCGGTCGCCTCGGCGACCGCCGTGGGCACCAGGGCCACGAGGACGGCGTCGACGCCGGCGTGCCGCATGATCCGGTCGACACAGTCCGTGAGCTGCTCCTCGGTGACGGCGGCGGTGGCATCGACGGGATTGCCGACGGCCGCGCCCGTGGGCAGTACGGCCAGCAGATCGCCGACGAGTTCGGGGGTGGGTGTCGGAAGGCTGAGCCCGGCCTCGGCGCAGGCGTCGGCCGCGAGGACCCCGGCTCCCCCGGCGTTGGTGACGATCAGGACGCGGGATCCGGCCGGCAGCGGCTGGGAGTGCAACAGGGCGGCGGCTTCCAGGAGTTCGCCGACGGAACGGGTCGCGGTGATGCCGGCCTGGGTGAACAGCGCCCCGCGCGTCATGGTGCGGGTGGCGGCCGCCGCCGTGTGCGAGGCCGCGGCGCGGCGGCCCGCGTCGGTGCGGCCCGCGTCGACGGTCAGCACGGGCATCCGGCGCGTGACGCGGCGCGCGGTGCGGGAGAACGCCCGCGGGTTGCCGAAGGACTCCAGGTGCAGCAGAGCGAGGTCAGTGGTGCCGTCGCTCTCCCACCACTGGAGCATGTCGTTGCCGCTGACGTCGAACTTGTCGCCCAGGGACGCGAAGGTCGAGACGCCGATACCGAGCCGGGACAGCCCGTCGAGCAGGGCGATGCCGACGCCGCCGGACTGCACGGCGATGCCCGCGGTACCGGGGCGGGGGTGGTCTGCGGCGAAGGTGGCATCGAGGTTCAGTTCCGGGTCGGTGTTGGAGACACCCAGGCAGTTGGGGCCCACCAGCCGCATGCCGTACGTCCGGCAGGCCGCCGTGAGCGCCTCGGCCTGGGCCGCGTCGAGTCCCGCGGTGACGACGAGGAGAGCGCGCGCCCCGGCCTTGCCACACTCCTCGGCGGTGGCCGGGACGGCGGCGGCGGGTACGGCCACGACCACGAGGTCGGGCGTCCTGGGCAGGGCGCTCACGGACGGGTAGCTCGGCACACCGAGGATCGAGGTGGCCGCCGGGTTCACCGCGAAGAGGCGACGGGTGAAGCCGCCCGCTTTCAGATGGTGCAGGATCGCCCGGCCCACAGAGCCGGCGGTGCGCCCGGCGCCGACGACGGCGACCGCGCCGGGGCGCAGCAGCGGGACGAGACTGGCGACGTCGGCGGCACGGCCCCGCGCCTCGGTGGCCGACAAGTAGTTCTCGTCCTCGGCGAGTTCGATGGTGCAGCGCATCTCGGGGCCCTCGAGACGACGGACGGTGCGCAGGCCGAGGTCGGCGAAGAGCCGCAGGATCTCGTGGTTCTCGCTGAGCGCGTCGGCCGTGAACGTGGTGATGCCCTCGGCGCGGGCGGCGGAGACCAGATGCTCAACGAGAAGGGTGCCGATACCGCGGTGGTGCAGTCCGTCGGCGACCGCGATGGAGATGTCGGCCGCTGTGCCGGTGCCGCCGTTGTCGTACTCGGCGAGGCCGATCACCTGGCCCTTGGTCTCAGCCAGCAGGGCCCGGTATCCGGGGTGCGGTCGGCAGGCCCGGTCGGCCGCCAGCTCGGCGGACCGGCGGCTCAGCCCGAAGAACCGCAGCCGCAGGTTCTCCGGCGACATCTCCTCGTAGAGCCCAGGCAGTTGGTCGTGGTCGCCCGCCACGACGGGACGAATGCACACGGTGGTGCCGTCCGCGAGCAGCGCATGGACTGTGGGTCGGCTGAGCACATCGTCCGTCATCACGGGTCTCCTCGGGGTTTCTTCGACACTTCGAGCGTCCCGCGGAACGCGGAGAGGCCCCATGGGCTGCCTGGGGGCGGACCATGGGGCCTATCGGCCCTAAGGAACCCGCCACACAGGCCCACCGCACGGGGCCTCTCGCGGTCGTGCTCAGTCGTCGGCGACCAGTGCCGTCAGGTCGAGGAGGCGGTTGGTGTAGCCCCACTCGTTGTCGTACCAGCCGAAGACCTTGGCCAGGGTGCCGTGCGCCTGGGTGAGGGCGGGGTCGAAGACGCAGGACGCGGGGTCGCCGATGACGTCGCGGGAGACGATCGGGGCCTTCGTCACGCGGAGGATGCCGTTGAGCGGACCCTCGGCGGCCTCGTCGAAGACCGCGTTGATCTCCTCGGACGTCACCTCGCGCCGCAGCACCACCGCGAGGTCGGTGAGCGAACCGTCCTCGACGGGGACGCGTACGGCGATGCCGTCCAGGGCGCCGGCCAGCTCAGGCAGTACCAGGCCGACGGCGCGCGCGGCGCCGGTGCTGGTCGGGATGATGCTCAGCGCGGCCGAGCGGGCCCGGCGCAGGTCCTTGTGCGGGCCGTCGATCAGGGCCTGGTCGTTGGTGTAGCCGTGGATGGTGGTCATCATGCCGCGCTCGATGCCGAAGGCGTCGTTCAGCACCTTGACCATCGGGGCGACGCAGTTGGTGGTGCAGGAGGCTGCCGAGACGATCCGGTCCTGGCTGCGGTCGTACGTCGTGTCGTTGACGCCCATCACGATGGTGGCGTCCGCGTTCTTGCCGGGCGCGGACAGCAGCACGGTGTGGGCACCCGCCTTCAGGTGCAGGGCGGCCGAGTCGCGGTCGCGGAAGTGGCCGGTGGACTCGACGACGATGTCGGCGCCGTAGTCGGACCAGTGCAGGGCCGCCGGGTCGCGTTCGGCGCTGACGGCGATGCGCCTGCCGTCGACGGTGATCGAGCTGTCGTCGTGGAGGACCTCGCGTCCGATGCGCCCGAACGTCGAGTCGTACTCCAGGAGATGGGCGAGGGTGGCGGGCGAGGTGATGTCGTTGATCGCGACCACCTCGACGTCCTGCGTGCCCGCTTCGGCGCGGTCGAGGGCGGCGCGCAGATAGGTGCGGCCGATCCGGCCGAAGCCGTTGATGCCGACGCGTACGGTCATGGCAGTGAACTCCTTTGCGGCGCAGGGGATGTACGGGAGCGGGTCAGGCGTTCCAGGTCCAGTCGGCTACCTCGGGCAGGTCGGTGCCGTGTGCGCGGATCCAGGCGTGGTGGCGGGTGCGGGCGTCGGCCATGGTCTGGCGTACGGCGGCGGCGCGCACGCCGAGGCCGGGGACACGGTCGATGACGTCCATGACCAGGCGGTAGCGGTCGAGGTCGTTGCGGACCACCATGTCGAACGGGGTGGTCGTGGTGCCCATCTCCTTGTAGCCGCGGACATGCAGGTTGGCGTGGCCGGTACGACGGTAGGCGAGGCGGTGGATGAGCCACGGGTAGCCGTGGTAGGCGAAGATGACCGGCTTGTCCGTGGTGAACAGCCCGTCGTACTCGAAGTCGCTCATCCCGTGCGGGTGTTCCTCACGCGGCAGCAGCCGGGTCATGTCGACGACGTTGACAACGCGCACGGCGAGCTGGGGCAGGTGGTGGCGCAGCAACTGGGCGGCGGCCAGTACCTCCAGGGTGGGCACGTCGCCGGCGCAGCCCAGGACGACGTCCGGTTCGCCGCCGTTCTCGGTGCCCGCCCACTCCCAGATCCCGGCGCCGCGCGCGCAGTGGGCGCGGGCCTCGTCGATGGACAGCCAGTCGAAGCAGGGCTGCTTGCCCGCGACGACCACGTTGACGTAGTCACGGCTGCGCAGCACGTGGTCCGTTACCGAGAGCAGGGTGTTGGCGTCCGGCGGGAGGTAGACGCGGACGACCTCGGGGCTCTTGTTGAGGACGTGGTCGACGAAGCCGGGGTCCTGGTGGGAGAAGCCGTTGTGGTCCTGCCGCCACACATGCGACGTCAACAGGTAGTTGAGCGAGGCGATCGGCGCCCGCCACGGCAGCTCCCGTGAGGTCTTCAGCCACTTGATGTGCTGGTTGACCATCGAGTCGACGATGTGCACGAACGCCTCGTAACAGGAGAACAGCCCGTGCCGACCGGTGAGCAGATAGCCCTCCAGCCACCCCTGACAGGTGTGCTCGGAGAGGATCTCCAGGACCCGGCCGTGCCGGTCCAGGTGCTCGTCCACCGGCAGGAACCCGGCCTGCCAGGCCTTGCCACTGGCGTTGAACACGGCCTGCAGTCGGTTGGAGGCAGTCTCGTCCGGGCCCACGACACGGAAGTCACGGCTCGCCGCGGTATCGTGCATGACCCTTTCCAGGAGGTCGCCCAGGATGCGGGTCGGCTCGTGCAGGGTGGTTCCGGGCTTGTCGACGGGCACCGCGAACTGGTCGAGCGACGGGACCGGCAGGTCCCGTAGAAGGAGACCGCCGTTGGCGTACGGGCTGGAGCCGAGGCGCTTGGTGCCCTCGGGCAGGCAGGCGAGGACGTCCGCGACGGGCCGGCCGTCGGCGTCGAACAGCTTCTCCGGGTGGTAGGAGCGCAGCCAGGCCTCCAACTGCCCCAGGTGCTCCGGGTTTTCGCGCACCTCGGACAGCGGGACCTGGTGTGCGCGCCAGGTGCCCTCGACCTGGACGCCGTCCACCTCGGCGGGACCGGTCCAGCCCTTGGGCGTACGCAGCACGATCATCGGCCAGTGCACCCGCTCGGCGACGCCGTCCTCGCGGGCGGTCCGCTGCATCACGGCGATACGGTCCAGCGCGTCGTCGAACGCGGCGGCCATCGCACGGTGCACCGTGAGCGGGTCGTCTCCGGTCACATGGATCGGGTCGTGGCCGTAGCCGCGCAGCAGCTCGTCGAGTTCGGACTCGGGCAGGCGGGACAGCACGGTCGGATTGGCGATCTTGTAGCCGTTGAGGTGGAGGATCGGCAGGACGGCGCCGTCGTGGACCGGGTCGAGGAACTTGTTGGAGTGCCAGGCGGCGGCCAGCGGGCCGGTCTCCGCCTCGCCGTCGCCGATGACACAGGTGACCAGCAGGTCCGGGTGGTCGAAGGCGGCGCCGTAGGCGTGGGCGAGGGAGTAGCCGAGTTCGCCGCCCTCGTGGATCGATCCGGGTGTCTCCGGCGCCACGTGGCTCGGCACACCGCCGGGGAAGGAGAACTGCTTGAAGAGCCGCTCCATGCCTGTCCCGTCGCGCGAGACGTCCGGGTAGGTGTCGCTGTAGCTGCCCTCCAGCCAGGAGTTGGCGAGCACGGACGGGCCGCCGTGTCCGGGGCCCCACACGCACAGTGCGTCGAGGCCGCGCGCCTTGATCACCCGGTTGAGGTGGGTGTACACGAGGTTGAGGCCGGGCGAGGTACCCCAGTGGCCGAGCAGCCGGGGCTTGATGTGCTCCGGCTTCAGGGGTTCGGTCAGCAGCGGGTTCGCCATCAGGTAGATCTGGCCTGCGGCAAGGTAGTTGGCGGCGCGCCAGTGGGCGTCCAGGGTGTGCAGTTCCTCATCGGAAAGTACGGTTGAGTCCAGGTTTTCGGCCTTGGGCATCAGAGGCTCCGGAAGTCATCGACATCGGTCAACGGGCGATGGAAGCGGCAGGGCCGGCAAGGACACTGCGAGGCTGCCGCGTTAGACGTGTGAGTTCGAACTGCTCTGCCTACAAGCAGAGTTGGTGAAGGCGACGAGTGCCCGCCGCGCGATCTGCAGACCTACGTCCGAATCACGCGGCGGTTCTCCGAGCAGCCGGTCACCGTGCTCACAGTTGCTCGGGCACGATGACGACCGGGCAGGTGGAGTGGTGCAGTACCCCGTGGGCCACGCGGCCCAGTTGGAGTCCGTAGTGCCCGGGGCGGCGCTTGGCTCCGACGATCAGGAGGTCGGCGTCGCGCGAGGCGTCCACGAGCACGGTCCGGGTGGGGCCTTCGACCGTACGGCGGTGCGCTTCGACGTCGGCGGGTACGTCCTGGAGGGCCGTTTCCAGTGCCTCCGCCGCCTGCTGTTCGTGCAGCCGGGCCGGTTCGCCGGACATCAGGGGATGGTCCGTGGTTTCGTGCGCGGGCCAGCGCCAGGCCCGTACGGCCTCCACCGGCACCCCGCGTCGCCGCGCCTCCTCGAAGGCGAAGCGCACCGCTGCCGAGCCCGCCGGCTTCTCGCCGACCCCCACGACGACGCGGCCGTGTGTGCCGGTCCGAGCCTGGTTGTCGTGGTTGGCGCGGACGACGATCATCGGGCACTGCGCGTGTCCGGCCACGGTCAGGCTCACGGAGCCGAGCAGCGCCTCGGCGAGGCCGCTGCGGCCGCGGGTGCCCGTCACCAGCGCCGAGGCGCTGCGGCTCTCCCGCACCAGCGCGTACTCGGGCTCCTCCGCCAACACCGCGACACTCACGTCGAGTTCCGGATGACGGCGATGCGCCCGGCGTGCGGCGTTGTCGACGATGTCCTCGGCCCGCACCTGCTCG
Organism: Streptomyces sp. NPDC001668; assembly: GCF_042893155.1. Classification (NCBI taxonomy): domain Bacteria; kingdom Bacillati; phylum Actinomycetota; class Actinomycetes; order Kitasatosporales; family Streptomycetaceae; genus Streptomyces; species Streptomyces sp. NPDC001668. The sequence continues at coordinate 824,752 of NZ_JBIAUQ010000002.1, forward strand.
TCGGGCTTGGCGAGGTCCTCGGCAAGCGAGGTGCCCTCGTACCGCTCCCACAGCGACGCGTACACCAGCCGCAGCGGCAGCCCGCGTACGGCGGCCTCGTCGGCCGCCCAGTCGACGGCCCGCAGGCTGGGCTCGGAACCGTCGACGCCGACCACGATCGGAAGGGCCTTGGTCATCTCCGTCACCGCCCCGCACCGAGGAGGTCGAACACGATCCGGGCCTTGACCTCGCCGCGCAGCACCTCGTCGATGGACTCGTTGACCGAACTCAGCGGGCGGGTCTCGCAGATGACCTTGGTCCGGCCGGCGGCGTGCAGATGGAAGACCTCGGAGAGGTCCTGCCGGGTGCCGACGATCGAGCCGATCACCGAGGTGCCGTTCAGCACGGTGTCGAAGATCGGGACCTGGATGCTGCCGTGCGCGGGCAGGGCGACCATGACGAGCTTCCCGCCGCGCCGCAGACCGGAGTTGACGGCGGCGAACGCGGCCTCGTTCACCGCGAGCGCGATCGCCGCGTGGGCACCGCCGTGCCGCTTGAGGACCTCTCCGACGTCATCCTTGCGGGCGTCGATGACGAGGTCGGCGCCGAGTTCGGCGGCCAGTTCGAGCTTCTCGTCGGTGACGTCGATCGCGGCGACGGTGGCGCCGGCGATCTTCGCGTATTGCACGGCCAAGTGGCCGAGCCCGCCGACACCGGAGATCGCGACCAGTTGCGTGGGCCGGACGCCGGCGACCTTGAGGGCCTTGTACGTCGTGACGCCCGCACAGGTCAGTGGCGCGGCGTCGATCGCGCTCACGCCGTCGGGCACCGGCTGGGCGAAGTCGGCCCAGGCCAGCATCTTCTCGGCGTACCCGCCGTCGCAGCCGTACCCGGTGTTGATCTGCCGCTCGCACAGCGTCTCCCAGCCGGACAGGCAGTGCTCGCACCGCCCGCAGGCCCGGCCGAGCCACGGCACGGCGACCCGCTGCCCGATGCTCAGGTGGGTGACGCCGTCGCCGAGCTTCTCGACGAGGCCCACACCCTCGTGACCGGGCACGAACGGCGGGTTCGGCTTGACCGGCCAGTCTCCGTGGGCGGCGTGGATGTCGGTGTGGCACAGCCCGGACGCCTCCACACGGACGCGGACCTGGCCAGGGCCGGGCTCGGGATCGGGACGCTCCTCGATGACCAGGGGTTCACCGAACGCCCGTACAACTGCTGCCTTCATGACTACTGCTCCTCAGGGAGAGGGGGGACGGGGGCGGGGCGTGGGGCGTGGGGTCAGTCGTGGGCGACGACGGCCACGGGGGCGACGGCGTGGTGCAGGACGCCGTGTGCGACCGGGCCGATGTGGGCGCCGAGCGCGCCACGGCGGATCCGGCGGCCGATGACGACCAGGGAAGCCTCGCGGGAGGCGTCCACCAGGTGGTTGGCGGCGCTGCCGACGCGGGGCTCCAGGGCGACCTCGATGTCGGGGTGCTTCTGGCGCCAGGGGCTCAGGGCTTTGGTGAGTGCGGTCGTCTCCTCGCGGGAGAGTTCGTCGTTCAGGCCCGCGTCCATCGCGAGGCCGTAGGCGTAGTACGGCGGGAGGTTCCAGCCGTGGACGACACGCAGGCCGGTGTCGCGGCGGGCGGCCTCGGCGAACGCGAACTCGATCACCGCGTCGGCGGGGGTGCCGGCGTCGAGGCCGAGGACCACGGGCCGGTACGGGGTGCCGGTCGACGGACTGCCCGCCGGGTCCGTCTCGTGTTCGTCGGCGGCCTGTTCGCCGGCCCGGACCAGGATCACGGGCAGCTCGGCGTGGGCGATCACGGAGAGGCCGACGGAGCCGACGAGGAATCCACCGACGCCACTCAGTCCGCGCGAGCCGAGGACCAGCAGTTCGGCGTCCTTCGCCGCGTCGAGCAGCGCGTCCGCGGGCGTGCCGGTCACCTGGTCCTCGGTCACGTCCAGACCGGGATGACGCAGGCGCAGGCCCTCGCCCGCCTCGCGCGGAATGCGCCGGCTCCAGTGCTGCTGCGTCTCTGCGCCCAGCGGCGGAGCCTGGGCCAACGGGTCCGGGGCGGGCTCCCAGACGTGGACGATCTTCAGCGGCAGGCCGCGCAGCCCGGCCTCGCGGGCCGCCCATTCGGCGGCGGCGTGGCTCTCGGGGGAACCGTCGAGACCTGCGACAACAGTGCGGACCATGGTTCTTCCTCCTGAACGGATGTCTGATTCGAGCTTCGTGGCGTAGGGGTTCCCGCGGCAGGGGGCGCAGGTCCCCGGCAGAGGCCGTTCGGCCCAATGGGCAGCCGCAGGGCGGGCCCCCGCACGAGGACCCGCCGTGTCTGCTGTGGTCAGCGCAGCCAGTTGTGGTCGCGGACGATCGGGAGCTTGGCCCAGACCTTGCCAAGACCCCACGTGGCACCGGCGCCCGCCGCCGCGAGGGCGATGATCACGACGGCGTAGATCAGGTGGTAGTCCGCGAACGGGTTCGTCGACATGCTCAGCGTGCCGTCGGAGAGGTGCTTCGCCGGCGGCCACTCGGCGATCCACATCAGTGCCATCATCAGCGTGCCCGCCACCGCGGCCAGCCGCAGCGCGACACCGGAGATCAGCGCGACACCGATACCGAGCAGACCGAGCATGAACAGCCAGTTCGCCCAGCCCGCACCGGCCCAGTCATGGAACGTCGACTCCATCGGACCGGCGGCCACACTGCTCAGGAAGCCCTTGGTCGGCGAGCCACCGTCGATCCAGCCCTTCCCGGACGGGGTCGCATAACCGAACCCGAATGTCTTGTCCAGGAACGCCCACAGGAAGACGAACCCGGTGAGCAGGCGCAGGGACGCGAAGGCGTAGGCACGCGCCGTGGTGGTCTCCGTGGCGGCTGCCGTCGCGGCGCCCTCGGACGCGGACCCGTTCCTGCGGAACGTCGGCAGGTGGAAGCCGGCGGTGCGGTGCGGGTGCTCGTGCACAGCCATGATCGTGGTCCTTTCGAGGTGTCGGGTCGTTCGTTGCACCCCTCACTCTGGTGCGCCGGGACGTCCGTCACCTGATGCCGTTGGTCCGCCGGTGCCAGGCTGAACGGCCCCTTCCTCAGGGCCTGTTAGGCCTCTCGCAGGACAGGCTCCGGTCAGCACACGGCTGTTCGTCGGCTGGCTCGGCAGAATTCGCGGCATCGAACTCGCTTCGACGCATGGCGACTTCGGCGCGACGCCGACCAGGGCACGGGTGGCCGATGCCCCAAGTCCAGCGATGTGTTCTGCCCAGCCCCCGGCCCGACGGACCAGGCGCCGGCATCGGGGGCGCGGCCCTCTCCTACGCCGAGGACCCCGCGACCATCTGCCCGGAGTTCCTCCGGCCGCGGCGGACGGCAACGGGCACCTTGACGAACAAGCCGGCGAAGGCGAGCGGGATCAGCGGGGAGAGGGCGCGGCCCAGCCGGTTCCAGTCGCCCTGATCCACCGGCACCCAGGACCCCCACGGTTCCTTGGACAGCTACACGGGCGCACCGAGGCGGGGCTCGGAGGGGAAGCCGGTCGCCGTCATCCAGTGTGTCCTGTCGTCGGAGACCTGCGCCGGATCCACGAACCCCCGACAGACGAGGTCGGGATGACCGCCGCCCCGGGATGTCGTAGCCGGCTCGGACGCGTCGCAGTACGTGACCCGCAGATCAGCTGCTGCCCGACCAGCCCCAGGCGCCCGACGGCCGAGACGGCCATGTAGACGGCGACGCCGAAGAGGGAGAGGGCGATCACACCGCAGACGACAGCCCCGAGGACCTGCTTCCGCCCCATGCGCACCGTAGTCTGCCTGATCACTGTCCGATCGTACGAGCCCACCGCTGGGCCGCCGACAACACCCTCAGGTTCCGAGAAGCGACGAACCCGCAGGTCACCGAAGTGCATCGGCGACTGCGGGTGTCACGCTTCACGAACGGTGCGTCAGTGGTGAACGGGCGTCCGCCCGGCCGGCCGGTGCGTGCGAACCACTGGAGAGGTCGAGGGCCGCCGCGGCGTCCGGTGGGCGCGCATCCGCAGCACCAGCGCGTCGAGTGCGGCGCTGACCACGACGGTGACCGCGGTCGCGATCACCAGCAGGACGGCGAACTGCCTCCAGAACTCCGGTGTCAAGGTCGTGCCCACGGTGTCCACCCCCTCTGTGTGTCGAGCTCTGTCTGTCGAGTACTTCTCTCGATCTCATCGAACCGCGAGAGACGCGACGGCACAGGGTGCCGCAGGGCTCCCCCGGGGCGCCGGTCGGCCCGGTCTGCGGGCCAGGTGGCCCATGGCAGGGCGGGACCCACGGGCACACGCTGGAGGTGGTGGGTCCGCAACATTCTCTGGAGGCACGCCATGAACGCTTCACCCGCCACGGCATGCCGCGGGCCCTGCCCGTGGAGCACCGCGAGCGCCTGATGGGGCTCGCACGGGAGGTGTCGATTCCCCAGGGCACCCGGCTCTTCGAGGAGGGCGCCGGCGCAGATCGGTTCTGGATCATCCGCACCGGCACGATCGCCCTCGACATGCACGTGGCCGGCCGCCAGGCCGCCGTCATCGAATCGCTGGGACACAACGAACTCGTCGGCTGGTCCTGGCTGTTCGGCCCGCACACCTGGCACCTGGGCGCCGAGGCGACGACACCGGTACGCGCCTGGGAGTTCGACGCCACAGCCGTGCGCGCGCTGTGCAAGGACGATCCCGCGTTCGGCATGAACATCGCCCAGTGGGTGGGCGACATCGTGGCCCACAGGCTCCGCGCGGCCCGCATCCGGCTGCTGGACCTGTACGCCCCGTACGGCAGCGGGAGCATGCGGTGACCGCGCCGGCGGACCGTGACGAGCGAGGAGTGACCATGCGTGGAACACCGCACATCGTGAGCGACGTGATGACCCGCACCGTCGCCACCGTCGTTCCAGGGGCCGCGTTCAAGGACATCGTGCGCACGATGCAGGAGCGCAAGGTCAGCGCCCTGCCCGTGCTCGACGCGGCGGAGCGGGTGATCGGGATCGTCTCGGAGGCGGATCTGCTGCCCAAGGAGGAGTTCCGGGACAACGACCCCGACCGGTACACCCAGTTGCGCCGGCTGTCCGACCTCGCGAAGGCCGGCTCGGTGACGGCGGGGCGAGCTGATGACCGCCCCCGCCCTGACCGTGGAGCCGGATGCGACCCTCGCGCAGGCCGCCCGGACCATGGCCCGGGCCAAGGTCAAGCGACTGCCCGTCGTGGACCACGCGGGCCGGCTGGAGGGCGTCGTCAGCCGCGCCGACCTGCTGAAGGTGTTCCTCCGGGACGACGAGGAGATCGCGGAGGAGGTACGGCACGAGGTGGTCGCGTACCTGTTCCCGGGTCCGGCATCGACGGTGCGGGTCGAGGTACAGGACGGAGTCGTACGGCTCGGCGGCCGGGTGCGGGACACGTCCCTGGTTCCCGTGACCGCGCGGTTGGCGCGGGCCGTCGAGGGGGTCGTGGACGTGGAGTTCGGACTCGACGGGCCGGAGGAGCGCTCCGCGTAGCGCGAAGTGCCGTGAGCCCGTGAGCCGTTGCCCCGCCGGCCACCGACTGCCGACGAGGCAACGGCGTCTCAGCCGGCCTTGCGCCCCCAGCGCTCCCCGGTCAGCTCCCACTCCTCGCCCCACCGGTCGGTGGCCCGCCGCTCCACCCGCAGCCGGATCAGACGACCACCCGCGAGCACGAACAGTCCGCCGGCCAGTCCGGTCCCCGTACCGGCCAACACCGTGCGTGCCGTCGCCACGGCCGGGCTCGCGGGCTCGTCCACCAGGTGGCCGTTCCCGTCCGTCCACACCGTCACCGTGCCGCCGGCGGCGGTTCCGGCCTTCACGTCCGCCGTGGCGGTACGGACGGAGCCCTGCGCGTCGGTCCAGCGCACCTCCGCCCGCACACGGTTGTAGTCGGCCGCGGCGCGCGCACCGCGTGGCACGGTGCGGAGCAGCACGGCGGTGGCCGGCCGACGCTCCGCACCGTCCCTCGCCTGGGCGTTCGCGACGGCCTGCGCGCCCGCCACCCCGGCGACGGCACCACCGGCCGTCGCGAACGCCCAGGCGGCAAGGACGATCCATGCCTCGACCGCGTCGCTGTGCCGACGCAGTTCGTTGCGCCGCCAGCGCCACCCCAGGACCTTCACGCACTTGGTCTTCCGCATCGGTCACACCCCCTCACGGGCATCATGAAGACGAGAACAACAGGACGGTCCCACCGGGTGATCGCCGCGGGGATGGGCCGCCCGACCGTCGCGAGGGGGCCGATGAGGACACGCCGAAAGGGCCGGTTGGGCCGGTCGGCCCTAGTGCTTCCGGGCCGGGCGCGTGATGATCGTGCTCACGGACGGCCCGCAGTCCGTCCACACTCCGGGGAACAAGGGGTCGAGATGACCGAGGCACGCAGCTTCACCGCGCAGGACCCGATCCGTGTCTTTTTGTTGGACGACCACGAGGTCGTGCGACGCGGCCTGTCCGACCTCCTGGACGCCGAGGACGACATCTCGGTGGTCGGCGACGCCGAGAACGTCGAGCACGCCCTGGTACGAGCCCCCGCCGTACGCCCGGACGTCGCCGTCCTGGACGTCCGTCTCCCCGACGGCGACGGCATCACCGTCTGCCGCGAACTGCGCGACCAGATGCCGGAGTTGGCCGTACTGATGCTGACCTCGTTCGACGACGAGGACGCCTTGCTCGACGCCATCATGGCCGGCGCGTCCGGTTACGTGCTCAAGCAGATCAAGGGCAGCGACCTGGTCTCCGCGGTTCGGACGGTCGCCTCCGGGCAGTCGATGCTCGACCCAGCGACCACGGCCCGCCTGATGCGCTCGCTGCGGGCCGAACCCACTCAAGCCCCTGAGCTCGCACCGGAGTTGGCGAGCCTGTCCCCGCGTGAGCGGGAGATCCTCACGCTGATCGGGGACGGCCTGACCAACCGCGAGATCGGCAAGAGGCTCTACCTGTCGGAGAAGACCGTCAAGAACCACATCTCCCGGCTGCTCGCCAAGCTGGGGGTCCACCGCCGGGTGCAGGCCGCCGTGCTCGCCTCGCATCTGGAGCAGCCCGAGTCCGGCGACCGTTCCGGCGCCTGAGCCGCGCGTCGGGACGTCCGGCGCAACCAGAGGCCGTACGGCCCCTCCCTCCGGCCCTCCCGGCGGCACCACGCTGGGCAGGAACAGCCAACAGCCCGGCCGCCTTCGGGCGCGGGGCGGGGAGGAGACCCCATGCCCAGCACGGTTCTCGACGTCCCGACCCTGGAAACGCTGATCGCGGCGTCCGTCGCCGCACCCTCGATCCACAACACCCAGCCCTGGCGCTTCCGGCTCGACCCGGACACGGTCACACTGGAGATCAGGGCCGTCGCGGAACGCGGCCTGCGCCACACCGACCCGACGGGACGCGCCCTGCACATCTCGGTCGGCTGTGCACTGTTCAACCTGCGTATCGCGGTCGCCCACCACGGCTGGGAGCCCGTGACCCGACGCCTCCCCCGGCCCGACGAACCGGACCTGCTCGCCACCGTACGACTCGCCGGGATCGCACGGTTCCCGGCGGCACCGGAGTTGTACGACGCGGTGTGGCGCCGGCACAGCAGCCGCTTCCCGTTCTCCGACCGGCCGGTGCCCGCCGCCGTACTGACCGAACTGACCGAGGCCGCCCACGCGGAAGGCGCCGTACTGGACCTCCCCGGACCCACGCGGACCGACGGGCTGCTGCGGCTGACGCGGGAGGCGGAGCGGCGCAACATCGCGGACACCGGCCGGGCCGTGGAGAGTCGCCGCTGGGTCCACCCGCCCGACACCGAGTCACTCGGCATGCCACCCGAGACGATCGGTCCGCAGGACTCCCGGGAGCAGATACCCGTCCGGGACTTCGGCGCCCACCGGCACCCGACGGCACTCGCCGCCCGCCCCTTCGAGAAACGGCCCTCCATCGCCGTACTGTCCACCCTCCACGACCGCCGGACGGACTGGCTGCGCGCCGGAGAGGCACTCGAACGCCTCCTGCTGGTGGCCACTGTCCACGGCGTGCGGGCATCGCTCCTGCACCAGGCGCTGGAGTGGCCCGACCTGCGCGAGCAACTCGCGGACGGCCGACGGGAGCACGCACAGATGGTGCTCCGCCTCGGCTACGGCAGGCAGGGGCCCGCCTCACCACGCCGTACGGCGGGTCAGTCATTGGAGCGGGGCGCACCGCTGACCGCCATGCCGGGTGTGGCCGCCCGGTGAAGTGACCGTCGTCCGAGGCCACGGCCCTGGATCCGATCGTCCGCCGCACAGGCGAGTGGCCGGTGGAACACCAGACGGTGTTCCACCGGCCACTCTCTGCTGCTGCGGCCGTCCACCGGGGGCTAGCAGCGGACCAGGACGACGGGGCAGTCGGCCTCGCGCAGGGCGGTCCGCCCGACGGGGTCCAGCAGGCAGCTTCCGAACCGGGACCGGCCACGTACCCCTACCACCAGGAGCTGGCTGTCCGCGCCGGCCTCGGCGAGGGCTCGGCGGGATCGGCCCTGCGGCCGACGGCAGCGCAGGGTGACGTCCGGGTACCGCTTGCGCAGCTCGGACAAGGTCTCGGCGAGTGCGAAGTCCTCGTCGGCCGGGCACTGGACGCCGCTGCCGAGCGCCGGGCCTCGCACGACCTGCGGGCCCTGCTGGAGCACGCCCCCGCTCGGCGCGCCGCCGGACCGGCCAGGACGTGGCCGTGGTCCCGCTCGCCGAGGTCGTCGTCGGCGACGTGCTCGTGGTCGGCCCCGGAGACGTGGTCCCCGTCGACGGCAGTGTCCTGGCCGGTACGGCGGAACTCGACGAGTCCGTGCTGACCGGCGAGTCCGCCCAGGTCGAGCGCGGCACCGGCGAGCCCATACGCAGCGGCGTCGTCAACGCGGGCGGTGTCTTCGAACTCCGGGCGAGCGCCACCGCACAGGACAGCACGTACGCGGAGATCGTGCGACTGGCCGAGCACGCGGGTGCGGAGCGGGCACCGACCGTGCGGTTGGCGGAGCGTTACGCGGCCTGGTTCCTGCCGCTGTCGATGGGCTGGCCGCTCTCGCCTGGCTGCTGAGCGGGTCCGCCGTCCGCGCGGTCGCCGTTCTCGTCGTGGCGACCCCCTGCCCGCTCCTGCTCGCCGCACCGGTCGCCGTCGTCTCCGGATTGTCCCGGGCGGCCCGCCGCGGCGTCATCGTCCGGGACGGCGGGGCGCTGGAGCGCCTGGGCCGGGCCCGCACCCTGGTGATCGACAAGACCGGCACCCTGACCGTCGGCCGACCGCACGTCCTGGCGGTCGCCGCCGCCCCCGGGCGGACGCCGTCCGAGGTGCTGCGGCTGGCCGCATCGCTCGACCAGGTCTCCGCGCATGTGCCGGCCGAGGCGATCGTCCGCGAAGCACGAGCCCGGAACCTCACGCTGTCCATGCCCGTCGACGCCACGGAGGAACCAGGGCGCGGACCCGCGGGCACAGCGGACGGCCTCCGTGTCGGCGTCGGCAAGTCCGATGTCCCTCAGGCGGCCCTCCCCGACTGGGCCCGTGCCGTGGACAACCGCGCCGTTCTCGATGGGGCCGCCGTCGCCTGGCTCACCGTCGACGACGCCCTCGCCGGTGCCGTCCTGCTCCAGGACCCGCTGCGCCACGACGCCCCGCGTACGGTCCGCCGACTGCGGTCGGCGGGGCTGACCCGGCTGCTCATGCTCACCGGTGACCGCGCCGAACCCGCCCGCGAAGTGGGCGCCGTCCTGGGCCTCGACGACGTCCGGGCCGGTCAGCTCCCCGCCGACAAGGTCGCGGCGGTACAGGAGGAACGCACGCGGGCCGTCACCGTCATGGTCGGCGACGGCGTCAACGACGCGCCCGCCCTGGCCGCCGCCGACATCGGCGTGGCCATGGGCGCTCGCGGCTCCACCGCGACCTCCGAAGCCGCCGACATCGTCCTCACGACCGACCGTGTGGACCGCCTCGCCGACGCCATGGAGATCGCCGTACGGGCCCGCCGGATCGCGGTACAGAGCGCCGCGGGCGGCATGGCGATGTCGCTGCTCGCCATGATCGCGGCCCTCCTCGGCTGGTTGCCGCCCGCCGTCGGAGCCCTGCTCCAGGAAGGCATCGACGTCGCCGTCATCCTCAACGCCCTGCGCGCACTGCTGCCGGCCCGTGGCGCCCGGACCGCTCTCGAACCGGACGCCGAGGACGTCATCCACCGCTTCGCGGCCGAACACGACGACCTCCGGGACGCCCTCGACGCCATCCGCGATCCCGGACCGTCCTGCTCTCCGCGCAGGCCGGTCCGGGATCGCTGGCCGCCGTACGCCACGTCGACGAGCTGCTCACCACCCGGCTGCTCCCCCACGAATACGCGGAGGAACACCAGCTCTATCCCGCGCTGAACAGACAGCTCGGCGGACCGGAAACCACCGAGACAATGAGCCGGGTCCACACCGAGATCGCCCGCCTGTCCCGACGTGTCACGACCCACCTCCGTATGGCGGACGAGACGGGCACGCTGAAGCCGGAACAAATCGACGACCTGCGCGCCTGCCTGTACGGGCTCCACTCAGTCCTCTGCCCGCACTTCAGCCAGGAGGAGGAGAGCTACTTCTCACTCGCTCCCTGAGCCCGCCCGCCCGTGGGGGCCACGCGGCCAGTGCTCCTGATGAGACTCAGAGGGAACTGAGAACTCCCTGTGAAAGAGTTCCGACGCTCCCGTACCGCCCACTCTCCGGCCAACCCCCCATGGAGAAAGCCCTCATGAGCCTCACCGTCGTCAACGGACTACCCGTGCACGTTCTGTTCGTGCACTTCGTCATCGTGCTCGTGCCCCTGAGCGCCCTGGCACTCGTGGTGTGCGCGGCCTGGCCCGCGGGTGCCCGCCGACTCGGCCTGCTGCTCCCCATCCTCGCGCTCGTGACGCTGGCCAGCGTGCCGGTGGCCACCCACGCGGGAGAGTGGCTCGAACAGCACGTCGGCAGCAACCCGTTGGTGCGCAAGCACGCCGAACTCGGCGACGGCCTGCTCCCGTGGGCTCTGGGCCTCTTCGTGATCTCGGCCGTCGTCTGGTGGACGGCCCGCCGGTCGGCCCCCGCCGCGGACGGCGCGGCGGGGGCCTCATGGTCGCCCTCGGTACTGGTTCGGGGCGTGGTCGTGGCTGTTTCCCTCGCTGTCGCGGTCGGCGCCGTGGTGGACGTCTACCGGATCGGCGACTCGGGCGCCAAGGCAGCCTGGAAGGACAACTATTCCAAGACGGCCACGCAGAACGGCGGCTGACGGGACGAAGGCGACCTTGCGGCCTGGCTCCTCCGACTGCGCAACCTGCAGAACCTGGTGGACATCGCTGACGACAAGAACACCTCCGTCGTCTTCCTCGCACCCCTCATGTCATGAGCACCATCGGCAAACTCGGTACCTTCCCGCCCGGGAGACAGCAGCCATCTCCCCCGCACCGCCCGTCGACATCACGAAGACGATCCCCGGCGGCCACCAGCGCGTCCGGCGACGAAGCCGTCGGGACCGGCGGACGACCAGACCGCTCAGGGTGGAGCCGTGGCTGGTGCGGCACAGGTAGTGGTCGACGGTGCGCCGCCACGTGTCCTCGTCCAGCCGGTGGCCCAGCCTGCTGAAGGCCTGCTTGGAGGCGCGTAACGGTTGACGGTGTCGCCCTCCGCCTCCAGGATCCGGTCCAGGCGGCAGATGTCCCCGTACTGCTCGCGGTAGCCGTCCCAGTCGAGTTCGGCAAGGTCGCCGTAGCCCTCGAACTGACTGATGACGCCGTCGTGGAAGGGCACATGGAGCGTGCGGGACACGTCCTCGCGCTGGCTGTGGCCGGTGAAGTGGCTGCTCGCCCTCCCCCATTACGTCGTCCTGTTCTTCCTGTGGGTGGCGTTCCTGGGGATGAGCGTGGTGGCCCTCTTCTCGATCCTGTTCACCGGCCGCTACCCGCGCCCACTGTTCGACTTCAACACCGGTGTGCTGCGCTGGAGTTGGCGCGTGGCGTACTACGCGTACGGCGCCCTGGGCACCGACCGCTACCCGCCCTTCACCCTCGCCGACGTGCCCGACTACCCCGCTCACTGGGACGTGGCCTACCCGGAACAGCTGTCCCGCGGTCTCGTCCTGGTGAAGTGGTGGCTCCTGGCCGTTCCGCACCATCTGATCCTGGCGTTCCTGCTCGGCGGGCTGAAGGTGCCCTGGGCCTCGGCCGGCCTCATCGCACTGCTCGCCATATTCGCCGGGGTGTCGCCGGCCGCCACTGGGCGTTACCCGCGCGGCCTGTTCGACCTGGTGATCGGGCTCAACCGGTGGGTGCTGCGCGTGGTCGCCTACGCGGCACTCCTCACCGACGTCTACCCGCCGTTCCGGCTCGACCAGGGAGGTGACGAGCCCGAAGCCGCGTCCTGAGCACGGCACCCGTGGGGGCGCAGGGCCCTCAGGGCCCGGACGGCAAGGGCCCGTCGGGCCCGGACACGGCCCCGTCGGCCCACGCCACGGCCGCCGTGTCCGGGCCATCGTGGTGACAGGAGACCGACCAAGGAGGCTGCCATGACTGGACACACCGACGGCAACGCCATCGTGGTGGGCGTCGACGGCTCCGAGCCGTCGATGGCGGCCCTGCGCTGGGCGGCCGAGCAGGCAACAGTCCTGCACACGGACCTCGTCGCCGTGCACGCCTGGGAACCGTCCACGAACGGACACGCGCCCTACGCCCCGGCGCCCGTCGGCCAGACGCTCGCCCAGGAGCGCGAACGGGCCACGCAGATCCTCGCCGCCACCGTGCGCGAGGCCCTGGGACCCCGGACCGGCGATGCTGTTCTTCGCATCGTGGTGGAGGGGCCGCCCGCCCGCGTACTTCTCCAACAGGCGCGCGGCGCCCTGCTGTTGGCCCTGGGACGCAAGGCGCACGGGAACTTCGGACTGCCTTCGGTCGGTCCGGTGGGACGTGAGTGCCTGCGGCACGCAACCGTCCCCGTGGTGACCGTGCCGGTCGCGGACCGGTCCCGGGGACCGCTGGAAGCCGTCGGCTCACCCTCACTGGCCGTGAGCGGTGCCTCGTAGCACCAGAGCGGGTGGAGGGCCGACCGGCTCGGACCCCTGGGGTCCGGGCCGGCTTCTCGCGCCGGAGGGGTACGAGGAGTGCCGTCCGGAGTACGACGAGGTGGGGCCGGTCGGCTCCGGTGCGTGGTCGTGAGGCGGGTGCGCGGGGCGAGTTCGGTGCTCGCGCCGGTCGGTACCGGGTCGATGAGCCCGAGGGCGCGGTCGACGTCCGCGTCGTCGTACAGCGACTGTGCGGGGCGGTGCTTGGACCAGCCGTGGTCGTTGGCGTGCTGGGCGGCCTCCATCTGGAGCTTGGCGCTGTCCCGGAGCACGATCTCGATGAGGCGTGCGCTGTACCCGGTCGTCACGATGCGGCCGTGGAAGCCGTGACGCACCAGCTTGGGCAGGTATCCGCAGTGGTCGAGATGGGCGTGGGTGACGACAACCGCCTCGATGTCGGCGGCGTCGCAGGGCAGCCGATGCCGCAGTCGACGAGTACGCGCGCGTGGTCGCTCTCGACGAGGAACTTACTGCCGGTCACCGTCCCCACCCCGCCCAGGAACGTGAGCAGTGGGGGTCTGGTGCGGGTTTTCACCGGCTGTACCGACGGTGCCACTCCGTTCAGGGTCATGGCGCTCTTCTCGTCGAAGGAGCGGGGCTCGATGATGTGCGCGGCCGGGAGAACCGCCCCGGCCGCGCACACCTGGCGCGACACGGCCTGTACGTGTGCTCAACCGTGCTGCACCGGGATGGTCAGGGTGCCCGTCTTCGTCTCAGGCACCGGGACCGTGATCGTCAGGACACCGTCCTTGTACGCGGCGGCGGCCTCGTCGCCCTGCGCGCCGGCCGGGAGCCGGAGGGCGCGGGCGAACGTCCCGTAGCGGAATTCCGTGCGGTACTTCTCCGTGGTCTCCTCACTGCGCTCGGCCCGCAGGGTCAGAACGCCTTCCGAAACCGTGATCTCGACGTCCTTGGCGGGGTCGATGCCCGGAAGCTCGGCCCGCACCACGTACATCCCGTCCGTCAGGTTCTCCTCGATCCGGATGTGGTGCAGCCCCGCAACAACGTGCGTGCCCGGGAACCCGGTCTCGACCCAACCGAACAGGTCGGGAAGTGTCGGCCAGCCAGGCAGCCGCTCGATCATGCCGCTCATGGTGTCCCTCCCTCTCTTTTCCACTTCCAGCGTCCCGCGCGAAGGCGTCGCACGCGTGGGCCGACCGGCCCCGTGGACGACCCGGTCGGCCCTGGCGGCCGATCTTCTTCCGGCTCTCAGAAAGGCTCGGGGTCCGGACGGCGGGGTGGTCCCACGAGCACACAGTCCACGTCCACCACGCCCTCCACCGCCCGCACCAGGCGGGTGGCGACGGGGACGAGGGCGGTGTCTGGGATCCGGCCGGTGAGAGTGGCGACGCCGTCGCACACCTCCACCCGGATCGGTTCGGCCACCTCCGGGAACAGACGGGCGACGACCTCGCGGCGGATCTCGTCCGCGATGTCCTCGTCGTCCCGGAGGAACACCTTCAGGAGGTCGGAGCGGCTGACCATGCCCTTCAGCAGGCCCTGGTCGTCGACCACGGGGAGCCGCTTGGTCCGGGTCTGGGCCATGGTGCGCGCGGCCCGGGCGAGGGTGGCGTCGGCGTGGACCGTGAGAGCCGGGGCGGTCATCAGCTCACCTGCTGTGACGGCCCCGGCCTTCGTCAGGTCGGACAGGCGGCGCAGTTCGGAGTACTGGTCCGGGTCACCGTCGTGGAACGCCTCTTTGGGCAGCAGGTCGGCCTCGGAGACCACGCCGATCACTCGCTCCCCGTCGTCCAGGACGGGCAGGGCGCTGACCTTCCACCGCTGCATGGCCTTGACGATGTCCTTGAAAGCCGCGTCGCGTCGAACGGCGACGACGGTGCGGGTCATCACATCGTTCACGATGTGGGGAGTGCCGTGCATGATGTCCTCCGATGTCGTCACGGGACACCATCAGCCTCGGTCACAGCAGTATTTCGACACATGGGCCAAGTGGTCCCCTTCTCGGCCCCGATGGGCACTCCTGCCCTTGTGCGGTCACGACGACCCTGGTGGTAGAGGGCCCACGGCCCAGTCCGCGGGCATCGTTGCAGGGAGGTGTTGACCGTGCTGCGCCCTGTTGCCGTAGGACTGGACGGTTCACGCGAGAGCTTCGCCGCCGCCGACTGGGCGGCGAGGGAAGCACTGCGCCGGGGTATGCCTCTGCGCCTGGTGCAGGCGTGGGAGGCTGCGTCGCCGGAGACGTCGAAGCTGCCCGAGTTGGATGCGCCCCGGTTCTGGGCGCGGCGGATTCTGCGTGAGGCCGTGGCCCGGGTCAACGAGCGCTATCCGCAGGTCTGTCTCAGTGCCGACCAGATCTCCCGGCCCCCGGCCGACGCCCTCGTGGCGGCGGGTGCGGAGGCCGAGCTGCTGGTGCTGGGCAGCCGCGCGTTCAGCGGGTTCGGCGGGTTCCTGGCCGGTTCCGTGGCGTTGGCCACCGTGGCCCACGCGTCGCGGCCGGTCGTACTGGTCCGTGCCGACGAGACCCCCGAGAGCGAGCGGATGCCCGGCTCCGACGGCGCGCCGTCGGCCCGTACGGCGTACCGCGACGTGGTGGTGGGCGTCGACACGGCGCGTCCGTGCGAGGAGGTTCTCGCGTTCGCCTTCGAGAGCGCTGCTCTGCGGTCCGCACCGCTGCGTGTGGTGCATGCGTGGCAGCAGTCGATCTCGCCGGGGCCCGGAGCGAAGAACACGAGCGCGCAGGACGACGCCGAGCGGGACCTGGCCAGGGTCCTCGGACCGTGGCGCGAGAAGTATCCGACAGTCGAGGTCCATGAGCGCGTGGCGAACGACCATGCAGCGCACCTGATCCAGGGCGCTGCCGCAGACGCCGGTCTGCTGGTCGTCGGCCGCCGCAACCGACCGGCCAAGGTCGGCGCGCACACCGGCCGGGTCGACCACGCGGTGATTCACCACGTCCGCTGCCCGGTCGCGATCGTCCCGCACGAGTGAAAAGCACCGCCGGGGTTCGGTCAGCCCCTTCTCCGCGTCGGTGAGGAACATTCCGCATGCCGGAGATCGCGTTGCCAGGGCGGCGGGCGATCGGGTTGGTCACGTCATTGGTTGCCCTCGTCCATCTCCTTGAGCTGTGTGTACGGCACGTCGGCCTCAGCCAGGAGCACGTTCATGTGTCCCGGCATACCTCCGGCCACTGGGTGGACCGCGTAGCTGACCTCGACGCCGTGCTCGGTCAACAGCTTGGCCAGGTCGGCGAGTTCGTGCTGTGCCTGGGCGGCGGCGAGTCCGTACCCGGGGACGAAGATGACCTTGCGCGCGTACGCGAGCTGGATCGCCACGTGGTCGGCCGAGAGGGCGCGCAACTGGGCCGGAGCCCCGGATCCGGTCGTCGCCGGAGCGCTGTCGACGGTGCCGAAGCCGCCGATCACGATGTTCATGATGGACCGGTTCATGGCGTCGGCCATCGGCTTGGTGAGGATGCCGCCCGAGGAGCTGACGAGCATGCCCGCGATGATCAGGGGGTCTCGTTGAGGACGAAGCCCGCCATGGCGACCGCCGACCCCGTGAACGCGTTCAGCAGGGCGATGACCACCGGCATGTCGGCGCCGCCGATCGGCAGGACGATCGTCACGCCGAACAGCAAAGCCACGACGACGAATCCGTACAGGGCAATGAGCGAGTCCGGGGCCGGCACCAGCCAGACGGTGCCGACGGCGAAGGACGCCGGGGGCAGCACGTTGAGCAGGCGCGCCCCTGGGAACACCACCGGAGAGCCGGCCACGAGGCCCTGGCGCTTGCCCGCCGCGACCAGCGAGCCGGAGAAGGTGACCGCGCCGATGACGATGCTCAGGGCGCCCCGGACCGAGACACGTGCGCCCGTCGCGGCCGGATGGTCGGCCTGGTGCAGGTCGTTGACCGCGATGACGGCGGCGCCACCGCCAACGGCGTTGAAGATGCTGACCGGTTGAGGCATGGCGGTCATCTTGATCCCGTGTGCGGCCCACAGGCCGAGCGAGGTGCCGACGACACCGCCACTGACCAGAACGAGCCGGCCGGCTCTGGGCCCTCGTGGACGACGAGCCACACCGTCGCCACGATCGCGACGGCCATCGCCCCGGCGGAGAGTGTGTTGCCGCGGCGGCCCGTGCGTCGGTGGTTCATCAGGTGCAGGCCGATCACGAAGCAGGCGGCGATCAGGAAGACGCAGTGGACGGCGTTGGAGACGGTGTCCATGGCGGTCGCACCTCCTTGTCCGGTGTCTCGGTGCTGACCTTGTCCGGGGTGCCGGCGGTGGGCCGGGCCTTGAACACACCGAGTTGGAACCGGACATGAGCGGGGTGTGCAGGGTCGCCGGGACCTTGGTGATGACCTCGATGCCGACCAGGACGCTCAGCACGAAGACGGTGATCGCGGTGAGGAGGTCGAGGTTGTTCATGAGGATGTGGCGATGGTGCCGCCGCCGGAGAGGCCGAGGACGCGTCCGGTGGACGGGTCACGTCCGGGGCGGCGACGCACGACCAGGCGTGCACGGCGGAGCTGTAGTGCTCACCGGTCACGATCTGGACAGGGCGCCCCAACTCCACTGCGTACCTGGGGCGTTGGTTCCCGAACGGGCCTCGGACCCGACGGCTCCCTCGGCCAAGTACATTCGCTCACCGCGTTCGATCGCCGCGGTGACGCCCTCGACCCACAGCAGGGTGCCGTCGGTGTCGGCGACTGCGAAGACGTGTCCGTCGCCGGCGGCACCGTCCCCCAGTAGTTCCCGGAACAGGGGCAGCGCCGCGGCCAGTGGACGGGTGCGTCGGTACGCGGCCAGTTCCGCAGCGGTCGCGCGCAGCGGCCGACTGCCGTCGGGGTGTACGCCGCGCAGAGTGCAGCGTCGCCACGACTCGGCGACGAGGTCTCGCGTCTGCGGCAACACTCCGGGCGTGGTCACGAACTGCTCGTGTGCCGTGCACAGCGCGGGTGCCGAGGTGGTGACGGGAGTTCGCATCGAACCTCCCACATGCCTTCTCCGGAGCGGTCGCCGGTGCGCCGGGCATGGGGATGCAGCAACCGCATGACGTTCGGTGCTCGCGGTCCGGCCAGGGCTGGGGAGGAACGATCTACGGTGGCGGAGCAGGCGCCTGCTTCCCGGTCACCGGTACCTTCCACACGAGCGCGGTGCCGCCGCCCTGCGGAGTGGTCCACTCCAGGTCTCCGCCCAGTTGACGGGCCCGCTCCTCCATGTTGCGCAGCCCGCTGCGTCGGCCCTCGGCCGGTACGCCCACCCCGTTGTCGGTGACCGTCAGGCGCACCTCGCGGCCGTCGGTCACCAGGGCGACGTCGGCGCGGCCGGCCTGGGCGTGCCGGGCGATGTTGGTCAGCGCCTCGGAGAGCACGGCGATCACGTGGTCGGCGGTCTCCCGGGGCACGTCGGTGTCGACCAGTCCCTCCATCCGTACGCTGGGCGCGAAGCCGAGCACCGCAGAGGCCTCGCCGGCCGCGCGCACGACACGAGCCCGAAGTCCCGTCCCGGCGCCGCCGTCACGCGCCCGCAGGCCGAAGATCGTAGATCTGATGATCTTGATGGTCTCGTCCAGGTCATCCACCGCCCGCGCCACGCGTTCGGCGGCCTCCTCGTGCTCGATGAAGCGGCCGGCGCTCTGCAGGGTCATGCCGGTGGCGAACAACCGCTGTATAGCCAGGTCGTGCAGGTCGCGGGCGATGCGGTCGCGGTCCTGAAGAACAGCGATCTCCGCCGCGTCCCGACGGTGGTCGGCCAGTTCCATCGCGACGGCGGCCTGGGCGGCGAAGTCTTGAAGGGTCTCGGTCTCCGTGGCTGAGAAGGGCTGCCGCCCGGCCTCCCGCGCCAGCAGGACGACGCCGCGCACACCAGCCTCTGCCGTACCGATGGGCACGGCCACGGCAGGACCGAGTCCTCCGAAGCGCGGTGGATCCAGCGAGATGCGACCGTCGTTTCCTACGTCCGCGCTGGTGACGGGGGCGGCGCGGGCGAAGGCAAGCCCCATCAGGCTGCGGTCCATGGACAGGATGAGCCCCTGGTGCGCCTCCGCGTCCATCCCGACGGCGATCTCCACGGCGAGCGATCCGGTGTCCTCCATCGGCAGCGCCACCACCGCGAGGGCCGATCCCGTGATCTCGCCGGCCCGCTCGGCGATCAGGGCGAGGACGTCGGTGCGCGCGCCGCTGGACATCAGGCTGTGGGTGATCTCGGCGTTGGCCTGAAGCCAGCGCTCGCGCAGCCGGGACTCCTCGTAGAGGCGGGCGTTGTCGATCGCGACACCGGCCGCGACGGCCAGGGTCGACAGGACCGACTCGTCGTCCTCGTCGAACTGCCCACCTCCGCGTTTCTCGGTCAGGTACAGGTTCCCGAATACCTGGTCGCGTACGCGGATCGGGACACCGAGGAAACTGTTCATCGGCGGGTGGTTGGGCGGAAAGCCGTACGAGGCGGAGTGCTGGGAGATCTTCGCGAGCCGCAACGGCTCCGGGTGGCGGATCAGCTCGCCCAGGATGCCGTGGCCCTGTGGATAGGGGCCGATCTCGGCGATCTGCTCCTCGGTGACGCCGACGGTATGGAAGGCCGACAGTGCCTTGCCGTCCGGGGTGATCACGCCGAGCGCGGCGTACTCGGCGTCGACCAGAACCGCCGCCGCCTCCACGATGCTGTACAGGGCCTGCTCCAGGTCCAGCTCCCGGCCGACTGAAAGCACCGCCTCCAGGAGACTGTGCACCCGGTCGCGCGTACCCCGAGCGATGTCCAGACGGGCCTGCAGTTCCTCCAGCAGCTCGTCCATCTTCAGCTGCGGCAGCCGGACCCGAGCCACCCGGGACTCCTCAGGGCTTCCCACTGGTGATCCTCCAGATCCCCTCAACACACCGCCGGCCCACCGCTCCGGTCATGTGCCACGGTAGCCGCCCCACGCCGGTGAGGATACGGGGATCAAGTACCTGGAGAGATGTTCCGGAACCCGAGGACTCGATCAGCGGCCCTCGTCTCCGGGCGGCACCCGTCCTGAGCGGCGATGCCCGCCTGACCGCTCCGCTCGATGCCGTCCTTGACCAGTTGGTCCGACGACACGGAAAGGGGACCCACTGGCCCGCACGCAGGGCCGGGCGGCCCTGTGTGCGCCCTCGGCACCAGGGCCAGTCTGGAACTGCTGACGAACGATCAAAGGAGTGGAGCAGATGACGCTCAAGGACGCCGGCAGCCACATCCCTTCCCCCGCCGCCGTACAGGTACGGACCGAGGGGGACGTGGACGAGGAAGCACTCACCTACCTGCGGGCCAAGCTGAGCGCGGTCCTCGACCGCCCGGGGCTCGCTCCCGTCGGCGGCGAGGTGCGGATCACCAGGGCCGCGGCGCACCACGCCGAGCAGCCGTGGTCGGCCGGGGCCGAGATCCGGGTGGGGCGCGAGCTCCTCGTCGTCCATGCGCGGGAAGCGAGCGCGCACGAGCTCGCGGACCGGTTGCAGGACCGGCTGCGCAGCCGCCTGGACCGGGCCGTTCACCGTGAGGACACAGCCCGCAGGTCGGCCACCCCGCCCCCGTGGCGCGGCGGCCCGGCGGACGGTCGGCAGGATCTGTGAGGCATGCTCCGGGCGACGGCCCGTCGCCCGGCACGAGAGGAACGGCCGCTCCCGGCATCGCAGTGGGGAGGCTGTTCCCCTCCGGCGCAGGTGAAGGAGAAAGTGCCGTGAAATCCCGCACCGTCGGTGAAGTGATGACCAGTGACGTCGTCCGGGCGCATCCCACGACATCGTTCAGGGAAGTGATCCGACTGCTGGAGCGGCACCGGATCAGCGGGGTGCCCATAGTCGATGACGACGACAAGGTGATCGGAGTGATCTCCGGAACCGATCTGGTGCGTGAGCAGGCGCACCGGGCCGACGTCGGCGAGGGCCGTGCCGGCACCGCGGAACAGTTGATGTCGACGCCCGCGGTCACGGTGCACCCGGAGCAGCCCGTCCCGGGCGCCGCTCGGGTGATGGAACGTCATGGCATCGAGCGGCTGCCTGTGGTGGACGAGGAGGACCGCCTGATCGGCATCGCCACCCGCCGCGATCTGCTCCGGGTCTTCCTCCGTACGGACGAGGACGTCCGCCGTGAGGTGATCGACGACGTCATGGTCGGCGCCCTCGGTCTGGCGCCCGACGCCGTCACGGTGCTCGTCCGGGACGGTCTGGTCACGCTGACCGGGCCGGTGGAACGCCGTAGCGACGTCCCGAAGGCGATCAGGGCGGTGTGGCAGCTGGAGGGCGTCGCCGGAATGGTCAACGGTCTCACCCACCGCGTCGACGACTGACCGCCGCCCGCACGGAGGCGTCAGGGGCAAAGGGCCGAGCGGACACAGCACAGGGCCGAACGGCCCTAGCCCGACGGGTACCGGGGCGGCTCAAATGGCCTGATCAAACACAGACACCCCACCTACCGACCGCCATCAGGGCGTCCGGGTGGAGCGTCGGCCGGAGACATCGACCAGTGAGTGACGAACTTGCAGGGAGGCCTCCCGGGGCCCCGGACCGAGAGCAGCCGGTCGCCGCGGAGCCGCCGCGCCGGACCGTCGAGATCGACGGCACGGAGGCACTGCGGCTGCTGGGCAGCGTGCCGCTGGGAAGGATCGCCTTCACCCGGCAGGCACTGCCGACCATCCGCCCGGTGAACCACATCGTGGACGACGGCAACATCGTCATCCGTACGCATGAAGGCGCGGCCCTGACCTCACACACCCTCCAAGCCGACGGCCCGGGGGTCGTCGTGGCCTACGAAGCGGACGCCATCGACCCCGACACGCGCCTCGGCTGGAGCGTGGTGGTCACGGGATACGCCCACCTGGTCACCGACGCCCGCGAACTGGCCCGCTATCAGGCGCTGTTGTATCCCTGGGTGCGGCAGCCGATGGACTACGCGGTCCGTATCCACCCGGACCTGATCACCGGGCTCCTGCTCGTCCCCGTCGACCAGTCGGCCGAAGCCTGACACCTGACTCTCCCGTGCCCGCCCGGGCGGGCACGGCCATGTACGCGTCAGCCGTGAGGAACCACCGCTACGGGCGCATCAGCGCCGCGCAGGACCGCATGGGTCACCGGGCCGACGAGCGCGCCAAGCGGGCAGCCCCGGTGCTTGTGGCCCATGACGAACAGCGAGACGTCACGTGCCACATCGGCCAGGCGTGTACCGGCCTGCCCGACCGCGGCCTCCTCGATCACCTCGACGCCCGGGAGCTTGTCCCGCCACGCCCTCAGTAGGTCGATCAGCGGCCCCCCGCTTCGGCTCGGCAGCGGCATCGGGCGGACCGGACGGCTCCTTCCAGTCGTGCACGATCCGCAGGGTGGGGGCGCCATGCTCGGCCGCTTCGAGGTGAACTCGGTTACGGCTCGTGGAGTTCGCACCGCTCGAGACGGAGTACGACGTCACAGCGCAAAGCCGTCTCGCGGGCGGCGGCCCAGTCCGCAGCGGCAAGGCGTTCGGCCGAGCCGTCCAGGCCGAAGGTGACGCTTCGCGGCTGCGCATGAACGACCGGGGCGCCACCGCCAGTTGGCGGTGGCGCCCCGGTCGCGACGGGCATCCGGCTGTCTACTTCAGCCAGTTGTGGTCGCGGACGATGGGCAGCGTGGCCCAGACCTTGCCGAGACCCCACGTGGCACCGGCGCCCGCCGCCGCGAGGGCGATGATCACGACGGCGTAGATCAGGTGGTAGTCCGCGAACGGGTTGGACGACATGCTCAGCGTGCCGTCGGACAGGTGCTGCGCGGGCGGCCATTCGGCGATCCACATCAGCGCCATCATCGCCGTACCGGCTACAGCGGCCAGTCGCAGCGCGACACCGGAGACCAGCGCGATGCCGACACCGAGCAGACCGAGCATGAACAGCCAGTTCGCCCAGCCTGCACCGGCCCAGTCATGGAATGTGGACTCCATCGGGCCGGCCGCCACAGAGCTCAGGAAACCCTTGGTGGGCGAGCCGCCGTCGATCCAGCCCTTGCCGGACGGAGTCGCGTAACCGAACCCGAACGTCTTGTCCAGGAACGCCCACAGGAAGACGAACCCCGTCAGCAGACGCAGCGACGCGAACGCGTAGGCACGCGCCGCAGTGGTCGCCGCCGTCGTGTCGGTGGCGGCCTGTGCCGTTGCGGTCCGGTGGAAGGACGGGAAGCGGAATCGCGGGTGGTGTTGGGGGTGGTTGTGGACTGCCATGATGCTCATCCCTTTCGAGGGAACGACGCTTGGGATTCGACGACTCTCGTTGCGCCCTCAATGTCTCGCGAGGGGCGGTGGCGGTAGAGGGACTGCAGGTCCCCGGTCGAGGGCCCGGACGGCCCTGTCTGCCGGGTCACTTGGCGGTGGGCACCACGACCACGGGGCAGTGGGAGCGGTGCAGCAGGGTGTGCGCCACCGGGCCAAGCCGCGGGCCGAACCGGTGAGTGCGGTGGTGCGCGCCGACGACCACGACGGCGCTGTCGCGCGTGGCCTCCAGCAGGGCGTGCGCCGGCCCGGTGCGGACCGTGCGGCTCTCGACCTGGATGCTGGGGTGCCGCTCGCTCAGCCGGGCCAGGCTGAAGCGCGGAACGGAGTCCTCTGCCCTTTCCTGCTGGGCGAGTTGCTTCTGGCCGGGGCTCGTCCCCGGGACCAGTGAGGGCAGTTCGGGGGTGACGTGCCGGTGTGTCCAGGAGTGCAGGACGCTCAGCGGGACACCGCGGCGCTCGGCCTCCTGGAAGGCGTAGAGCGCCGTGTCCTCGTCGCTGTCGTCCTCCAGGCCGAGCAGCACGTGCCGGCCGCCGTCGCACGGGTGATCGCCGCGGACTACCAGCAACGGGACGTGCACCTGCGCGGCCAGCCGCAGGCTCACCGAGCCGAACAGCAGGCCGGCGAAGCCGCCCATGCCCCGGGTCCCCACGACGGTGAGATCCGCGCTCTCGCTCTCACGCACGAGCGTGCGCACCGGACCGCCGACGGCGTCCTTGGTCACCACCGGCAGCGCGGGGTGACGCTCACGGACGCGCGTGACCGCGGATGCCAGGACGGGTCCCGCCTCGTCGCTGTCGGGCACGGCGTACACGACACGCAGTTCGGCACCGCGGCGCGCGGCTTCGTCTGCGGCCAGGTCCAGCGCCCGGACGGAGACCAGCGAACCGTCCACTCCGGCGACCACATGATGGAGAGTCATGTTCCGTTTCCCTTCTGACTGTTGCGTGCTCACGGCGTTCGGCGGGAAGGGGCCGCCCATGCGCACAACGGCTCCGCTGGCGATGCTCGTCCTGCGCGGACGAACCGGGGCAGGGGCCACGGGAACCTGCTGACACGCCGTACGGCCCCTTCTTGTGGGGCCGTACGGTCCAGGCGTCGTCCCGTCACGGACGAAGAGAAAAGGGAGAGACCCGACGCGCGCTGGCTCACCGAGAGGGAATCTGTCGCCGTTCACCCCCGGCGAGGGCAGTAACACCTCTGCTCCCCCGCAGTTACGCGGGGCGCACCGGAGTAGTTGGATCCGTCCCCTGTTCCATGGCTTCGGCATTGCCGATGGCGAGTTGAGGGCCGGGATCCGGCAGAGCCCACTGCTGCGGACTGATCCGGTGTGCCAGTGCGTCCCAGTCGGCGACCGTCTGCTTCGAGAGCGAGCGCAGGCCGCGGTGTCGGTCGAGCCGGGCAAGCAGGTCTGCGCCGGAAGGCAGGCCCGCCTCGGTGACAAGCCGGAGTGTGATCACCGCTTCCGTCAGGCGCAGCGCTCCGGCAAGCGCGCCAGGCTCTTCATGGACGCCGTCGGATGCTGAGAAACCGTGGCTGAGCACGTTGCGGATGCGCGCGGTGACGAAGGCCCAGGGGCGGACGGTCCCGGCGAACAGCCATGCGCAGACGTCTGGGCCAAGGCCCTCGGCCAGAGCGAGGAGGCGTTGCTCCAGCGTCACTTCCGTGAACTTGATCGCGTCGCGGACATTCCGTCGCTCACGGGACGTGAACGTGATCTCCGACTGTTCAAGGCCTTTGCGAACGCGCTCCGCGAAGGGGTACTCGGTCGGGTCGGCGTGCAGGGCACGGTGCAGGGTTTCCGCGGCGTTCACGACGTCCAGGAACTGCAGTTGCAGGGATCCCGAACGCGGACGGGGCTCTACCGCGTCCAACGGGACCGAGCAGCGGCGAGCCACTTCCAGCCACGAGAGCAGGAACGATGCCATGTCCTCCACAGCAGGTGACAGAGGGAAAGGAGGAGGCACGGTCGAAGGGAGAGTCTCCCCTCGGAAGGCGGGGCCTCGGGGCTGACGGGCAGGTTGAAGACGGTGACCGGTTCGTCGACGCCGATCGCCACCAGGGCTCTCATCGGCCCTGTGATGTCCTTGTCGAGGTCGTCCAGGGTGAACCCGGGGTTCGGGACGCCCTGACGATCACCCGCTCACGTACCGACTTCATACGCCGTCCCGAAAGGCGCTCGTCCCGAACGCCGATGGTGATCGAGCCGTTGTCAAGGGAGGCGACGACGTCTTCGGGCGCGACGTAGGGCCCTGGGCGCACCTGTGGACCGCGCAAGCCGCTCAGGGGCCACCACGCCGGAAGGCCGGTGATCTCGAAGAAAGCGCTGGAGAATCGTGTGGTGTCTCTGACATGGCCTCCGCGTACGAGGCTGCCTACGCGCCATGTCGTCACCCACTGGTCGTTCGTGCTCTCGGTGGTGCCGGGCTTGTTGATGGTCGTCGGCGGGACGAGATGAAGCCCGTCGCCGCCCCGGTCCACCTGGAAACCGCCGACGAGTGTCAGCCGCCAGGCACCGCCGACACCGGTCAGCGATCCCGACACACGTTCCGTCGGGGATTCGGGCGCCCACCAGGCACCGTGTCGCTGCTCGCTCACAGACTCTCCTGAGGCATTTCTGTCACTGTACGAGTCGGAAACCATCCCCCGATGCCGTTCAGGGGCGCCCTCAACACCCCGCTGTCGAGCCCTCACTCACGTCCGTGACGGTTCGCCACTGTGCGGCGTCCTGGGCGAACGCCTCCAGGCCGCTCCGGGGGTGCACGGTGTTGAGCTCGTCGACGACGGAACGGGACACGGTGCCCATGACGTTCTCCGGCCCCAGCGCCAGCAAGTGCCCTGGGCCGATAGGCAGTACGAGGGTGTTGGCGACGCCGAAGGCCACACCGTACGAAACGTTCGTCCCTTCCCGACGGATGGTCACTGCGGGGTTGTCCCCGATCAGAAACTGGCCTGTCTCGGGCATGAGCACCTCCAGCCGCCAAGTCGACGCCATGGCCCGCACCTTGTGGAACATGTCCTCGACGCTGGTGCGGAAGATCTTCCCGCTCTCATGGTCGCGGACGACCCCGGGCCCGTCTCGCGCAGCGCCTCGCGGCCCAACTGCGCCGGGTGGTTCCTGACCAGCTGGCCGACCAAACCCACACGTGCCCGAGCAAAGGCGTCGATGTGCACACGGCGGTAGTGGTACGACCGGACGTAGTGGAGCACGATCAGGTCATGAAGGGCGGCCGCATGAAGCGGGTCGGCGAAGGGGGTGCCGGCGTGTACGGCGGACAACGCTGACGGGACGCGCCGCTCCACTGCGCACCACAGCTCTTCGGCGGATACGGAGTCGAACGCGACGAAGTTCTCGGCCCAGCCGCAGGCTCGTGTGCCTCTTGGCTTGTGCCGGCGTGCGGGGTTTCGCAGGTCGAACGGAAGCAGTTGCCAGCCACTGCCCTTCGGCCCAGGCATCGTGAACTGTCTGAGCAGGACCTGGGAGACGAGGTGCTGTCGCGATGTCTGCTGTGCCGTCCCACACGTCGGATCGTGCCAAGTGCCCCTCGCCGGAGCTAAGGGCTTACGGATAGCAGGCCGCCGCAGGCACGGGCGCCGGTCATCAGGTCGCACCGGTGAGATCCACCCCGTACATCGAACGCCCGCCGACGAGTTCACGTCCCGTCACCAGCTCGGGCTCGACGCGCACGAAAACCTCCTGGGGCGAGGGCACCCAGGAGGACGGCCCGGTTCGGGTCAGGCGTTCGTGTTCGGCCGGGTCGGTCACCACGGTGGCCGACCCGGTGACGACGACGCTCCAGCCGGAGTGTGCGACGGCATCGACCTCGTCGACCTCGAAGGCGACCACCGAGCCGTCGATCGCGCGCACCAGCTCCGAGGCCGCGGAGGTACGCAGCAGCACCGCCCCGTCGTGGTCCAGGGAGAAGTTCACGGGCAGGACGGCAGGCAGGGCCTGGCGGGTGTGGACGATGCGGCCGACGAGTGCCTGCCCCAGCCGGCGCAGGCACTCGTGTCGTTCCAGTTCGCGGAACCCATCGTTGGAATACATCAGCCAGTCCGTTTCTCGTCCCGTGTGCGGGTCTGCGGGTCTCAGTCCATGTTTCGCTCCGCAGGGTCGGCGGGTGAGGGGCCATCGGTCCCCCTCGCTTCGGAGAACGTCCCCTGACGCGTGGTGATCCGGCGTCCGGTGAGGCTCAGCGCGTCGATACGGACCCACTCCTCGCGCGGGCCCCCGGCCCACGGCGTGCTGAACGCGTGTTCCGTCAGACGCCGTACGTCGTCCGCGTCGGTCACGGTCCGTGCCCGGCCGATCGCCAGCACACTCCAGCCTTCGCTGAACGCGTCGTCGATACGGTCGATCTCGAAGGTCACCTGGCAGCCCGCTGCCCGGGACGGCATCGCACCGGGAGCGGTCCGGTACACGATCGCGCCGTCGACCACGCTGTAGTTGACGGGGACGATGACGGGTCCCGAAACGGTCGGTATCGCGACCCTGCCCACCCCATGCGTCGACAGCAGCTCGCGGCACTCCTGGACGGTCAGTTCGGCGAACGTCGGGTCGGAGCCGGCTCGCCCCGGGCCGGGCGTCTGGTCGCTGTCGCCTCCGGCGAGGTCGGTCACGGTGGTGTGCAGGACCTCGGCGAGCCTGAGCAGAACGCTCCGGCCCGGAGCGGCACCAGGGAACTCCTCCAGGTACTGGAGGTAGCTCGCCGCCACGCCCGTCTGTGCGGCCGCCTCCTCCCTGGAGAGGTCAAGTGCCTTGCGCCGTACGGCGATCCGGCGTCCGAGGTCACCCCTGGGTGAGCCCGCTGTCACGCTCATCGGGAACGGGTCAGCCATGGCTGTTCACGTCCTTTCATCCGGCCGCCGGGACGGCGACTTCCCCGTGGCGGGTCCCGCCGAGCACCACTTTGAGGGCGCCGGTGTCGGCCGCCTTGGCGAAGACGTCGTAGGCCTCCTCCATGAGTTCCAGTGGGAAGGTGTGGGTGACCAGCGCGCCGGTGGGCAGCCGTCCGGCCGCCGCCATGCGCAGCAGGGTGGGTGTGGAGTGGGTGTCGACCAGGCCGGTGGTGATGGTGATGTTCTTGATCCACAGGTCTTCGAGGTGGAGGGTCGCGGGCTTGCCGTGTACGCCGACGTTGGCGACGTGGCCGCCGGGGCGCACCATGCGGGTGCACAGTTCGAAGGTCTCGGGCACGCCGACCGCCTCGATGACGACGTCGGCGCCGAGCCCGTCGGTGAGGTCCGCGATCAGTTGCTCGGGGGTTTCGCGGGCATCCACGACGGCGTCCGCGCCGAACCGCTTCGCCGCGTCCAGTCGGGCGGGGGCCAGGTCCACGGCGACGA
This sequence comes from Streptomyces sp. NPDC001668, assembly GCF_042893155.1. Classification (NCBI taxonomy): domain Bacteria; kingdom Bacillati; phylum Actinomycetota; class Actinomycetes; order Kitasatosporales; family Streptomycetaceae; genus Streptomyces; species Streptomyces sp. NPDC001668. The sequence continues at coordinate 853,338 of NZ_JBIAUQ010000002.1, forward strand.
CGCGCTCGGGCGAGAACAGTCGGGCGGTGGCGATCGCCGCCAGTCCGACCGGGCCCGCTCCGACGACGGCGGCGGTGTCTCCGGGACGCACCTGTCCGTTGAGCACGCCCACCTCGTACCCGGTGGGGAAGATGTCCGCCAGCAGGACGGCGTCCTTCGCGTCCAGCGTGCTGGGCAGCGGGTGGACGGAGAGGTCGGCGTGCGGGACACGCACGTATTCGGCCTGGGTGCCGTCGAGGAGGTGGCCGAGGATCCAGCCTCCGCCGCCGCGGCACTGGCCGTACATGGCCTTGCGGCAGTAGGCGCAGCGCCCGCAGGCGGTGATGCAGGAGACCAGGACCCGGTCCCCGGGCCGTACGGTCCGCACGTCGGAGCCCGCTTCCACGACCTCGCCGACCGCCTCGTGGCCGAGAACGGTGCCGGGGCGGACCTCGGGCACGTCGCCCTTGAGGATGTGCAGATCGGTCCCGCAGATGGTGACGGCGTCGACGCGCACGATCACGTCGGTGGCGTCCTTGATGCCAGGATCCGGGACGGTGTCCCAGGAGGACTGTCCCGGGCCGTGGAAGACGAAGCCCTTCATGACGTTCCTTCCCATTCGATCGACTGCCCCCGGTGTGTCCAGCGTGACCGGGTCCGTCGGTCCTGGCTTGGGCCGGTCGGCCCTCATCGTCCGCCGTAGTCGCCGGTGACGACGTGCACGCGGATGCCGGCCTGATGGCCACGGGCGATCGCGGCCGCCACCTGGGGGCGGGGAGGGCGGTCATGGCGACCGGGCCGAGCAGGCACAGGTCGCGTTCGGCTTCCTCGCGCCGGGCGGGGGCCACTGCCCCGGTGGGCAGTTGACGGACGGCGACGGCCAGGACACGCAGTCCAGCGTCCGCGTAGTCGTTCATGGCCGCGTTCACGGCGGCGCGGTCTTCATCCCCGCTTCGGGCATCACGCCGAGTCGGCCTTGGAGGGGAGAGTCGCTCTCCGCTGGCATCAGCTGAACATCCCCGGGAATCCCGGGGCACGTCGGGACCGTTCGGCCCAAGCGGCAGACGTACGCGGCGAGCAATGCTGGACACACGGCGGCCCGCGGTCCGCACCCCGTCCCACGCCCCGCTCAAGTGGCAGCGTGGCTCACGCGCCGCCGACCCATCACCGGGACCTCGCGACAACGACGTGGTCCTCATCCGAGGAGCAGCACATGGAAGTTCTGGTCTTCCTTCTGATCGTCGTCGCGGTGCTAGCCGTCCTGGCACTCGCGATGGCCGTGAAAATCGTCAAGCAGTACGAGCAAGGAGTGCTGTTCCGCTTCGGCCGCCTGGTCGGAACCCGGTCTCCAGGACTGCGGATCATCATCCCGTTCGTCGACGTGCTGCACCGGGTGTCCCTGCGGATCGTCACCATGCCGATTCAGTCCCAGGGCATCATCACCCGGGACAACGTGAGTGTGGACGTGTCCGCGGTCGCTTACTTCCGGGTGGTCGACGCGGTGAAGTCGGTCATCGCCGTCGAGAACGTCCACGCGGCGATCAACCAGATCGCCCAGACCACCCTGCGGAAAGTCGTCGGACAGCACACGCTCGACGAGACGCTCTCCGAGACCGACCGCATCAACCTCGACATCCGCGAGATCCTCGACGTCGCCACCGTCGAATGGGGCGTGGAGGTCACCCTGGTCGAACTCAAGGACATCCAGCTGCCCGACAGCATGAAGCGCGCCATGGCCCGCCAGGCCGAGGCCGAGCGGGAGAAGCGAGCGAAGATCATCAACGCGGAGGGCGAGTCCCTGGCCGCCGCCGCGCTCGGCGACGCCTCTGACACGATGATGGCCCACCCCCTGGCCCTCCAACTGCGCAACCTGCAGAGCCTGGTGGAGATCGGCGTCGACAAGAACACCACCGTCGTCTTCCCCGCTCCCCTCATGAGCACCATCGGCGAACTCGGCTCCTTCCTCGCCCGGGAAACAGCAGCGGCCACCTCCCCAGCACTGCCCGCTGAACTCCCCACCAAGACAATCCCGGCCCCCACGTCGAACGGTGTGTCCGAGACCGTGTGACCGCTGGACACCGAGGCTGCCCATGAACAAGATTTTCGTCAACACCACCGGCGTCGGGCAGCATCACCAGGTGCTGCGCCCGTCGGCCGCCGGAGGCGGTCGCCTCCGCCTGCGACCTGCTCGGCGTGGGTCCGCTCGTCGTCGCCAACGAGGGCTGTCTGGTCGCGTTCGTCGCACCGCCGGCGGCGGACGAGGCACTGGCCGCCCTGCGGTCGCTGCCCGAGGGCCGGGACGCCGTCCGCATCGGCGAGGTGTTGCCGCACGGCCCGGGCGGCCGGGTGACACTGCGCACGCTGGTCGGTGCCCGTCGGGTGGTGGACATGCCGCTGGGCGAGCAGTTGCCGCGCATCTGCTGATGACCACGGGAAAGCGGATCCGCCTCCCGCGGCGGCCGTGGTCCGGGCTGACCGGCCTTTCGCCGACGACGGAACGGGGCCGGTCGGCCCAGGTATGCCGCCTGGTCGGCCCATGTCGCCTTCGCTCCCCCGCTGTCACCTTCGGAAGGGTGACGACGACAAGGAGGTGGGGAGCGATGGGCGGCAACAAAGTCACGCGGAAGCGATTGTGGCGGTGGCGGAACAATCCGCTGCGCCGCCACGACGACGTCTGCGAAGCATGGATCCTGGTGGTGATGTGGGCGGTCGTCCTGGTAGGAGGCACGATCGCCGCACTGGTGACGGCGCACGCCGCGGACGAGGTGTTCGCCCAGCAGCGGGCCGAGCGGCATCCCGTCCGGGCCGTACTCCTCACCGACACCCCACAGAGCACCTCGTCGGTGAGGAGTGGGAGCTACCGGGCTCTGGTGACGGTCCGCTGGACGACGCCCGGCGGCGCCACCCGTACCGGACAGACGTTGGTGAAGACCGGCCTGCGGACCGGATCGGCCGTCACGGTGTGGCAGGACAGCCGCGGTGCGCTCGCCACCGAGCCGACCGGCGCGACCGAGGCCTCCGTCGCGGCGGGTCTCTTCGGCGTCGCGGCCACGCTCGCCCTCTCCGGTCTCGTCTTCGGAGCAGGATCTCTCGCCCGGTGGCGGCTCGACCAGCATCGCCTGCAGCAGTGGGACAGGGAATGGGCCCTGGTGGGGCCCGGATGGAACCAGAAGACCGGGTGACATCACACCCACGGCACCGGCGCAGTACCGCGAAACGACCGGTTCCCGCCTTGCCCGGGAAAAGGTCCGAACGGTCCCTCCACCAGGGGCCGCTCGATTCTGCCCGGCCCCGGTACCCGCGCGCTGCAATGGCAGTGGCGGCGGCTTGCGGCCGTTGCGCTGCCGGCACACCAGGGAGGTGAGCACACATGCGCTTCGAGAACCGTACGCCACTCATCTCTTCACGGAACAGGGGGCTTCGGACGCGGTCTCGTGCCTGGCCCTTGACTGGTTCACCGCCCACCTCGTGCGGCCGGGCGCGGGGGCGCCGTCGATCGGGCCGGTGTGATGTCGGCCGACCCGATCGCCGGAATGCGCGCGCCGGCCGGCACCGGAGCACCCGGCTCCACCGGAAACCGGCCGGCAGCGGTCAGCGTGCGCCGAGGCCCGCAATTCCCTTCCCCGTGTTTTCCGCGCGCAGTACGGCCAGACGGTTGCGGAACTCCTCCTCGTCGACCTCCCCGCGTGCGAACCGGTCGGCGAGCAGCTGCTCGGGCGACGCGGCGGCCGTGCTGCGCATGGAGTCGGGTGCACGGTTCAGGGTGCGGTAGATCAGTACGGCGAGGGTGATGAGCAGGGTCCACAGCAGGACAGTGCTGATCGACATCGCGAACCAGTCCCATCCGCTCATGTCGTGGTGGTTCCAGTACATCGCGGGTCACTTCCTCGGTGCGCGGACAGGGGCCGCCCAGGCGGCTCGTCATGGCGTGTGACGCTTGTCGTCGCTGTCAGGGTCTCGCTTGCCGGGGTCCCGCTCACAGTGCCGAACGGCCCTTGCTCCTGGGCCGCTCGGTACAGCAGCCGGCCGTTGTCCCCGGGTGAGCGTCAGCCCGAGAGCAACAGCCGGCAGGTCTCCCCCGGTCGTACGCTGAGCGCGCGATCGGGCAGCCGGACGTCGATGGGGAACCGGTCGGACGACGGTACGGCGATCTCCAGCTGTTCCCGTTCCAGGCGCAGCCGTACGCCCCAGTGGCCCTGGTAGCGAAGGGCGAAACCGTAGGAGGACAGCTCCGGCAGCGGTACGGGGTCCAGCCACAGCGCTCCCTCACGGGTTTCGAGGCCGGTCAGCCCACGCTGCACGAGGTCGAGCGTGCCTGCCATGGCGCCCAGGTGGATTCCCTCGCCGGTGGTGCCGCCCTGCACGTCGGCGATGTCGCCCTGCAGTGCCTCCTGGCAGAACTTCCACGCCTCGGCGCGCCGGGCCCGGGCCAGGACCCAGCCGTGTACCAGGCCGCTGAGGGTGGAGCCGTGGCTGGTGCGGTTCAGGTAGTGGTCGACGGTGCGCCGCCAGGTCTCCTCTTCCAGTCGGTAACCCAACCGCTGGAAGAGACCTTGCAGTTCGGCCGGTGAGAAGAGGTATCCGAGCATGAGGACGTCGGCCTGCTTGGAAGCCTGGTAGCGGTTGACGGTATCGCCCTCCGCCTCCAGGATCCGGTCCAGGCGCCGGATGTCGCCGTAGCGTTGCCGATAGCCGCCCCAGTCGAGCTCGGTGAGTTCGCCGTATCCCTGGAACTGGCTGATGACGCCACCGTGGAAGGGGACGTGGAGGGTGCGGGAGACGTCCTCCCACTGTTCGAGTTCGCCGCCGTCGAGGCCGGTGCGCTCGACGAGTTCCTGCCGACGTGGTGCGGGCAGGGCGTCGAGGAGTTCGAGGGTGCGGGTGAGCACCCAGGCGGCCGTGACATTGGTGTAGGCGTTGTCGTCGATGCCGGGTCCGGCCGCGCCGGGGTAGGCCTCGTGGTACTCGTCGGGACCGACCACGCCCTTGATGCGGTGCCGGCCCAGCCGCTCGTCCCAGGTGGCCGAGTCCGCCCAGAACCGGGCGATCTGCAACATCATCTCGGCGCCCTTGGTGTGCAGGAACTCGGCGTCGCCGCTCGCCTGGCAGTACTGCCACACGTTGTAGGCGATCGCCGACCCGACGTGGTGCTGGAGGTGGGAGTGGTCGGGCAGCCAGCGTCCCGAGCGTGGGTTGAGGTGCAGTTGCTGGGTCTCCTCCCTCCCGTCGCTGCCGCTCTGCCACGGGTACATCGCGCCCCTGCGGCCCACCGCCCGGGCAGCGCCGCAGGCCCGTTCGAGGCGCCGGTGGCGGTAGCGCAACAGGGCGCGGGACACCTCGGGGAAGTGCAGGTTCAGATACGGCAGCACGAACAGCTCGTCCCAGAACACGTGCCCGCGGTAGGCCTCGCCGTGCAGCCCCCTGGCCGGCACACCGACGTCGAGGTCCGCGGTGTGCGGCGACAGTGTCTGCAGCACGTGGAAGAGGTGCAGCCGAAGAATGCCGCCCGCCTCCCCGGGTACGTCCAGCTCGGCCCGGCGCCACAGCTGGTCCCACGCGGTGATGTGCGCGTCCAGGAGCTCGTCGAAGCCGGGAGCCTGTCCCATCCGTTCGATCGCGGCGTCCAGCGGATCGCTGATCGCCGGGTCCCGGGACGTGTGCAGGGCGACGATCTTGTCGACGGTCGCGACGCGGCCGGGGGCCAGATGCAACTCGGCCCGCTGCGTGGTCTGCCCGGGTGCGTGCTGGACCGTGAGCGGTGCGTCGGCGGCCAGGCGGGCCGCCATGCCGATGCGGATGTCCGAGCTGCGGGTGCGGCAGCGCAGCCACACGGTGTCCGGCGCGGCGGTGCCGGTGTGCACATGGGTCAGGTGGCGGCCGTCCAGCTCGCGGTAGCGCGGCACTCCGGCATTGGAGACGCCGCCGTCGAGCGCCGCCTCGACCTCCAGTTCGCCGGAGAAGCCCTCAGCCGTGAACTCGGTGCGCAGCGCGGCCAGATGAGGATCGGCCATGTGCACCAGCCTCTGCTGACGTACCGACAGCACGCGCCCCTCGCCGAGGTCGTACCGGCTCCGGCGCTCCAGGAGGCCCGAGGCCAGGTGCAGGATCAGACGGTGTTCGAGCACCGTGCCCGTGTCCGGTGTGAGCCACTGGCGACCGCGGAGGCGGAATCGCAGCGGCAGCCAGTTCGGCACGTTGACCATGTCCTCGTTCTCCACCCGGCGCCCGGACACCTCGGAGGTGAGCCGGTTGTAGCAGCCCGCCACGTACGTCCCCGGGTAGTGCACGTCGTCCGCCGCGCACTCGGGCAGCGCCCCGCGGGTGGCGAAGTAGCCGTTGCCCAGCGTGCACAGGGATTCCCTGAGCCTCTCCTGCTCGGGGTCGTAACCTTCGTACTCCCAGGTCAGGGCCATCACGTTGATGCTCCTCGGGTGAGCAGTTCGTCCAGATCGCGTACGACGATGTCGGCGCCGTGGCGCAGCAGTCGCTCCCGGGTACCGGCACCGTCCGCGCGATCGACTCCGACGACCAGGTCGAAACCGCCCCGCCGGCCGGCCTCGACGCCCGCCAGGGCGTCCTCGACGACGGCGGTGCGCTCCGCGGGGACACCGAGCCGCCGTGCCGCCTCCAGGAACAGATCGGGCCGCGGCTTGCCCGGCAGGGCGAGACGGGCCGCCTCACCACCGTCGACCAGGGCGTCGAACAGGTCCAGCACACCGGCCCGGGTCAGCAGTTCGGGGGCGTGCCGGGACGCGGACGCGGCGGCCAGGGGCACCCGGGCCAACCGCAGGGCGTGCAGGAGTCGCACCGTGCCCGGATAGGCGTCGATGCCGTGCTCGCGCAGCCGCTCGGTGAACAGCCGCTCCTTGTACGCGGCGACGGACAGAACCCGCTCGGCGGTCGGGTCCACACCACGCGAGGCGAGGAAGGCCGCGGCACCGTCGAGGCGGGACTTCCCGTCGACGTACCGCAGGTAGTCGTCCCGGATGTCGAAGGGCCGCCGGTCGCCCGGTTCCTGAGGCGGATGGTCGCGCAGGAAGGTGTCGAAGGCGGTCTTCCACGCGGCGGCGTGCACGCGGGCCGAGTCGGTGATCACTCCGTCGGTGTCGAACACGAAGGCTCCGACCTCCCGCAGCGCGGACACCAGTGCGTCGCGGGACGCCGCAGAGCGGGCGGCGTGCGAGGTCACGGCTGTGCCGTCCGGCCCCGCCTCTCCCGAGGGAGGGGTTGTGCGGCGGACGCCGTCGATGCCGGCACGAACAGCCATGAGCCCCCCTCTCACGATCGGGCAGAAGTGATCACACGTGCTGCGGCACGATCGCCACCGGGCACTGCGCGTGGTGCAGCAGTGTGTGTCCCACGCGGCCCAGCTGGAGACCGTGCTGCCCGTGCCTGTGCTGCGCCCCCACGACCAGGAGGTCTGCGGCGGCGGAACGGTTCAGGAGCACCTTGCGGGCCGGTCCTTCGACCGTGGTGCGGCGTACCCGGACACCGGGATGGTCGGCCGTCGCGTCGTGGAGCAGGGTGTCCAGCAGGGCGGACGCCTGCTCCTCGTGCCGGTGCGCCGGGTCCCCGGCCAGCAGGGGGTGGTCGGCGGTCTCGTGCGCGGGGCAGCGCCAGGCGCGTACGACGTCCAGGACGCATCCGCGCGCCTCGGCCTCGCGGAACGCGAACCGAACCGCCTCACCGCTCGTGGTGGGCTCGCCCGCGCCGAGCAGAATCCGCTCGTGGGCGCCCTCCAGGCCGGCTGCGTCACCCCTGACCACGACGACCGGGCAGTGAGCACGGCCCGCCACGGCCAGACTGACCGAACCGAGCAGCAGCCCGCTCAGTTCACCGCGGCCACGCGACCCGGTCACGAGGGCCGTGGCGTTGCGGCCCTCGTTCAGGAGCGCGTGCACCGCGTCCTCGGCGAGGACCTCGGTGGTCGTCTTCACTTCGGGGTTGCGCCGTCGAGCGCGCTCCGCGGCGACTGCGACGGTGTTCTCCGCCATCACCTGCTCGGCCGGGCGCTCCAGGCTGTCCTGAAGTGCCGCGCCCTCATAGCGCTGCCACAAGGAGGCGTACACCAAGCGCAGCGGAACATCTCGCCGGGCAGCTTCGTCCACTGCCCAGTCGACCGCCACGAGGCTCGACTCCGATCCGTCCACACCTACGACCAAGGGCAGTTCCATCGTCCCCACCGCCTTTCGTCGAATTGCTGCGGCTTGCACAGCGGGGAATCCACCCTCACCGTCGCATGCCGTTCCGGTCGGCATGAGGGGCCGAAACGGCCCTACGTCGGGACGTTCGGCCCACGCTCTATACGGGGATCCGCAGAGACTCGCCGACTCGCGGCCGCCGGACCGACGGGTAGTGGAAAGGGCCACTCGGCCCTGGCCACCTGCCCGCACGGCCCCTCGGCCGCGAGACAGTTCAACCATCGGCATTGATCGAACCGTTACAAGCCATCTCGTCCGAGCAGGGACGCCAGGCGCTCGGCCATCACGAGCAAAGTCTGGTCCGAGTAGGACGATCCGACGAGCTGCACACCGATCGGGAGGCCGTCGGTGCCATGCGCAATAGGCATGACCAGGCTGGGCAGGCCGATGTGGCTGGTGAGGTTGGCCCAGCCGGTCTGGTCGAAGAAGCTCCGTTCGGTGCCGTCGACCGTGAGGGATCGGCTCCCGGCCGGGATCGCGGCGGTAGGCGCAGCGGGCGTTATGAGGACGTCGTACTGAGGGCACTCCGCCCGGTGCAACAAGCCATGAACCACCGACCCCAGCCTCATCCCGGAGTACCCCCCACGCCCATACCTGCCGACGACGACCACCAGGGCGCCGACCGAAGCGAGAGCCAGTTCCGCCCATCCCGCCACGGTCTCGGACAGCTTCGTCGCCGAAGGACACGACGGGCCGCCGCCACACCCACACGGCGCGCAGGGCAGCGCCATGCAGCGCTGCCTCTTCCACAGCGAAGTCCACGGCTGCCCTGGAGGATTTGCTGCCATCGACACCCACGCCGAGATGGGGGTGCCGCTCTCCCGCGTGCTCCGGCTCCCTGACCACGACGACCGGGCAGTCCGCCTGGGCACTGACCGGAACTACCACCGAGCCCGCACTGAAGAGCTCCTCCGGTCGACTGAGCCGACGGGAACCGCCGACGAGCATCCGGGCCTGCGCCGCCTCCTGTCAAAGCACCGCCGATGGAATGCCGTCCAGCAGTTCCGTCGTCAGAGGCACTTCCGCGTGCAGCGTCCGCACCGTGGCGACCGCCTCGGCGAGCGCGCTTTCGCCCTGGGCCTGGAGCATCGTGCGGCGCCAGGGTGTGTCGATGTGCTGCCCGCCGGGCAGGGGCGGTACCGCCACAACCAGTTGGAGGGGCAACCGTCTGCGTACAGCCTCGTCGACTGCCCAGGCGAGCGCCGGAACGTGCTGCTCGCGTGGGTCGATCCCGACGATCACCTCATTGCGTACAGTTGTGTTCTTCATGGCTCCTCCTTCCGGGCAGTAAATGTGAATGCCCTCAAGCCATGCCCCTTTCAGTGCCGCTTGGACGGGCGCACCATTCACGCTGTCATCGCAGCCCCGTGAGAGCCAGGGCCTGCAAACCTTTGTCCAGGGGGGGCCGAAGGCCCTGCATGCGACCTGGCCCGTTCCACTCTTTCCCTCGACGGGCTCGCCCACCGCCCGCTGCGGCCCCCCGCAAGACCATCGCGCAGCCGCAGGATCCATTGCCGCCGCAGCCCGGCCCCGGACCTTCAATCCTCCTGTCAGGACGTCCGAACCGTCAGGACATCGTGCTGCTGCCCGCCGAGAACGACCTTGAGGGCACCGGTGTCGCCGGCCCGTGAGAAGACGTCGTACGCCTCTTCCATACGGTCCAGCGGGAAAGCGTGGGTGACCATGGACGCCGCAGGCAGACGGCCGGCGGCCATCATGCGCAGCAGAGTGGGTGTGGAGTACGTTCGACCAGGCCGGTGGTGACGTCGGCTTGCCGTGCACGCCGACATTGGCTACATGCCCGCCCGGCCGCACTATGCGCGTGCACGTCCCTCGGTGAGGTCGGCGACCAGCTGCTCGGCTTCTTCACCCGCCAAGGCCACGGCATCGGCGCCAAGGCGCTTGGCGGCCTCCAGTCTCGACGGGGCGAGGTCCACGGCGATGATCTTCTCCGGGGTGTAGAGCCGAGCGGTGGCGATCGCAGCGAGCCCGATGGGCCCCGCTCCGACCACGGCGACGGTGTCTCCAGGCCGTACGCGCCCGTTCAGAACACCCGCCTCGTAGGCAGTGGGGAAGATGTCGGCCAGCAAGACGGCGTCCTTGCTGTCCACCGCACCGGGCAGCGGGTACACGGACAGATCCGCGTACGGCACGCGGACGTACTCGGCCTGGGTGCCGTTGATCAGATGGCCGAGGATCCAGCCTCCGCCGCCGCGACACTGTCCGTACGCCCCCTCCCGACAGAAACGGCAGCGGCCGCACGCCGTGATGCACGAGACCAGGACGCGGTCGCCGGGACGGACACTGCGCACGTCACTGCCCACCTCGACGATCTCACCGACGGCTTCATGCCCGAGCACCGTGCGGAGCGTACCTCCGGCACATCGCCCTTGAGGATGTGCAGGTCGGTCCCGCAGATGGTCACGGCGTCGACCCGGACGATCGCGTCGGTGGCCTCCTGCGGGGCGGGGTCCGCGGTCTCCTCCCAGGCGGACTTGCCGGAGCCATGGAACACGAGTGCTTTCATAACGGTCCCTTCCTGGGCTTCTGGGTACCGGTCGTGGGCAACAACAGCGACTGGGGCCCTGCGGCGCGCGCCCACCCGCTGCCCCTGGAAGCGTCGGCGCCGAGGATGGTGGGACGCCATCAGGCGGCCACCTTCGAGCGGAGTGACCTCGTCTATCCAGCCTGCCCATGAAGGCTGCCGTTTGCGCACCGGGGCCGAACCCCGCCCAAGGCCGGACGTGGGGGGGGTTGCACCGGACGGCCCCAGGATGCCGAGCAATCGGCCCCAGCCGCGGCTCGTTCAAGTGTCACCTTCCTCTCAGGGGCGACGAGGGGTTCAGTGCCAGGGCCAAGGCAAGGCGAACCGGTCAGATGTTGTGGCGGTGCTGGTGGACCAATCCGTTTCGCAGGGCGGCATTTCTCGTCGGCATGGTGACTGTCCACGCGGCCGATGAGTCCTTCGCTAATGCGGCGCCAGCGTCACTCGGTTCCAGCCGTCCTCGTGCAGAGCACTCCGGAACGGTACCGAAACCTGTGCCCCGAACTGGCGGCTGCGTAGGCCGAGAGGCTCCCGGACGGACCCCACTGCCCTCGCGGCGTCACACGGAAGCAGCCAGGCTGGTCATGAGCCCCTTGGCGACTCCTATGCCGAGGTGAAGGAGTTGATCACCATGACGAACCTGGTGGGATTCCCGGAGCGCCCGGTCCGGGTGAATGCGCGTATCGACTCGCCACTGTCCCGATGGCTGTGGCTCGTGAAATGGATCCTCGCCATTCCTCACTACGTGGTGCTGTGCTTCCTCTGGTGCGCTTTCACCGTGGTGACCGTGATCGCGTTCTTCGCCATCCTGTTCACCGAGCGCTACCCCCGCGCCCTGTTCGACTTCAACCTAGGAGTATTGCGCTGGAGTTGGCGGGTCTCGTACTACTCGTACGACGCCCTGGGCACCGACCGGTATCCCCCGTTCAGCCTGGGCGAGGAACCGGACTACCCGGCACGGCTGGACATTGCCTACCCGGAGCGGCTCTCCCGCGGCCTGGTGCTGGTGAAGTGGTGGCTTCTGGCCATCCCTCACTACATGGTCATCGGCTTCTTCCTCGGCGGCGCCCACCTCGGCTGGTGGTCCGGTGGCCTGATCGCCCTGCTGACGGTCATCGCAGCCGTGATCCTGGCCTTCACCGAGAAGTATCCGAAGGATCTGTTCGACCTGATCATTGGCCTCAACCGGTGGGTCCTGCGCGTCACCGCATACGCCACCCTGATGACGGACAAGTACCCACCGTTCCGCCTGGACCTGGGCGGCTCGGAGACGGCCACTCCGGAAGAGCGGGCGTAACCGCCGCGCCAGTGGCCGTACTTCCGACCGTGTACGGGCTGGGCGCCCCGGTGTTTGGACGGCGCCCGACCGTCCGAACCTCCGCCCTTCGGCGCCGCACGCCAGAGAGTCCTGGACGGTACCCACGAGTCCAAACATTGGCCAGGACCAAGGCGCTCGGCCCTCCCTCCACGCCCTCGTCACCAACCTAGGGACTGGAGACCGGCCACGGGTACCAGATGTTCGATTCAGGTCCTGGGCGACTCCTTCGCCAGTTCGCTGCCGATGCGCGCGGCCCACGTCTCGATCTGATGGAAGTCGCGGAAGTCCCCGCCCTTCCCGGAGGAGACGATCTTCCGGGCGATGAATCCCTTCGCTCCCTCTTCGAGGCAGCCGCCGAACGTGACGTGTTCCTGGACATCCAGCCGGATCATGGCCCGGCGGACGCCGGGAACAGGTGGGATGTCGCGTTCCGAGGCCGAGGCGTCGAGGGGACCGCTGCTGAAGAGCCACAGCGGACGCCGGGACAGCTCGCGGGAGTGCCGCCGGACGAAGTGGCGTGCGTCCCTGTGCCAGCGTCCCGCGTACAGGCCGCCACCGACCACTACGGCGTCGTACGACTCCAGATTCGTCACGGACCGGGCGGGCATCGCCTCGACCGTCAGCCCTTCCTTGCGCAGGACGTCGGCGATGGACTCCGTGATTTGCGCGGTCGACCCGTTCGTCGTAACACCCGGCTCGCCGGCTCGTCCGGCCGCGCGTGCATGTCGTCCAGCGGTCGTGGGAGCTTGTCGACCACCTCTTCATGTCACTTCCTCCTCAGCGCAGTCGACGCAGACACGGGTCCTTGGGCCGACGCGGCAGCAGGCGTACGCGTGCGTCGAGCACGGTGACCTCGCCGGGTGTCGCCAGGACGGGGTTAGTCGGCTTCGGCGAGCTGCGGCAGGTCGCTCGCCATCCGGGAGAGGCGCAGGAGCAGCCCTTCGAGCCCTTCGAGGTCGACCGGTCCGCCGCCGTACGCGGCGGCGCGCGGGCCCGGTCGGCCGCCATCGTGGCGGAGCGCCGGCTCGCAGCGAAGAACCGCAGCCGGAGATTCTCCGTGGACATCTCCTCGTGCAACCTTTGCAGCTTTTCGTGATCTCGCGGCGTCACGGCCCGAATGGACACAGTCGTGCCGTCCGCGAGCAGGGCGTGAACCATGGGTCGACTGCGCTCGTCGTCCGTCATCACGTGCCTCCTCGAAACCTCAGCACCCGCCGGAGATCTTCGGATCCGGGTTGCGCAGCCAGGCGCGTTCCGCGCACGACGCGGCGATGTTCACCGCCATGATCGCTCCGGACGGGCGGGTCGGTGCGGAAGGAGGGAAGCGCCTCTCGTAATGCACCCGCAGGAAGCCGCGGACAAGCCGCACGGACAGTCCGTGGCGCGTCGCCTCGTCCACCGCCTCCAGGCTGGAATCCGATCCGTCGACCCCCAAGGCCAGCGGGAGCTCCACCGTCCCACCGCCTTCCTGCCCAGCCGCTGCGAGAACCCCTGTGAATTCCCGGAGTGCCTCCGCCCAGGTTGCGCCACGCCGGTTTGCGGCGATGGTGGAGTCATGCGGCCGGCAGCAAGACGCCGCTGGATCCCCCCTCCACGGCTTGCGCACCGGCCGCGTGCTGAGACGTCCGTGACCGGACAGGAGCCCGGCTCCACTCCGAGGTCGCGGAGAAGGGACGGCCATCGTGGTCGCGAGGACCGGCGTTTTCGGCGCCATGACCCAGGAGCACCGCGAGCAGCTCATGTCACACGCTCGTGAGGTGTCGTTCGCGGCAGGCGAGCGCATCTTCGACGAAGGCGGCAGGGCCGACCGCTTCTGGATCATCCACACGGGCACGGTCGCTCTCGACCTTCACGTGCCCGGCCGCCAGGCAGCGGTCGTCGAGACCCTCGGCGCCGGAAGAATGCTGGGCTGGTCCTGGCTGGTCCCTCCCCATCACTGGCACATGGGGGCCGAAGCCACCAGCCCGGTGCGTGCCTACGAGTTCGACGCGGCGGCGGTTCGTGAGATGTGCGCGAAGGACCCGGGGCTGGATCACGAACTCTGCACTTATGTCTCCGGCGTGCTCGCGCGCCGGCTGAGATCCGCCCGGGTGCGACTGCTCGACCTGTACGCGCCCCACGGGGCGGGCGAGGTCCCCTGACAAGGCGAGAAGAGGTGCTTCGAGGTGCCGCAGACCCCGCACATCGTGAGCGATGTGATGACTCAGACGGTCGTGGCTGTCGGCCGCGACGCGCCCTTCAAGGAGATCGTCCGGACCATGGAGCAGTGGAAAGTCAGCGCCATGCCCGTCCTTGAGGGCGAAGGCCGCGTCATCGGTGTCGTCTCCGAAGCAGACCTGCTGCCCAAGGAGGAGTTCCGTGACAGCGACCCGAGCCTCTTCGAGCAACGTCGCCGGCTGTCCGACGTCGCCAAGGCCGGAGCAGCCACGGCGGAGGAGCTCATGAGCACCCCCGCCATCACGGTCCACCCCGGCGTCACCCTGGCCCAAGCGGCGAGGATCATGGCCGTCCGCCACGTCAAGCGTCTGCCCGTGGTCGACGACATCGGCATGCTCCAGGGCATCGTCAGCCGTGCCGATCTGCTGAAGGTCTTCCTGCGGTCGGACGAGGACATCGAGGAGGAGGTCCTACGCACGGTGGTGTCCTATCTCTTCCCGGCCTTCAGCCACGCCATCCACGTGAACGTCCACGAGGGAGTCGTCACCCTCCGCGGACACATCCGCGACACCTCGCTCATCTCGGTCGCCGTGCGCCTCGTGCGTTCCGTCGAGGGCGTCGTGGACGTCGAGCCCCACCTCACCGGCGAGTCCACCGCTCAGGCTGAACCGGGGGGCTCGCAGTGAAGGACAAAGGGCCTCGCCGACAGACCACAGGACTCATCCGGCCCCTACCTGGTCATATCTGCGGAACGACCGCGATCGGACACGGCGCATGATGTAGCACCGCATGGTTGACCAAGCCCAGCTGCAGACCGACGTGCCCATGTCGTCTCCGGGCTCCGGCAACGAGCAGATCAGCACCGGACGCGGCATTCAGGAGCGCCTGTCGTGCCGAGCCCTCCACCACCTCGCTCCTCACCGTCAGGTCCGGATACCGCTTCTCGGGACCGCGCAGGGCGTCGGCAAGCACCTGGGCAGGCGGGCGGTCGAGGGCTTGGAGGGCGTAGCCGGACAGGCCGGGAGGCCCGGGGTTCCCGACCGGGACGCTCCAGGCGTGCACCGCCAGGAGCCGACAGCGTCGCACGTGGGCCTCGCGGCACGCGAACTCCACGGCAGTACCGCTGCCTTCCCCGTCCTCGACCCCAACGACGACGCACCCGAACCCGCCGTGCCGGCGCTCCCCCCCGCCGCGCACCACGACGACCGGACAGTCGGCGCGGGCCGCCACAGCCAGGCTGACCGAACCGAGGAGCAGTCCGGCGAGACCTCCGAGCCCTCTGGACCCAAGTACCAGAGCGAGAGCGTTGCGCCCATCGCTGACCAGCGCGGACGCCGCGTCCTCGAACAGCACCTCACTCGACAGCCGTACCGCAGGAGCACTCTTCCTGGCTCGCTCCGAGGCGGCGGCGACCAGGTCTGACGCATCGTGGTCCGCTGCGCCCGCGTGCAAGAGATGGAGCGGCACGTCGTGTCGGAGCGCCTCGTCCGCGGCCCAATCCACCGCCTCGAGGCTCGCCTGCGACCCGTCGATGCCGACTACCAGGGGAACCGCCATTGCTTCTGCCTCCTCCTCATGCCTGACTTCATGTCCGTCCGTTCGCCGCCGTTCCCGGACCCACATGCGCCGCGAGGAGATCTGGGGTACTCCTCAAGAAGAAGCGCCGTGCTCAGCGCGCCGACACAGTGCTCATGCGCTACGGCGACCACACCCACAGCCGGCCTGCACGGCCACAGCCTCACGGGGAGACCGCAGCAGTCCGGACAGCGGCCACACTCGCCGTCCTTCCAGCTTCGTACGAGACGGAGGCAGTCGCCATGGAACGAGTCCTCACCGTGGGCCTCGACGGCTCACCCGAGAGCCTCGCCGCTGCGCATTGGGCCGCCGACGAAGCCCAGCGGCGCAAACTCACCCTGCGCCTCCTGCACGCGTGGCCCCTGCTGGCGCCGGAACCGACCGCCGTCCCCTCGGAAATCGACCAGAACTACTGGGCGAAGCGCCTCGTGCACAACGCCCAGACGGAACTCCAGGCACACCACCCGGGCCTCACCGTCGTCGGCAACCTGGTCGCCGACGACGCCCAGGACGCGCTGATCCGAGCGGCGTCGGAGTCCGAGATGCTCGTGCTCGGCTCGCGGGGCCTGACTCCCGTGGAGAGCTACTTCCTCGGCGACATCAGCATGCTCGTCGTGGCACGCGCCGGGCGGCCCGTGGTCCTCGTACGCGCCGACAAGAAACGTGCAGAAGGGCCCTCGACACCTGAGTCGGGTGCGGCAGACGCAGTGGTGGTGGGGCTGAAACTGCACGGCCCGTGCGACGACCTACTCGCATTCGCCTTCACCACTGCGGCAGCTCGGGGCGTGCCCCTCCGCGCCGTCCACGGCCGCGCCATCCCGATCCACGCGTACGCCCCTTGGGGCGTGGACCACACCGTGACTCAGGAGATCATCCAGGACGCGCAGAAGCATCTGAGCCAGGCCCTCCGTGCCTGGCGCAAGAAGTTCCCGGGCGTGGCCGTCACGGACACCATCCACCTCGAAAGCCCCGCCAGGGTCGTCGTAGCGTCCGCCGAGGGCGCCGAGCTCCTCGTCATCGGCCGACGCAACCACCCCGCCCTGGCATCACGCCTGGGTCCCGTGGCTCAGGCCGCCGTTCACCACGCACGCTGCCCAGTCGCCGTCATCCCCCATGACTGAGCCGAGCCACTACGGGAAGCCGGTGATGTCGGCCCCACTCGATGTCAAGGACGCACTGCTGCCGTCCGCCGTCTGGGCAATCGCTGTGCGGGACCTGCGGCACCCGGCGGCGACACGCCCTCACAGGTCCAACTCTCGCCTGCCGACGCACCGGGCGGGAGCCGCCGCGAGCACCCGACATCCCCGTGGTCGCTGACAACGGTGACCCGAGCCCTGGTCGGTGGTGCGCTCTCCCGGTGAGCCCGCGTGGCAGGTGTGGCCGGGACCGTGACGACGAACAGTCGAGATATGGGGGCCTCTCTGCCGGTGGCCGTCGCCGCCCGTCGCGCCGTCAACGGCGATGACGACGCCGGTGATCGAGTCGGCCCCTTGAAGCGCCGGGCCGCGAGCGCGATCCGGTGCCGCTCGGCGGAGGCAACCCCCGGAGCGCGTGAAATGCAGGCGCTCTCCAAGGGGCGGACAGTGGAGAGTGAACCTGTGCCGCGAGGACCTGAGGAGGGAGCAGCGACATGCTGCATCGACTGGTCGGAGACCTCATGACCACGGCTGTGGTGAGTGTGCGGCGGGACATGGGCTTCAAGGACATCGTCCAGAACCTCACCGAGCACGACATCACCGCGGTACCCGTCGTCGATGATCAAGGCCGCCCGATCGGCGTGGTGTCGGAGGCGGACCTGCTTCGCAGACAGGAAAACCAGGCGGATCCGGGCGGACACCTGAGCGCCACGCACCTGCTGCCCGCGGAAAGCGCCAAGGCGCACGCGCTGACCGCCGGGGAGCTGATGACGAGCCCCGCCGTCACGGCGCGGCCTGAGTGGTCGGTCGTGGAGGCCGCCCGTGCCATGGCCCGCCACCGCGTCAAACGGCTGCCCGTCGTGGACGACCTCGGCCGGCTGGTGGGCATCGTCAGCCGCGATGACCTACTGCACGTCTTCCTGCGGCGAGACATCGCCATCCAGGAGGAGATCACCACGGATGTCCTGACCCGGAGCCTCGGCCTGCGACCCGGCGAGGTCACCGTCCGGGTCGCCGACGGACGGGTGACACTCGACGGCACCCTGCCGAAGGAAAGCCTCATCCCCATCGCGGTACGCCTGGCCGAAAGCGTCGACGGTGTCGTCGACGTTACGCATCACCTCCGCGCCGGGAGCCAGACCACAGCCGGTGCACCAGGGCGGTGAACCTCCTGCGCCGGTGGACGAGATGCACCCACCGCCTTCCAGAGGAACGCGCGCACCGGCCCTGTGGTTCGGGAGACACCGGGTCTGTCCACCATGGACATCCCGATGTGCCGGTCGAGCTCTGACAACGACGTCCCGGTGCCCGGTCGGCCCGAAGCCCGACGGAGGAGCCCGGCGCCATGGTCCGTTACGTTTACGACTTCGCAGAAGGCGGTCGCGACTAGGCCGACCTGCTCGGCGGCAAGGGCCGAACCTGGCCGAGATGCGGCCTGTCCCGCCAGGCTTCACCGTGACCACCGACGCCTCCGGGCCTTCCTGGCCACCGGCAGCGAGCCGGACCCTGGCCCGCGAGATCTCCACACACCTCACCGCGTTGGAGCGGCCGCGGGACGGCGGCCGGGGCAGCCGCTGCTGCTATCCGTCCGCTCCGGGGCACGGTTCTCCATGCCCGGCATGATGGGCCGTGCCGCCTTTCGCTGGCCGCGCTCCTGCGGACTGGCCGACCCCAGTAGTGGATAGCGCAACATGCCGGTCGGGGCCGGGGTGTGCCCTTTAGGCCCTCCCGGGTACGGGCCCCGACGGCGTATCCATGACATAGACCCCGGCGGTGCTCCGCAAGAGCTCGGGACGCTCTCAGAAGCACCCGACCCGTTGGACGCTCCGGACACGGCACCGGGGCGGCAGAGCCTTCTTTGGGGGGGACAGGCGTCTGTGTGTCCCTGGTCGAGCGCTCACAGCCCCTGACCAGGGACATTCCAGCGTGCGTGGTTATGCCGTCCAAGCCAGGCAGTGGCGAGTCCCGTGGGGAGTAGGCTGCAGTTACCGAGGGCACTGCGTGCGCTGGTGGCCGTATCGGCGCCGTTCTCGGTGAACGACAATGCCAGGCCGGTGAGACCGCGCCTGGAGGCAGGTCCATGTCATGGAACCGACTGCCGATCATTCCGCGACCACCGCGAAGCGCACCTCCCCACCAGCGCAGGTCCGGCTTTCGCTGGCGCCTTACGAAATCGTCCCGGGCAGGCTCGACGGCGCCTGGTGGCCGTACTCCAACGATCTCGTCGTTGAACTGCCTCTTCTGGTGGAAGCGATGGCCGGGGCAGGCAGCTTTACCAGGGTCACTCTGGGGATCGAGCTGTGGCCCGATGTCCCGCACGAGGTCGGCGTGGGCGAGAAGTTGGTGACCGTGGGGTGGTTCGTTTCCGGTCGCGAACAGAACGAGATTCTGCTCTGCTCCTATCTCAAAGGCTTTCGTACCTTGCTCGTCATCCCTCCCACAACGGTGGCCGACACTGCCGCCTGGCTGATGAACAGCCCCGCTCCGGTCGACGGCAGAAACACCGCCACCGAACTGCTGGCGATTGCGAAGGCACGGTTCACAGCGCCGGAGGTCCGCGACGGCTGAGCCCGTTCAGTCGGCTCGGCTCGTTCTGCCTGGGCCTTGGTATGGCCAAGGCGGTAGGACTCGGTGCCGGTCTGGATGATGGCGCCGTTGAAGGTCAGCCGGTCGACGATGGCCGCGCAAAGCCCGGGGTCGGTGAACATAGCGGACCGGTAGCCGTTCATCGCCGCCTCGATGCCCAGCGCGATCAGCAGGTGAAGCGGCCTTGATCCGGCGCTCGGAACGGCGCCGGGCCGGTCGTCGCACTCGGCCATCAGCAGTTCCGCGACGAAGGCCCGATACGGCATCTGGTCGCGGGCGGCGCCGTCAGGGAGGTCGGGGAACTGCTGGCGGATGGACGGCAGCCGGAGCATGCGGCATGCCTGGCCGTCGGAGGCGGTGGCGGCTTCCTCGGTCAGTCCGCGTTGGGTTCATGATCCCTCTTTCTCGCGCCCGGCTGTGCGGCCATCGGCGCACTGTGTGGAACAGGCCGGTACCTGTGCCTCGCCGGTGTCGCCTTCGGCGACCCTGCGGGCTTCCGAAGCGCTGCCGCGCACAGTGACCTCCGGGTCCGTCGCGCACCACCCGGCGGTCATGGCCGCTCCCCGCCTCGTACGACGGCGACCGGGCAGTGCGCGTGGTGCAGCAGTGCCTGGCTGACCGAGCCGAGCAGCAGGCCCGTGAAGCCGCCTCGGCCGCGGGCGCCGACCACGACGAGTTGCGCGTCGCGGCTCGCCTCGATCAGGGACGGGCGCACACGGGAACGCACAAGGCGCCGCTCGACGACGAGCCGGGGATGACGCTCCTGCCACGGGGCCACGGTTTCGTCCAACAGCCGCTGCTCCTCCTGGCGGAGCCGCTCGATGTCCACCACCGCGTTCAGCGGATCACCAGGCCCCTCGTAAGCCCGCTCGCTCCGGGTGTTCCAGACGTGCAGCGCCAGCAGGTCCACGCCGCGAAGCAACGCCTCGGCGAAGGCGAACTCGACGGCTGCCTCGCCCGCCGGTGAGCCGTCGACCGCCAGCAGCACAGGACCACTCGGGTCGGGCCGGCCGCGCACCACCAGCACCGGACAGCGGCCGTGCGCGGTCAGATGCACGGCGGTGGAACCGAGCAGCAGGCTGCCGAACGCCCCGAGGCCCCGGCTGCCGACCACGACGAGCGAGGCGGTCCGCGACTCGATCTCCAGGACCATCAGCGGCTCGCCGACGGTGACCTCGCGCGTCACATCCACCTGCGGTACGGCTCTGCGGGCACGCTCCTCAGCGTCGATCAGCGTGCCGTCCACCAACTCCCGCACCCCCGCCATCGCCGGATTCCACGGCGGTCCGCCGGGCGGCAGATGCATCGACGGCCACCCGAAGGCGTGCACCAGCCGCAGTCCCACGCCGCGCAGTCCGGCCTCACGTGCCGCGACCTCCACCGCGTCGAGGCTCGAAGACGAGCCGTCCACTCCCACGACGACCGGGTCCATCACGACACCTCCATAATTCGCCGCGGGCCCAGCCGGCCCGCGGCCGACTGCCCCGTCTCCCCCCTGCCAGGCTCCACCAGGCTGCGCCGCCCCGCATCAAGTGGCTTCACATCGCGCAGCCGCCCACCTCAGCCACCCTGGGCCACCACAAAGCCGCGAACCGCCAGATCAGCCCCACGAGGCGGTGACGTGGCGGCCGCCGCCTGCCGGGGTCACGCTGGAAGACAGTGAAGGACGGCGGCACGGAAGTCTGCTGGAGGTGCCATGAGCAGTGCGCACGGGCGTGAGCCGATCGTCGTGGGTGTCGACCCCGATCCCTCGAAGCGGCTGGCACTCGCCTGGGCCGCTGACGAGGCGGATCGCCGTGGCCTGCCGGTGCGGCTCGTCCACGCCCAGGGCGTACCGACGGGCGGATACCGCACGGGCGAGGCACTGCCGTCCTGGGAGGAGTGGAACCGGACACTGCACGAAGCGGGTGCCGAGGTACTCAAGCAGGCGGTTGCCTTCGTCGAGTCCCGGCGGCCGACGGTGGAGGTGTCGACCATGCTGTCGGAAGGAGAGCCCGCGTGGGTTCTGCGGGAGGAGGCGCGGAACGCCTCGCTGGTCGTGGTGGGCTCCTGGCACCTGAGCACCCGGCGCGAGATGTTCACTTCCGCCTCCATGGCACTGCCGGTCTCCGCCCACGCTCCCTGCCCGGTCGTCGTCGTTCCGGAACCGGAGCACATCACCCAGGAGCCCGCGTACTTCGTCGTCGGCGTCGACGGCAGTCCGCACGCGGCGGCGGCGGTGGACGTGGCGTTCGAGGAGGCGGCCCTGCGCGGAGCGACCCTCAGAGCCCTGTACGTGTGGCACCCGCCGCTCCTCGGTGTCCTGGACGAGGACGCCGCTGTACGGGAGTGCCGCCGGGTGCTGTCCGAGACGGTCGCGGGCCGGACCGCGAGGTACCCGGAAGTGGAGCTGTACCACGAGGTCGTCCTCGGTCATCCCGTGCGGGTACTGACGGAAGCCTCGGAACACGCGCTGGGCCTGGTCGTGGGAACCCGCGGGCACGGCGGGTTCACGGGCATGCTGCTGGGCTCGGTGAGCCAGGGAGTGCTGCACCACGCCCACTGCCCCGTCATCACGGTCCCGGTTTGAGACGCCGAACGGCGCCATCCCCTGCCCCGTATGGCCCTGGTGGCGCCGGACGGTCCGTTCCACGATGAGAGGGCGCTGCCGCCGGGGGGCGGCACACCGGCCGGACGGCCGCCGAACTCACTGGAGTCCGTGATGGAAGCCTCATGCAAGGCCCTCCGTGCGATCCGACCGGTTTCGCAGGAACCGAGGACCTCGGCACCGTACGGGTTCGGATGATGCGCACCGGCACGGACCCGCTGGTACCAGGCGGAGGGACGGACGCGGCGGTCGACGCCACGTCCGGCTTCGGTCCGCGTCCTCCGGTACGGGAACTCGCCGCCGGTGATGTCTTCGCAGCGCTGGGCACCTCACGGCGCGGCTTGTCGGCGGATCGGGCACGGGCGGGGCTGGAGCGGCACGGGCCCAACGAAATGCCCCGGACGAGGCGCCGCCCCGTGTGGCTGCAGCTGGGGGCGCAGTTCAGGGACCTCTTCGCGGTCGTACTGATCGTCGCGTCGGTGATCACGTTCCTGGCCTACGGCCTTCAGGAACCGCGTGACGTGGGCAATCTTCAGCTCGCGGTGGCGATCCTTTGCGTAGTGATGCTGAACGCCGCCATCGGTTTCGCGCAGGAGTACTCGGCCGAGCGGACGGCTCAGGCGCTGGAGGCGATGGTGCCCCACGCCTGCCGGGTGCTGCGCGACGGACGGCGGCTGGAGGTGCCCGCCCGGGACCTGGTGCCGGGCGATGTGGTGGTGCTGGAGGCCGGGGACGCCGTGCCGGCGGACTGCCGAGTGGTCGAGGGGCACGAGCTGACGGTGAACAACGCGCCGTTGACCGGGGAGAGCAACGCCGTGGGCCGTACGGCCGATCCGGTGGCGGCCGGGCCGCCGCTGGAGGCCCGCAACTGCGTGTTCATGGGGACCGATGTCGTCGCCGGGTCCGGACGAGCCGTGGTCTTCGCCACCGGTGCGGCGACCGAGTTCGGGCGGATCTACCGGCTGGCCGCGGCGGCCCCGCAGCAGAAGACCCCGCTGCAGCACCAGGTGGCCTCCATGGCACGCCGGGTGGCAGGTGCGGCCCTGGCGATCGGCGCCCTGATGTTCGCCGTGCGGCTGCCCACCGGGGAGTCCCTGGTGCCCGCCTTCGTCTTCGCGCTCGGGGTGATGGTGGCGATGGTGCCTGAAGGGCTGCCCGCCACCCTCTCGGTGTCCCTGGCGATCGGCGTACGGCGGATGGCGCGCCGCCGTGCCCTGATCAAGAAGCTGCTGGCGGTCGAGGCGCTCGGGTCGACCACGGTCGTATGCACCGACAAGACCGGAACGCTGACACAGGCGGAGATGACCGTCACCCAGGTGTGGGCGGGGGGTGCGACGCACACGGTGACCGGGGTGGGATACGCCCCGGACGGGCAGGTCGCCGACGCGGCGCCGGTGCGCGAGCTGCTCCGGGTGGCGGGCCTGTGCTGCAACGCCCGCATGGTCCCGCCCGAGGACGGACAGCACTGGCGGGTGCTCGGCGACACCACCGAGGGCGCGCTGCTCGTCGTCGCGGCCAAGGCCGGTCTCGACCCGGGCGCTGAGGAGGCCGCGGCTCCGCGCGTGACCGAGTTCCCCTTCGACTCGGACCGCAAGATGATGACCACGGTGCACAAGAACGGCGCGGGCTACCAGGCGTGCGTCAAGGGAGCGCCGGCCGAGCTGCTGGCGCGCTGCACCGACGTGCGGTGGGAGGAACATCGCGGGCCGCTGACCGAGCAGGAACGAGCGACGGCACTCGCGGCGAGTGACGCGCTGGCGTCGCAGGGGTTGCGGGTGCTGGCCGTCGCGCGGCGGGAGCTGGACGGGCCCCGCCCTGCACAGAACGAGGCCGAGTCGGGCCTCACGCTCCTGGGACTGGTCGGCATGCTGGATCCGCCGCGTCCGGAGGTCGCCGACGCGGTCGCCGCCTGCCGCAGGGCCGGAATCCGCATCGTCATGGTCACCGGCGACCACCCGCTCACCGGTGAGGCCGTGGCCCGGCGGGTGGGGATCGTACTCGGGCCGGATCCGGCCGTGGTGACGGGCGCCCGGCTCGACGCGATGGACGAGGAGTCGCTCGACGCGCTGCTCGCCGAGCCGTCCGAGTTGCTGTTGTGCCGGGTCAGTCCGGAGCACAAGATGCGCGTGGTCACAGCTTTCCAGCGGCGGGGCGAGGTGGTGGCGGTCACCGGGGACGGCGCGAACGACGCTCCCGCACTCAAACATGCCGACATCGGCGTGGCGATGGGGGCGTCGGGCACCGACGTGGCCCGGGAGGCGGCCTCGATGGTGCTGCTGGACGACTCGTTCGCTTCCATCGCCGTGGCGGTGCGGCTCGGCCGGGCGGTCTACCAGAACATCCGCAAGTTCCTCGTCTACCTCTTCAGCCACAACATCGGGGAGCTGGTCCCGATCCTGGCTGCGACCTTCGCCGGTTTCCCGCTGGTGCCCATCAGTGCGGTGCAGATCCTGGCGATCGACCTGGGCTCCGACGTACTGCCCGCCTTGGCCCTGGGCGCCGAGCCGCCCGAGCCCGACGTGATGGAGCGCCCGCCGCGCTCCCGTCGGGAACGGCTGTTCTCAGCCGCTGTGGTGGGACGGATCCTGTTCCTCGGCGGCATCCAGGCGCTGTGCGTCACGGCCGTCTTCTTCTGGCACGTCGGGTCCTCGGGCATTCCGTTCGACGACTTCACCAAGGACACGCCCGTCTACCGGGAGGCGATCACCATGGTCCAGGCCGGGATCGTGCTCAGCCAGTTCTTCAACGCGCTCGCGGTGCGCACCGACCGGCAGAGCATCCTCAAGGTGGGGCTGCTCTCCAATCCGGCCCTGCTGGTGGCGGGCGGCTTCGGTATCGCCCTCATGGCCGCGATCAGCTATGTACCGCTGCTCCAGGACGTCTTCAACACCGCCCCGCTCGACGCCGCCGACTGGGCGGTACTGGTCGGGCTCGGGACCCTGCCCCTGATCGCGGACGAGCTCCGCAAGTGGTGGCTGCGCCGCCGCGCAGGCCACCGGAAGGGAGCGCGACAGTGAAGGTGATCGTCGTCGGCTGCGGCCGGGTGGGCGCCACCCTCGCCGGTCTGCTCGCCTCCGAAGGGCACGACGTGCAGGTCGTCGACCGGCGTCCCAAGGCGGCCCGGCGGCTGCCCGACAGCCCCCGTATCAGCTTCCACGAGGGCAACGGCTACAGCCGCGCCGTGCTTGAGGCCGCCGGTGTCGAACACGTGGACGCCTTCGTCGCCGTCACCTCCGGGGACAACAGCAACATCGTCAGCGCGCGCACGGCGAAGGAGACCTACCGGGTGCCGAACGTGCTCGCCCGCATCTACGACCCCCGACGCGCCGACATCTACCGCGAACTCGGCATCCCCACCATCGCCAGCGTCCGCTGGACGGTCCACCAGATCCACCGGATGCTGCTGCACCGCCACCTCTCCCCCGAAATCAGCTTCGGCAACGGCGAGACCCTGCTCTACCGCTCCGAACTTCCGGCCTACCTGACCGGGCGGCCGCTGGCCGAGTTCGAGGTCGACGGCGAGATCCGCGTCGTGGAGGTCACCCGCGCGGGCCGCTCGCTGATCCCCACGCACAGCACGCCCGCGCGTGCGGGCGACCTGGTCACCTTCGCCGTCGCCGCGACCGCGCTCGGCAGGCTGCGCGGCTTTCTCGACAAGGAGCTGGGGACGTGAACGTGATCATCGCCGGGGCCGGACGGCTCGGCACCCAGATCGCCCAGGTGCTCGCCGCCGCCCACAACGAGGTGACGCTGATCGACATTGACGACGATCGCGTCGCCGAACTGGAGGGGCGCGTCCCGGTGCGGCTGGTCGCCGGGGACGCCTGCGAACCGGCGCTCCTGGAACACGCCGGCGCTCTCACCGCCGACCTCGTCATCGCCACCACCGGGGACGACGAGGACAACCTCGTCATCAGCCTGCTCGCCAAACGCCAGTTCGCCGTGGACCGCGTCGCCGCCCGCGTCAACGACGCCGACAACGCCTGGCTGTTCGACGGACGCTGGGGCGTGGACGTCGCCGTCCCGGCCGCCACCCCGCTGATCTCCCTCATCGAGGAGGCCACCGGGGCCACCGACACGGTCGCCCTCCTGCGGCTCAGCAAGGCCGGCGTCGACGTCATCGAAACGGCCATCACACCGCAGTCCAGGACGGCCGGACGCGTCCTGGGCGACGTCCGGTTGCCCGAGGGGTCGGTCGTCGCCACGATCGTCCGCGACGGACAACCCACCGTGCCTGATCCAGCACTCCGGCTCCGGCCCGGTGACGAGATCCTGCTCGTCTCGCACAACGCGACCGAGCAGGAAATCCACGCGGCCTTCCAGTGATCGCCGGACGCGGAACGTCCAGAACCGGTCACCGCTCGGCGGTCCGAGCTGCCCAGCGCCGAAGTGTGACCGTCCGGCCCCCTCGGGCTTCTGTTTCGGCACCTCTCACTCCCGGTGCAGCACGACCTTGAGAGCACCTGTGGTGGCGCCCTGTGAGAACACCTCGTAGGCGTGCTCCATCCGGTCGAGGCCGAAGGTGTGGGTGACCAGCTGGGAGACGGGCAGGCGTCCGAACCTCAGCAGCTCCAGCAGCCACGGCGTGGAGGACGTGTCCACCTGGCCGGTGCTGATCGTCACGTTCTTCCGCCACAGGGACTCGAGGTGCAGCGTGACCGGTCTGCCGTGCGTCCCGATGTTGGCGATGTGCCCTCCCGCCCTGACTGCCCGGGTGCAGAGAACGAAGCCATCCGGCTCGCCCGATGCCTCGATGGCGACGTCGGCGCCCCGCCCCTCGGACAGCTCGGCGATCATCTTCCCCGGCACTTCGGCGGCATCGGCCACGCGCGCGGCGGCTTCCAGCCGGGCGTCGGACAGGTCCACCGCGATGATCCGGCGGGGTGAGTAGAGCCGTGCGACGGCGACCGTGGCGAGACCGACGGGGCCGGCGCCCACGACGACGACGGTGTCTCCAGGACCGACGTGTCCGTTCCGTACCCCGACCTCGTAGGCGGTGGGGAGGACCTCGGCGAGCAGGAGCGCGTCATCGAGCGGGATCGCGGAAGGCCGTCGGTGGGTGGAGTGGTCGGCGAAGGGGACCCGCACGAACTCGGCCTGGGTTCCGTTGACCTGGTTTCCGAGGATCCAGCCACCGCCTTCGCGGCATTGGCCGCGCAGGGTGTCCCGGCACGCCTGGCAGCGGCCGCAGGCCGAGACCGACGACACGATCACCTCGTGGCCGGGGCGCAGCCCGTGGACGTCACGGCCGACCTCCACGACCTCGCCCACGGCCTCATGACCGAGAACCGTCCCCGGCTTCACGTCGGGGAGGTCGCCTCGCAGGATGTGCAGATCAGTGCCGCAGACGGTGGTGGCGTCGACACGCACGATCGCGTCGGTCGCCTCCTCGATCGCGGGATCCGGGACGGTGTCCCATGAGACGTGCCCCGGGCCGTGATAGACGAGCGCTCGCACGGTACTCACTCCCTCGCTCCCCCACCTCCACGGTCCCCCCGGTGGAACACCCCGGCAACACAGACCGCCGCGTCGTCGTGTCCCTCCCGTCAGTCCGGCTCCATGTAGGGGCGGCGGAAGACCGGGGCCTGGCCGATGCCCCAGGGACGTACGGCTGCCAGCGCCCGCGCGACCGCGGACTCCAACGGGCCGCTGGTGTCGACGGCGACAGCCTCGGGCCACGCGGGTTCCCTGGCCGCCATGGCGGTGGCGATGTCGACGTCGGCGTCGGACGGGCCGGAGGCGCGGGTGCTCAGGCGGGCCGCTGACACGTCGTCCGGGACGTGGCAGTGCAGGGCGAACAGGTCGGCGCTGGTGCGTTCGGCCACGCGTCGTGCTGCTTCACGCTGTGCCGTGTCGGACCAGGTGGCGTCGAGGACGACCGACTCCCCGGCGGACAGCAGGGCGGCCGCACGGTCGAGGAGGGTGGCGTAGGTTCTGGCGGTCCACTCCGGTGTGTACAGCCCTTCGCCGTAGCCGGCCGCAGCGGACTGCTCCGCGGGAATGCCCGCCAGCTCCTTGCGGAGGCGGTCGCTGCTGAGCAGGGTGACCCCCAGCCGGTCGGCCAGCGCACCGGAGAGGGTGGACTTCCCGCTGCCCGGCATCCCACCGACGACGGTCAGGCCGACGGCGGAGGTGCGCAGGTGGCGCAGCGTCGTCGAGACGAGCCTTCGTGACGCCGTCTCCGCACCCGGTGCGCCCTGGCGGGCTTGGATCAGGGAGACCTTGGCGCGGACGAACGCGCGGTAGGCGACGTAGTGGTGCCACAGCGACGCGGGAGCCGGATCACCGGAGTACTCGCTGTACTGCGCGAGGAAGTAGGCGGCGGCCTCCGGGGCGCCGAGCTGTTCCAGGTCCATGGCGAGGAAGGCGGCGTCGTCCAGGCCGTCGACGTAGCGCAACCGGTCGTCGAACTCCAGGCAGTCCAGGACACGGGGGCCGTCGTCGAGGCAGAAGATGTCCTCGGCGAGCAGGTCACCGTGGCCGTCGACCACCCGCCCTTGCTCGATACGGGACGCGAACAACCGCTCGCGGCCTGCGAGAAAGCGGCGCACCAGTTGTTCCGTCTCCGTCATCCCCTCGGGCACGGAGCCGTCGTCGGGCAGCGCGTGGATCTGCGCGAAGCTGGCCTCCCACCGCGATGACAGGGCGTCCCGCGTTCCCTGCTCGTCCACATCCCGGCCACGGGGCGCGTCCGCGTGCCACGCGGCGAGACGCCGGGCGACGGCCCGGAGGACGCCGTCCGGGACGGCCCCTTCACGCACCAGGCGGGAGAGACGCCGGTCAGCGGGCATGCGTCGCATCACCACGAAGGGCTCGGGACCTTCGTCGTCCGGGCTGCTGAACTCGCCCAGGCCCAGGTAGACGTCGGGGGCGAAGCGGCGGTTGAGGGTGACTTCGCGTTCGCACGCGTCCTGGCGCGCCGCGCGCGTGGTGTAGTCCAGGAATCCCAGGTCCACCGGTTTCTTGACCTTGTAGGCGCGGTCCCCGGCGAAGAACACGATCGCGGTGTGGGTCTCGCACACCTCCGCGCGCTGGGGCGGTGGCCCGGGCTCAGTCATGGGGAACGACGGCGACGGGGCAGCGCCCGTGATGGATGGCGGCGTGGGCGACCGGACCCAGGTGGGGTGCCACACCGTGCCGGTGTGCCCGTCGGCCGACGACCAGCAGCGCGGCGCCTTCGGCGGCCCGCACGACGGCCTTGGCGGGGCTTGCGAGACGGATGCTGTCGGCCACGTCCACCTGCGGATACTTCTCGCGCCAGGGGTGGAGGACCTTGCTCAGCTCCTTCTGCGCGTCCCGCGTCATCTCGTCGGTGGCGGCGTGGTCCACCCCCCAGGGCACGCGCGCGTGAAGCGGCACGCTTCGGCCGTGCACGGCCAGGAGCGGAACCCCTCTGGCCGCGGCGGTGTGGAACGCGAAGTCGAGCAGGTCGTCGGAGGATCCGTTCAGTTTCAGGGTCACGACCACGCGGCCCGCAGGTGCCGGAGGTGTTCCCTCCACCCGGGTTTCGGCGCGGACCAGCACCACCGGCCGCTCCGCCCGGGCCACGACCGGCATACTGACGTCGCCCAGGAAGTAGCTCTCGACGGGTTCCAGCCCCCGTGAGCCGAGCACGATCATCTCGGATTCCGACGCCGCCTGGAGCAGGGCCTCCTGAGCGTCGTCGGCCACCAGGCTCCCGACAATGGTCAGGCTCGCGTGGCGGGCTTGCAATTCGGTTTTCGCGGTGTGCACGAGACGCTTCGCCCAGTAGTTCTGATCGACCTCGGGGTGGGCATGGGCGGGTTCCGGCGCGAGCAAGGGCCAGGCGTGCAGCAGGCGCAGCGTGAGCCGGCGTTTCTCGGCCTCGTCGGCGGCCCAGCGGGCCGCGGCGAGACTCTCGGGTGAGCCGTCGAGGCCCACGGTGACGACTGGCTGCATGGCGGCGGCCTCCGTCTCGTACGAAGCTGGATACGACGGTGGGTGACGGTGAACGAGTCCGATGGCGTGCGTGCTCCGGGCGTCGCCGACATGCCGAGCGCGGTGTTTCTCTCCTTCGAGGAGTACCCCAATCCCCGCCCCGGCGCATGTGGAGCCGTGGAGGGGGAGGCCGGTCACGTGGCACCCGCCACGAGAGGAGACAGGTGCGGTGGCGATTCCCCTGGTGGTCGGCATCGATGGGTCCGAACCAAGTCTGGAGGCGGTGGACTGGGCCGCCGACGAGGCGGTCCGGCACAGCGTGCCACTCCACCTCGTGCATGCGGTGTCCGGGGACCGCGAGCCGTCCGACGTGATCAGTGCCGCCTCGGAACGAGCCAGAGGAAGAGCTCCGACGGTGCGGCTGTCGAGCGAGGTGCTGCCCGAGGACGCCGCCGCTGCCCTCCTTGCCAAGGGACGCAACGCCTTCGCGCTGGTGCTCGGATCCAGAGGGCTCGGAGATCTCACCGAGATGCTCCTGGGCGCGGTCAGTCTGGCCGTGGCCGCCCGGGCGGACTGCCCGGTCGTCGTGGTGCGCGGTGCCGCTGAGCACAGGGACGGCCGGTTCGGGAACATCGTCGTCGGTGTCGAGGAGGGGGAAGGCAGCGGCACGGCCTTGCAGTTCGCGTTGCGGGAGGCTCACGTGCGGAGCTGCCGGCTGACAGCGGTGCACGCCTGGAATCCGTCATCCAGGGCTCTCACCACGCGGCCGGCTCCGTCGTGGTACGCCATGGAGGCCCATCGGCGGCCACCGTCCCAGGTCCTCGACGACGCCCTGCGCGGCCTGGCGGAGCGGTATCGCTCCGCCCGGGTGAGTTCCACGGTGATCGAGGGCCCGGCCCGCCGGGCGCTGCTGGACGCGGCGTCGGAGGCGGACCTGCTGGTCGTCGGCGCGCGCAGGCGGCAGGGGCACCCGGGCCTGCAGCTGGGCCTGATCAATCACGCCCTGCTGCACCACGCTCCGTGTCCCGTCGCGGTCGTACCCCAGATATGACCGACATGACCGCGGTCTACGGAAACGCACCAGGCGGGCCGCCGGTGGGCCTGGGCCGAAAGCCAGGCCCGACAGGGCCTTTCGGCCCTGTACCCCGAACCCGCTGCCGGTCGACGGTGGGAGCAGGTGGTGGGGGACGGCCGGCGAGTTGCTGGAGGCCGACTCATGAGCGCACAAGGTTCGCCGTACGCATCAGGTCCGCCGCCCAAGCGCGGCGACCGCGCGCCCAAGGGCGCGAACTCCCTGAGCCGTATGTCCGACAGGTTCGAATGCTGGTTCCGCCGCGTCCTGATGGTCGTTCTCGTCCTCGGGCTGCCGGCAGCCGCGGTCAGCGCGGGACGGACGGCGTACGAGGCGTCGATGCGCACCGTGCGGGCCCAGGCGGCGGAACGGCACCAGGTGACCGCCCAGCTGACAGCGGGCGTCAAGAGCGACGACGACTGGGCGAAGCGACCGGTGCAAGTCCGCTGGACCGACACCAACGGTGTCGTGCGCATGGGAACGGCCCTCGTGAAGCCGGGAACTGCCAAAGGCGCCGACGTGCGTGTGTGGGTGACACGAGCCGGAACCGTCACCAGTCCGCCGACGAGCACTCTCAACGCGACGACCAGTGGCTGGATGGTGGGCGGTATGGCGGCGTTCGGCGTGGCCGCCGGATCCTGCGCGGCCTGGGCGGGCATGCGCCTGGTCCTGGACCGGAGAAGGTATGCACAGTGGGGCGCCGAGTGGGACCTGGTGGAACCGCAGTGGTCCGCGCGCTTCCGCCGGTGACGACCAGCGAGCCGCACGGAAGCCCAGGAGGTGACACCGATGTCGGATGCGACGACCACCGATCTGTACGAAGTCACGATGGCGATGGCCTACCTGCGGGAGGGGATGACCGGCCCGGCGACGTTCAGCCTCTTCGTCCGCGACCTGCCCCCTGAACGCGGCTTCCTGGTGGCAGCGGGGCTCGAGTCGGCGCTCGACCACCTGGCCGGCTTTCATGTCGGCCCCGAGGACGTCGACGCCTTCGCTTCCGCGCTGCACAGACCGCCAGGGGACCTGGAGCCGCTGCTCGGCCTGACGTTCACCGGCCAGGTGCGGGCGGTCCCGGAGGGGCGGATCGTGTTCGCGGGTGAGCCGCTGCTGGAGGTGACCGGACCACTTCCGCAAGCGCAGTTGGTCGAGTCGTACGTACTCAACCTGCTCAGCCATCAGACGGCGATCGCGTCGAAGGCCGCACGCTGCGTGCTCGCGGCGGCTGGTCACCCGGTCGTCGACTTCTCCCTGCGGCGCACCCACGGTCCGCAGGCGGGGTTCCAAGCCGCTCGTCTGGGTGCGATGGTCGGATTCGCCGGAACCAGCAACGTGGCGGCGGCCACCGCTGAGGGCATCCCCGCCGTCGGCACGATGGCCCACTCCTTCGTGGAGGCGTTCGCCTCTGAGGAGGACGCGTTCCGCGCCTTCGCCCGGTGCCACCCCGGACCGGTGACCCTGCTGGTGGACACCTACGACACGGAGGAAGGCGTCCGCGTCGCGGCACGCGTCCTGCGGGACCTGGACCGCGGGCCCGGCTCCGCCGTGCGGCTGGACAGCGGTGATCTCGGCGACCTGGCGGTACGGGCCCGGTCGATCCTCGACGACGCGGGTCTGCCGGAGGTGCGGATCGTCGCCAGTGGCGGTCTCGACGAGTACGCCGTGGCCGACCTCGTGCGCTCCGGAGCACCGATCGACACGTACGCCGTGGGCACCCGCGTCGGCGTGTCGGCCGACGCGCCGTACCTGGACTCCGCGTACAAGCTGGTCGAGTTCGACGGCCACCCGGTCATGAAGCTCTCGTCGGCGAAGGTGACGGCACCCGGCCGCAAGCAGGTGTTCCGCCGCCCCGGCTGCGCCGACGTGATCGGTCTCGCCGACGAGCAGCCGCCCGCCGACGGCGCTCCGCTGCTGGAGACGGTGATGCTGAACGGGCGGCGCACCGGCAGGCGGCCCACGCTCGACGAGTGCCGGGACAGACTCGCCGCGGACCTGGGAGAGCTGCCCTCGGCCGCGCGCCGGATCCGAGCGCCCGTCGCGCCCCGGGCGACGACCTCCGAGCGACTGAGCGTACTCACGGCCCGAGTCCGGCAACGCATCGAGGACCGGATGCCGGCCGCCTCCGCACGGCAAGCCCCAGAACGAGCCCCATCAGGATCGCATCGGTCCGTACCGAGGTGAGGAGAAAACGATGCCGCATACGTTGGAATGGACGGTTCGTCTTCATCTGTTCGAGGACGACGCGGGAACGACGAAGGCACGTCTGGTACTGGACACCGGCACCTCAGAACTCACCGGTCACGGGACCGCGCACTGCCATCCGGCGGACTCGAACGTGCCGGAGATCGGTGACGAACTGGCAGCGGGCCGGGCCTTGAACGACCTGGCCGGGCAGCTGCTGAAGACCGCCGAGCGCGACATCGAGGGCATGGGCGCACCCCGGCCACACGGGCGGGAGGTCGCCGGGTGGTTCACGTGACCGACGGCGACACAGCGCCCCCGTGGCAGAAGTCGAAGGAGGGTTCCGCCATGACACATCCCGCGCAACACAGCAGAGGTGGGCTTCCGGCAGCCCTGCGGGAGCTTGAGGACCTGCGTACCAGGGTGGACCAGCTCATGCACGCCGCCTTTCCCGGTGGCGGCTTCCCCGGGTTCGGCGTGGCCGAGCCATGGGCACCCCTTGCTGACATCGAGGACACCAAGGACGCCTGCCTGGTGGAACTGGAGCTGCCTGGAGTGGCGAAGGACCAGATCACCGTGGAGGTCGCCGAAGGCGAACTCGACATCCACGGTGAGATCCGGGAGAAGGAACACACCGGGACGGTCCGCCGGCAGACCCGTCGCATCGGCCGGTTCGACTACCGCACGATCCTGCCGCCGAACTCCGACACCGAGCACATCAGCGCGGATCTGAACAACGGAGTCCTCACGGTGAAGGTCCCCAAGACCGAGAAGGGCAAGGCTCAGCGCATCGAGATCACCGGCTGAGTCGGTCGACGGCCGTGCGGGAGCGAGGCGGGGCAGCCTCCCAGGCTGATCGGTCCCGTGCGACCGCCCGTCGCGCGTGGCACGTTGGATACAGCACCATTCTGAGGAGAGGGCGGCGCCATGAGAGCTCACCTCGGCGACCAACTCGTCATCGAACGCACGACGACCGGCGCCGGCAAACGTGACGGCGAGATCGTCGGACTCCATCACGAGGACGGAACGCCTCCTTACGACGTGCGCTGGTCGGACACGGACGAAGTGACGCTCGTGTTCCCCGGGCCCGACGCGCACATCCGCCATCTCGAACACGGCCGGCCCGTCAGCACCGATGCCCCTTCGGTCCCCGACACGGCCGAGGCGGAGGCCGTGCCGCCCAAAGCACCCGCACCCGACCCCGGTGACATCGGCCGACGCGTGGCTGTCGAACGCCACAGGCAGCGGCTCAGCCGCGAGGAGACGGCCCGCCGCGCCCGGATGTCCCCCGGTTACCTGGAGTACCTGGAGGAACGGCCTGGCGACCCGAGTCTGGCGACCCTCATCAGGCTGGCCGACGCGCTGGGCACCACCGTCACCAAGCTGCGCGGAGGCGGAATGGATCTGCCACCCGGCCAAGGACATGCGCTGCTGCATCCTCAGCTGCGGGACATCGGCCCGGAGGAATGCCGCACGTTGCTCTCCACCCACGGCGTGGGGCGCGTCGCGGTGACGGCCTCCGACGGCCGCCCGGCGGTCGTGCCGGTCAACTACGAGGTCGTCGATGACGCGATCGTCTTCCGGACCGCGCCGGACTCCACACCCGCGGCAGCCGTCGGATCCGAGGTCGCCTTCGAGGTCGATCACATGGACGAGGCCCTGAGTCAGGGCTGGAGCGTCCTCGTCGTCGGCCCCGCGAGCGTGGTGACGGAGCCTGACACCGTGCGCAGGCTCACCGAACGCGCCCACACCACGCCGTGGCCGGGCGGTGAACGCGAGATGTGGGTGGCGATCCAGCCCGCACGCCTCACGGGCCGCCGCATCACTCCAGCCGATGGATGATGAGGCAGTCGCGGGCCACTGAGAGCGCTCCTGCCCCGACGGCTCTCGAAGGGTGTCCCGATGAGCCAGCCAGCACCGTCCGACGAATGGGTGGCCGCCGTGGTACGCGACGCGGTGGCCGCGCCGTCGATGCACAACGTGCAGCCCTGGCGCTTCCGTTATCTCCATCTCCGGCAGAGCCGCGCTTTCGAGGTGTGGGCCGACTTCGAGCGCGCCATGCCGCACTCCGACCCCGATACTCGCGGCTTTCATCTCGGCTGCGGTGCCGCCCTGTTGAACCTGAGGGCCGCCATCGCCCACGCGGGCTGGCATTCGGAAACCCGGCTACTGCCCGACCTCACCGACCGGGCCCTCCTCGCGAGCGTGCGGCTGGCCGGCCGTACGGGCGGTGTGAGCGGCCTCGGCGCGCTGTGTCCGGCGATCCGCCAACGGCACAGCAGCCGCTACCCGTTCGAGGAGAGACAGATCCCCGAGCCCGTGCGGGCGGCTCTCGCCGCGACCGGCCTCGGCAGCGACCAGGACCTGGCCCGGTGGCCGCGTATCGACGCCCCGTCGGTGAGCACCGCCGACGACGGAGTCCCGCACTACGCCTTCGGGCCGCGCAAGCGCGGGGGCAAGGCACCCATGCGCGACTTCGCGGGCCCCCGGCAGGTGGCGGGACGCGACGCGGCGGACTTCGAGCAGAACCCTCAACTGGCTCTCATCAGCACCGATCATGACCGCCCGGAAGACTGGCTCCACGCCGGCCAGGCGATGGAACGCGCGCTGCTGCTGGCCACCCGCGAGGGCCTCGCCAGCTCCTTCGTGACCCAGCCTCTCGAATGGGCAGACCTGCGCTGGCCGGTGCGCGACCCGATGACCGGGACGGGCTACACACAGGTCCTGCTGCGCCTGGGCTACGGCCCCAACGGTCCCGGCACGCCGCGCCGCCCTGTGTCGGAGGTACTCGACATCGAAGCCTGACCCTGGGCTGTCCACGGCCGAGTTTGAGCAGCGTTTGTGCGCCAGGGTTTGAGCAGAACTGCGGGCTCCGGCGTCTTGCGATGCAGCGGCGGGGCCCTCGCCGTGTCGGTAGGGGACTGGTCAGTTGCAGCCGTCGGAGCACGAGGTGGTCGTGCCCTTCACGGCGGATTTTCCGTCGTCGCAGACGAGTTCGCCCTCCCAGGCTTCCTTGCCTTCCATGATGACGAAGGCGGCGACGAAGAATCCGGCGAGTGGGTCGAGCCGGCTCCAGCCGAAGAGAACGAAGGTCAGCAGGCCGAAGGGGCACATCCGTGGGCACCGTTTCACGCGTGGGCCGATCGGGGAACCGGCAGGTCCGGATGGCCCTGGGCGGTTCCCTGCGCGCGGAGAGAGGCTGGGGGTAACACGCCCGCGTCTGCCGGGCCGGGCGGACGCGAAGGGAACGACCCGGAGGGTGATCATCATGCGCAGGGCGAGCAGGCGGACCGCCGCCGCACTGGCGGCCCTCGTACTGGCCGGCACGGTGGCCGCTGGATGCGCGGCAGGCAACAGCAGCCCCTCAAGCGGTGCTTCCATCCGCCCGGCCGCCCAGCCCAGCCCCTCGGCCAAGGACTGCTGGAGGTCGGACGCATCGGGCGACGACTGGGATGACTGGGACTCATGGGGGCCCGGTATGGGGCCGGGCATGATGGGCCGCGATGACTGCTCGTGGGGCCCCGGCATGATGGGGGGACACTACTGGCAGCGCGGCGACGGCACCCCGGTGAAGACCCTGGACCAGGCCCGACAGCGCGCCGACGCCTTCGCGAACCGGCTCGACCTGCGCGTCGGCGAGGTCATGCAGTTCTCGAAGAACTTCTACGCCGAGCTGAAAACCCCCTCCGGGACGCTGGCCACCGAGATCCTCGTCGACCCGGCCGACGGTGACACCGGGATCGAATACGGCCCGGCGATGATGTGGAACACCGACTACGGCATGCACCCCCGCGGCCAGAGCCAGACCCAGACTCGCATCTCCCCCGACCAGGCTCAGGACCGCGCCCAGCAGTGGCTGAGCGACCAGGGCAGCAAACTGACCGCCGACGAGGCGGAGGCCTTCCCGGGCTACTGCACCTTGCACACCCTGCGCTCCGGGAAGATCAACGGCATGCTGTCGGTCAACGCCTCCACCGGCGCCGTGTGGGACCACACCTGGCACGGCACCTACATCGCCACCAGCGAACACTGACAGGGGCATCCTCACGGCATTCGAACCGTGGCCTCCGCCGGTGCCGCTCTAAGTCGCGAACATCTGCTGTCCGTCCGTCCTCGTGGACAAGGCCATACCCGGGAGCGGTCATGTGCTCCTCGGCGGTCACCGCCCCCTCCTCGGCGCGCTCGGACAGATGCTGATCTGGGGCGACGCGCGCCGGACGGCTACCGCTGGAAAGGTCATCGCATCCCTCACGATGTGCGGGTCTCAGGCATGTCCCAGGTCCTTGGGGAGCGCACCGGGCGCTTGGTCGGGCTGTACATCTGCGGCGTCGTCGCGACCCGGCGCACCGCAACTCGTCGACGGCCACCCGATCCGAGCGCCCGCCCGGATGTCGCGGCGGCCCGCGGGCGGTGCGACGGTATTCACAGGGGGTTTGTCAGCAACGGGACGGAAGGCGGTGGCCGCGATGGAACTCCCGCTGGTCGTGGGCGTCGACGGATCGGAATCCAGTTTGCTGGCGGTCGACTGGGCGGTGGACGAAGCGGCCCGTCACGGCCTGCCGCTGCGGCTTGTCCATGCCTCCCTCTGGGAGCGTTATGAGAGAGCCCGGCCCTCTCTCAGCGCCGATCGCCCCGCCGGAGAGGTCATGGCGCAGAACATCGTCGCTTCCTGTGCTCACCGAGCCCAGCTCCGCGACCCCGAGGTGAAGGTGTCCGCCGACGTCGTGGCCGCCGATGCGGTGTCCACGCTGCTTCGGGCGGGGTCCGAGGCGTTCGCCCTGGTCACGGGCGTTCATGGGCGCGGCGAGGTCGCCGGGCTGCTGCTGGGGTCGGTCAGCCTCACTGTGGCGGCTCGTGCCATGTGCCCGGTCATCGTCGTCCGAGGCGACGAACCGAACCTTCGGGGGTCCCTTGGCCGGGTCGTGGTGGGAGTCGGCGATGCGACCGGCGGCACGGGTGCCGTACGGTTCGCCGCCCAAGAGGCCGACTCGCGGGGCTGCGCCCTGACCGCCGTACGGGCCTGGCGCAGTCCGGCTCACGAACCGGGCTCCCCTCCCGCAGAGTCCGTCCCGGGGGACCCCCGGGACGTGGCGGACGCCGCCGCGGCGCCCGAGGAGCAAGTCTCGGCCACTCTCGACGACGCGCTACGCGAGGTCCTACGGGAGCACCCCGAGGTCGATGTCACGCGCAGCGCGGTCGAGGGCCCCGCCCACCGTGTCCTGCTGGAGGCATCGGCGGATGCCGACCTGATCGTCGTCGGTGCTCTGCGCCGGCACGGGCACTTCGGTCTGCAACTCGGCAGTATCGCCCACGCCTTGCTGCACCACTCCGCGTGCCCGGTCGCCGTCATCCCTCATCGGGTGTGAGGTTCACCGTGCAGGCACCGCTTCCACGGCTTCCGAACTGAGGAGGGCGACGGATGTCGGAGTGGACGTGGGAGTGGAAGGGATACGACCCCGCTGCCGAACAGCTGCGGGAATCGCTCTGCACGCTCGGCAACGGCTACTTCGCCACAAGAGGTGCGGTGCCCGAGTGCCGGGCGGGACTGGTGCACTACCCGGGAACCTACGCGGCCGGATGCTACAACCGCCCGGAGTCGACCGTGGCGGGACGCCAGGTGGTGAACGAAGACCTGGTCAACCTCCCCAACTGGCTGCTCCTGCGGTTCCGCCTGCGCCGCGCCGAGGGGGTGTGGGGCCCGTGGTTCTCCCCCCGTCCGCGCACCCTCCTGGACCACCGGCACACCCTGGATCTGCGCCGCGCCACGCTCACCCGTACCTTCCGCCACCGGGACGAGAGGGCAGGTGTGGTCGCTGTCGAGCAGACCCGCCTCGTGCACATGGGTGATCCTCATCTGGCCGCACTACGGACGGTCTTCACCGCCGAGGACTGGTCGGGAGAGGTCGAGGTCGAGTCCTGCCTCGACGGCGAGGTACTCAACGGCAATGTGCACCGTTACCGTGCCCTCAACCGCCACCAGCTGACCCAGGTGCGGACCGGGAGGTGGGAGCCCGACACCGTCTGGCTGACCTGCCGGACCACCACCTCCGACCTCAGTGTTGCCATGGCCGCCCGGACGGTCGTCACCGACCGACCTCCGACGTCGTCGGAGCTCCGCCCAGCCCGCCACCGTGCCGTCCACCGCCTGGTGCTCCCACTCGCTCCCGGCCGTCCCGTCGCCGTGGAGAAGACCGTGGCGCTGCACACCTCACGCGACACGGCGATCAGCGATCCTCTCGGGGCGGCGGTCGACCGGGTGTCCTCGGCGGCGGACTTCGCGGGCCTGCTCAACTCCCACGTCGCGGCCTGGGAGCGGTTGTGGCGGCGCGCGGAGATCCAGGTGCCTGGTCAGTCCGGGCGCGTCCTGCGCTTCCACCTCTTCCACCTCCTGCAGACGCTGTCACCGCACACCGCGGACCTGGACGTGGGCGTCCCGGCCCGGGGGCTGCACGGCGAGGCGTACCGGGGCCACGTCTTCTGGGACGAGCTGTTCGTCCTGCCGTACCTCAACCTGCACTTCCCCGAGGTCGCCCGGGCCCTGCTGAACTACCGGTTCCGACGCCTCCCACGGGCCTGCGAAGCCGCCGCCGCGATCGGCCGGAGCGGGGCGATGTACCCCTGGCAGAGCGGCAGCGACGGCCGCGAGGAAACCCAGGAGTGGCATCTCAACCCCCGCTCGGGGCGCTGGCTGCCGGACCACTCGCGGCTCCAGCACCACGTGGGCTCGGCGATCGCCTACAACGTGTGGCAGTACTGCGAGGCCACCGGCGACACCGAGTTCCTGCACACCAGGGGCGCGGAGATGCTGCTGCAGATCGCCCGTTTCTGGGCGAACCTCGCGGTCTTCGACCCCGCGACGGAGCGCTATCACATCCGCGGAGTCGTCGGCCCCGACGAGTACCACGACTCCTACCCGGGCGCCGACGTGCCAGGGCTGGAGGACAACGCGTACACCAACGTCACCGCCGCCTGGGTGCTCGGCCGCGCCCTGGACCTCCTGCGGCGCCTTCCCGCCTGGCGCCGGGAGGAACTGCGCGACCGCATCCGGCTGGACGACGACGAACCCCCCGAGTGGGAGGAGATCTCCCGACGGTTGTGGGTGCCGTTCCACCGTGGCGTCATCAGCCAGTTCGAGGGCTACGGCGATCTGGCCGAGCTGGACTGGGACGCCTACCGCACACGCTACGACAACGTCCGGCGGCTGGACCGGATCCTGGAGGCCGAGGGCGACACGGTCAACCGCTACAAGGCGTCCAAGCAGGCCGACGTCCTCATGCTCGGCTACCTGTTCTCACCCGCGGAGCTTCGGCAGCTGTTCGAGCGGCTCGGCCACGACCTGGACGACGACATCTGGCGCGGGACCGTCGACTACTACCTCCGGCGCACCAGCCACGGCTCCACGCTCAGCGGCCTCGTCCACGGCCTGGTCCTCGCCAGGGCCAGACGGGCCGAGGCGTGGCAGTACGTCCAGGAGGCCCTGGAGGCTGACATCGCCGACATCCAGGGCGGCACGACCGGCGAAGGTATCCACCTCGGGGCGATGGCCGGAACCCTCGACCTGGTCCAGCGTGGACTGACGGGCCTGGAGACACGTGAGGACGCCCTATGGCTGGACCCCGTGCCTCTTCCGGCGCTCTCCGAGTACGGATTCTCGCTGCGTTATCGCGGCCACTGGGGGGTGCGCATGCGGCGCCTGAGCGGACAGTTGCAGATCGGCGTGCCCGACTCGGAGGAGTCGGCGATCCGCGTGGTGTTGGCGGACCGGGCCGTGACTGTGGCTCCTGGGGAGACCTGCACGCTCGTTCTGAAGGCGGATGATCCGAGCGAATGAGCGTGGCGTACCCGCATCCGCACCGTCACGCGCCGCACACGGCCTACGCTCCGAATAGGTTTCCGTTCATGCCAAAGGGCCGTGGGGAGACGCGGATGAAGTGGCTGGTCTCGCTGGCCGGTGCCGGGCTCGTCATGGTCACGCTGCGGGACCTGTTCCACACCCTCTGGCACCCCACACGCCACGGTGGTCTGAGCCGCCTCGTGATGACAGCAATGTGGCGCCTCGCCCGGCGTTTCCGCGCACCCGGCCGCGTGGTCGGGCTCGTCGGACCGCTCGCCATGGTCACGGTCGTGAGCATGTGGGCCGTCACCGTCGTCCTCGGCTGGGCGATCGTCTACTGGCCCCACATGCCCGGGGCATTCACCTTCTCCCCCGGTTCCCAGGCAGCACAGCAGCCGGCACTGCTCGACTCCGTGTACCTGTCGCTCGTCACG
The DNA here is from genome assembly GCF_042893155.1 of Streptomyces sp. NPDC001668. Taxonomy (NCBI): domain Bacteria; kingdom Bacillati; phylum Actinomycetota; class Actinomycetes; order Kitasatosporales; family Streptomycetaceae; genus Streptomyces; species Streptomyces sp. NPDC001668. The sequence goes on from NZ_JBIAUQ010000002.1 coordinate 894,839, forward strand.
GTGGCCACCCTGGGACTGGGCGACATCGCACCCGACGAGGGCTGGCTCCGTCTGGTCTCACCGCTCGAAGCCCTCATCGGTTTCGCCCTCCTGACGGCCACCGTCTCCTGGGTGCTGGAGATCTATCCGGCGCTGACCCGCCGGAGGGTCCTGGCCGTCCGACTGGCTCTGCTGCGCGACGCCGAGCCCACGACGCGGCAGATCGACTGCACCGCAGGAGCGCTGCTGCTGGACAGCCTGGCCACCGACGTCTCACGCGTCCGCATCGACTTCACCCAGTACGCCGAGGCGTACTACTTCCACGACGGGGAGGACCACTCGTCGCTGGCGGCCATGGTCGGCTACGCCGCCGTACTCGCCCAGCGCGGGCAGGCGGCGGAACGACCTGAGGTGCGACTGGCGGGCGCCCTGCTCGCAGGCGCGATGAAAGACCTCGCCAACATCCTCGACCAACGTTTCCTCCATACGGGCGGCCCACCGACGGAAGTGTTCGCCGCATACGCCGCCGACCACGGCCGCGACGGCGCTCAGCCCTGAGCGAGCAAGGGGTGGCACTCTGAGAAGCTGGGTTCCGTCCTACGGGGCGGCCGGCCACAGGACGGGAGATTCCTTTACTCGGCCGGACACCGGTCCGGCCCTCGCGACGACGAGAAAGGCCGACGCCATGCGCTACGACCGGACCGTGCTGCTCGACACCGATTTCGCCACCGCGGTCGCCCGCACCCGCGACGCCCTCGCGGAGCAGGGGTTCGGCATCCTCACCGAGATCGACGTCACCGCCACCCTCAAGGCCAAGCTCGACCACGACATGGAGGACTACGTCATCCTCGGTGCCTGCAACCCGTCTCTGGCCTTCCGCGCCTTGGACACCGACCGCTCGATCGGCCTGCTGCTGCCGTGCAACGTCGTCGTCCGCCGCGACGGCGGCCACACAACCGTACAGGTCCTCGACCCGAACACGATGATCGCGCTCACGGAACTCGACGCGCTGCGCCCGGTCGCCGAAGAGGCCACTCGGCGCCTCGACGCCGCCCTCACCTCACTCACCGCCCCCGGCACGAGCAACTGACTCAGCAACCGGCCAACGACAGGGGGTGCCCCGGTGTCTTTGGTCAAGGGAAACGGGTGCGTTGGTCCGAGAAGAGGGGCAGCGTGCGGGGTGGCTGACCGACTGTGTGGACCTGATGCGGTCGCTACCAGACGTGCGTATCCCAGATGCCCGGATGGAGGACTGGCACCGGTCCTCGCACTTGTCTCGGAGACGGATCCTGGCGGCGTGCCACCGGCAGCCCCGGTGCATGGTCCCGGGCAGGGAACCGAGTTGTTCGGTTGCCCGCCCGGCTACGGCATCCGATGCCTACGCGTCCGCTCCAACGGCTGAGCCGATCGCATCAGCCGTTGTCACTCCGCTCGCCCGTGGCAGTCTTGGAGAAGCCGTCCTGCCAGGCCGCTTTCGCCCCCGAGTCGCCGATCCGGTAGACGTCCACGACCGCGCCCGCAGCCACGCCGACGGACAGCACCACCACCGCCACGCGGACGACCAGCGCGGACCTGGACGAGGCCGGCCGAGTCCACTGCTCTCCAGGAGTGGTCTGTGCCGCGGCCGACCTGCGAGTCGTCCACCAGATCGCCACGGCCAGCACGAACAGACCCGCTGCCCAGGGGAGCAACCCGTCGCCCAGTTCGGCGTGCCTGCGCACCAGGGCGTTGCCGTCGACGTGCTCCTCCAGCCACTCACCGGCCTGCGTGGCCAAGGGCACGCTCGCCAGCGTCAGCAGACCCAGCACCGGCAGCACGATCCCCATGCGCCGGGCGGCGCCGGGCCATATCGCGCCGGCCACAACCGCCAGAGCGCTCAGTGGAACGAGCACGATGACGAAGTGCACGATCAGGACGTGGGCCGGCAGACCGTTGACGACGGTGAGGCTCATCAGGTGTTCCTCCATGAAGCGACCGTGAGGAGTCAGCTCGGGCACGTCGGCGCGCGCCGGCTGGCAGGGCGCGTCAGCCTGGCACAGAAATCTCTCAGCTTCTTCTGAACCCACGTCCTTGCGGGCGGCCGTGGATCGGGGCTCGAAGCCTTGACTGTCCCTTCCGCGGAGCAGACAGGGACGAACGGCCCCTTGTGGCGCAGCCCGGCCGACGACGCAGACTGGATGACGAAGGGCGTATCCGACTCTCATGGTCCGAAAGCGGGTCTGAGGCATGAACGGGCAGGTCACGGGCTTGACCGAGGAAACGCGGGTGCTGGTCGTGGAGGACGACCGCAGCATCGCGGAATCCCTGGTGCGCGGCCTGCGGCAGGCCGGATACGCGGTCGAGGGGGTGCGTACCGGCCGGGCAGCCCTGAGCGCTGCGGTTCCCGACGTCGTGCTGCTCGATCTGGGGCTGCCCGACATCGACGGGGTCGAGGTGTGCCGGATGCTGCGCGCGCGGTCGGATGCCGCGATCATCGCGGTGACCGCCCGCGGCGAGGAGGCGGACCGGGTGGTGGCTCTGGACGAGGGTGCCGACGACTACCTGGTCAAACCGTTCGGGCTGGCCGAGCTGCTGGCACGGATCCGGGCCGTACTGCGCCGCAGACGCCCCGTCGGTCCGGAGGTCGTGCGGCACGGGCCCATGGCCCTCGACCTGCGCACCCGGCAGGTCTCGGTGGACGACCGGCCGATCGCGCTCACCCCGAAGGAGTTCGGGATCCTGGAGTGCCTGGCCGCCGACCCGGGCAGGGTGATGAGCCGGCAGCAGATCCTGGAACGGGCCTGGGACGCCCACTGGTACGGACCCACCAAGGTCCTGGACGTGCACATCGCGGCGCTGCGCCGCAAACTCGGCCTGGCGGGGCTGATCGAGACGGTCTACGGGCACGGATTCCGGCTCGGTGAGGCCGAGGGCGCGCGGGAACGGCCGTGACCCGGCGCCTCACCTGGACACTGCTCGCCCTGACCTCCGTGCTGCTGGTGCTGGCGGTCGTACCACTGGCCGTATTGATGACCGCGCGTGAACGCGTCACCTTCCGCGACGATCAGCGGGCGGCCACCCGCGTGATCGCCGCCGCGGCCGAGGAGTACCTCTCCGACCACAAACCTCCGACCGCCATGCGCCGGGAACTGGATGCGGCGGCACGGGCCGGGGACTGTGCCGCCGCGTACGACACCTCCGCCCGAGTGGTGGCGAGCACGCCCTGCGGCGCCGCCCAGGGCGAGGAGGCGGACGAACTGGTGAAGGACGTGCTGGCCGGGCAGGAGCCGGAGCCGCCGGAGAACGAGGGCCGACTGCTGGCCGCCGAACCGGCCGGTGAGGTCCGCAGGCCCGTCGGCGCCGTCGTCCTGGCCCGCTCCGCGGCCCCGCTGGATGCCCGTACCGCCGCGATCTGGGGGTGGTCCGCCGCGATCGGTGCAGCGGGGCTCGGCGCGTCCGTTCTACTGTCCGTCCGCCTCGCCCGCTGGGTGAACCGTCCGCTGTCCGCACTCGACGCCACCTCAAGGAAGCTCGGCGAGGGCGCTCTCGACGAGCGGGCCGAGGTGGACGGCGGACCACCCGAAGTACGGCGCCTGGCCGCCACGTTCAATACCATGGCGGCCCGTACGGAGGCCCTGGTGCACGGTCACCGGGCCATGATCGCCGACGTGTCCCATCAGTTGCGCACCCCATTGGCGGCCCTGCGGCTGCGGCTCGACGTCCTGCGTACCGGTGCCGAGGGCGACACCGCGGCAGAGCTGGACGCGGCCCAGGAAGAGATCGCACGGCTGTCACGGCTGGTCGACGGGCTGCTCGCGGTGGCACGTGCCGAACAAGCGACGCCCCGGCCGACCGCGGTCCGGGTGGACGAGGTGGTGACGGAGCGGGTGGCCGCGTGGTCGCCGGTAGCCGGGGAGCGCGGCGTGCGTCTGAGCGCGTCGGAGGGGCCCGCCCTGACCGCCTCGCTGGGCAGTGGCCACCTGGAGCAGATTCTCGACAACCTGGTCGCCAACGCCTTGGACGCCGTTCCCTACGAAGGGGGCGTGGCCGTCGGCTATAGGCTCGCGCGGGACTCGGCGCGGGTGTGGGTGAGGGACGACGGCCCTGGAATGACCGACAGGGAAAAGGCAGTCGCCTTCCGCCGGTTCGGCAACCCCGAGGCCAGGGGCACAGGGCTCGGGCTGGCCATCGTCCACCGGCTGGTCACCGCCAACGGAGGCAGCGCGCGGTTGGAGGACACGCCGGGCGGCGGGCTGACCGTGGTCATGGACCTGCCTCTACGGACGGAACCCTGAGATCTTCGCCGGTTCTCACCTCCATCGACTCTGATCTCCGCCGGTTTTGACCTCCGCCGGCTCCGACCTCCACCGGTTCTGATCTTTACCGGTTCTGAAGAAGACGTGAGCAGGTTCCCGGGTGCCGTGGGCACAGCCTGGAAGGTGCCCGCAGCCGATTCCGGGCCGCCGATCCACCAGGAGCCGCTGCCATGTCCCCTTCCTCCGACGACTTCGAGCAGCCCCCGTCCCCGCCCGACGCGGCACGAGCACGCGATCGCGGCCTGCGGCGGGGCCGCCGTCTCACCCGCTGGATCGCCGTCACCGCCGTAGCCGGTACGGCGGCCCTGGGCAGCCTCTACACCCATCTGCTTCCCGGGAGTTCAGCCTCACCCGTACCGTCGGGCCCCACCCCGCACCCCGCGGCGTCCTCCAGTGCCGCCCCACGGGCCGGCTCCGACGGCGACCATGGCGACTCGGCCCGTCAGGGGAGCGGCGACAGTGACGACGAGGGCGAGGACGACACGGGAGCGGCCCGGGCGTCGCAGCCGGCCCCGCAACCCCCGGTTCAGCCGCCCGCTCCCACCCAACAGCCGCCTCACACCACGACGGGGGCGTCATGACCATCCGCGCTCCCGCAGTGTCCCCGGCCGTAGCCGTGTTCCCCGCGCTCGGCACCACGGCCGTGCTGCTGGTGACCGACCCGGAGGCGCTGCCGACCGCTGAGGCCGTTCTGCGCGCCGAGCTGGTCGCCGTCGACCTCGCGTGCAGCCGCTTCCGGCCGGACTCCGAACTCACCCGCGTCAACCTGAACGCAGGCAACCCGACGACGGTCAGCGAACGCTTCGCCGAGGCCCTCCAAGCCGCTCTCCGCGCCGCCCTGCTCACCGACGGCGCCGTCGACCCGACCGTCGGCCGCGCCATGACCGCCCTCGGCTACGACCGCACCTTCGCAGCCCTGAGACCCGAGGACACCCGCCCGCTACCGCCCGCCCTGCCCGCCCCCGGATGGCGGCGGATCGCCTTCGATCCCCGTTCCCGGCTGCTGCGTCTGCCCACATACACCCAGCTCGACCTCGGCGCGACCGCCAAGGCCCTCGCCGCCGACCGCGCAGCCCACCGCGCCGCAGCGACCATCGGGTGCGGGGTCCTGGTCAGCCTCGGCGGGGACCTCACGGTGGCCGGTGCGCCCCCGGAAGGCGGCTGGCGGATCGCCCTCGCCGACGACCACGCCCGGCCCGCCACCGAGCACGGCCCCGCCGTGACGGTGACCGGCGGGGCGCTCGCGACCTCCGGAATCCGCGTACGTACCTGGCACCGGGCAGGACGCACCCTGCATCACATCGTCGACCCGGCCACCGGCGAACCCGCCACCCCCGTCTGGCGCACCGTGACCGTCGCGGCCGCCTGCTGTGTCGACGCCAACACCGCGAGCACGGCGGCGATCGTGCTGGGCGACAGGGCGGTCGACTGGTTGCGCGGCACGGCTCTGCCCGCCCGGCTGGTGGCCCTGGACGGCCGCGTCGTACGGCTCGGCGGCTGGCCGCCCGACTCCGCCCCCGCCGGCGTCCCCGCAGTCACCCCCGGAGATCCGCGATGACGACCCTGGCCCTGACCGGAAGCCCGCTGTGGTACGCCAGCCGCGCGGGCGGCACCGTCGCCCTGCTGCTGCTCACCGCCACCGTGCTGCTCGGCATCATCTCCGGCGGGCGGGCCCGGCCGCGCGGCCTCGCCCGCTTCGAGCTCGGTGTGCTGCACCGCAACCTGTCCCTGCTCACGCTGGTGTTCCTCGTCGTGCACGTGGTGACGGCCGTGCTCGATCCGTTCGTCCACCTGGGGTGGGCGGCGTCCGTTGTTCCGTTCGGCGCGTCCTATCGCCCGCTGTGGCTCGGCCTCGGCACGGCCGCGCTGGATCTGCTGCTGGCCGTCGCGATCACCAGCGGGCTGCGCCGGCGCCTCGGGGTACGCCGCTGGAAGGCGGTGCACTGGCTGGCGTACGCGGCCTGGCCGTTCGCCCTCTTCCACGGGGTGGGCACCGGCACCGACACCCGGCTCCCCCTCCAGCTGTGGATGTACGCCGGATGCCTCGCCACCGTGCTCGCGGCCGTGGGGTGGCGGCTGGTGAGGGCCGGTCCGGGCCGGTTCGCCGGGCGCCTGACGGCTGCCCTCGCCGCGACCGCCGTACCGGTGCTGCTCACCGCCTTCCTCGCGACCGGGCCGCTTCAGCCGGGCTGGTCCCAGCGCGCCACCTCGACGGCGGTCCTTCTCGGAGGCGGACGATGAACTCCTCGGCCGCGATGCCCTTCACACCCCATCACCTCCTCCCGGGAGCGGACAATCCCCCCACCGCCCGGCTGCTGGCGGGCTGGTACGCCACGGGCCGACCGGCAACGCTTGTCGATCACCTGAGGCGCTACGGGTCACCCCCCACCGGCGCCCGCTCCTCCCTGCCGCTGGTGGAGGCCGTTGCGGAGGCAGGGCTCACCGGGCGCGGCGGCGCGGGGTTCCCGACCGGCCGCAAGCTGGCCGCCGTGGCCGCGCGGCGGGGCCGCTGCGTGGTCGTAGTCAATGCCATGGAGAGCGAACCGGCCAGCCGCAAGGACCAGTTCCTGATCGCCGTGGCGCCCCATCTCGTCCTCGACGGCGCCGTGCTGGCCGCCGTGGCGGTCGGCGCGGACACCGTCCATGTGTGCCTGCCCCGCGACCGTGCCGCCCAGTACCGGCAACTGACCATTGCCGTGGACGAGCGGCGACGCGCCCGCGTGGACCGGGCGCGACTGCGTCTGCACGCCCTTCCGCACACCTACGTCTCCAGCGAGGCGACCGCGCTGGTGCGCTGGCTCAACGGAGGCCCGGCCCGGCCCCAGGGCAACCCGCCACGCACCCACGAGCGAGGCGTCGGCCGACGCCCCACGCTCGTCCACAACGCCGAGACGCTCGCCCATCTGGCTCTGATCGCCCGCTACGGACCGACCTGGTTCCGACAGGCCGGCACGCCGGACGAGCCTGGCACCCTGCTGGTCACCGTCTCGGGCGCCGTCCGCGCCCCCGCCGTGCTGGAGGTGGCGCCAGGCACACCGCTCACCTCGGTCCTCGACCAGGCCGGCGGCGCCACGCAGCCACTGCGCGCGGTCCTGCTCGGCGGGTTCGCCGGCACCTGGCTCCCCATGGAGCACCTGCGCACCCCGCTCACCCGGCGCGATCTTGCCCCGTTGGGCGCCGCACCCGGCGCCGGCGTGCTCGTCGCACTGCCCGAAGCGTCCTGCGGCCTGACAGAGACGGCCCGCATCCTCACCTACCTGGCCGCGCACAGTGCCCGCCAGTGCGGCCCCTGCCGTCTCGGCCTGCCCGCCGTGGCCGAGGACTTCACCATGCTGGCCACCGGACGGGCGGACGCGGCCCTGCTGTCCCGCCTGCGCCACCGCGTCGGCCTGCTCCCGGGCCGGGGCGCCTGCCGCCATCCCGACGGCGCCGCCCGCCTCGCGGGCTCCGCACTGCACGCGTTCGCCCACGACGTCGACCACCACCGCGCTCACGGCACCTGCCCGGCCGCCCATCAGCCACCTCTGCTCCCCGTGCCACCCTCCACAGCCCCGAAGAGCTGGCGATGAACCGCACCCGCAACCTGCGCATCGACCGCATCGCCTGCACCGGGCACGGCCTGTGCGCCGAACTCCTCCCCGAGCTGATCGACCTCGACGAATGGGGTTATCCCGTCCTGGAGGACAAGACCGTTCCCGAGCGACTGCGTGTCCACGCCCGCCGCGCCGTCGCCGCCTGCCCCGTCCTCGCCCTGCACACGGACGAAGACCGGACCTGACCAGCAGGCGTCGTCTCCCTCCCGCAACCGGGGCACTCCGCCGACGAGCGGAGGATCCCCGGTCCGAGGAGTGTCCGGCCCTCGCAGGAGCCAGCGGTTGCGGCTGACGAAGGGCAGGCATGCCCACGGCGGGGCCGCCGTGGCCGGGGCCCCAGATGCGCAGGGCGTCCAACTGCAGCACCGGGGCGAACTGCGGGCTGTCAGCGGCCTGTCCCGCGGGCTGGACGAACGACAACGGACGGCACTTGCGGTCCGCGGCGAGATGAATCTTGTTCGTCAGCCCGCCACGGGACCTGCCGAGCAGGTCCTCCTTCAGACGAAGCTTGCGCCGTCGCCTGATGTGCCGCCCCTCTTCCCGGCCGGGGGCGTCACTTCCGTCCTGTCCATTCTGTTCCGGCGGGCCGCCCCCTTTTGCCGGGCCCGCTCCTGCTCGGCGGCGGCTTCCTCAGAGGCGTCCATGGCCTCCTTGCCGATGCGCATCCCGGCGGCGTCGTGGTGGGCGCGGGCGGTGGTGGAGTCTACGCTGACCAGAGACAAGTCCGTCTGCCCCTGGCGGGCTGCCTCGGCGATCACGCCTCGGGCGGCCGGTCACAGGACGGGAGCGGTTATGGCACCCAGCACGCAGAGCCGCCCGGGCATGCCTCAGCGACGGCCGTGAACCGCCGCAGTGGCAGCCAGAGGCCCGCTGCCGAGGCAAACCGACGCTCGGACTCGACTCCCTCGACAGGTCTGTCGTCGGAGAGGCCGCAAGGCGTCTCAGGCGCCATGGGCCCAACGAAATCCCCTCGGAACCGCGGACCCTGGTGTGGCGGCGGGTGCTGCGTGACCCGCTGCGCGGTGGAGACGCTGGGCTCGGTGACGGTGATCGCCACCGACAAGACCGGCACCCTGACCGAGGGCCGGATGGCGGCCGAGCAGCTGTGGACGACGTCCCTCGGCGAGGCGACGGTCATGGGGACCGGCTACGCGCCCGAGGGCCGGGCCGTACGCGGCGGCGAGACCGTGACTCCGCGCGAGGCACCCGACCTGGCGGCGTTGCTGTGCTGCGAGCGCAGCAGCGGATCCATGAAGATCATCTCTCGCGGTGGGAACACTCCCGTGGTCGCCGGCCTATTCGGATTGCAGTTCGCGAACCCGGGTACGGAACGTGCGCCAGCGCCTCTCGTTCTCATGCACAAGCATCGCTGACTCCGCCATCAGGTCGGCTGCCCGGTCGAACAGCTCAGAAGCCGAATAGAGGTAGGAAGGAGCCTTCCGCTCGCCTCGCAGGTCGGCCCGGAGCGCCGCCGGAGAGAAGTCGACCCGGGCCAGCAGGTCGAGAGCGCGGCGCAGCAGCCGCGCAACCAGAGCCTGCAGACCCGCCGACTGCCAGTCATTGGCGATGATCCGGTGCCGTTCCCCCAACAGGTCGGCAAGCGCCGGGTAGGCGGCCAGGCTTCCCGCGATCTCCCACGCCTGCTCCATCGCCTGGGCCAGCCAGGCAGCGCCCTGCTCGGTGTCTTCGGCAATCATGCCGACTTCCCTCTTCAGCCTCCGGAGTTCTGCGGGCTCGTCCTCCCCTTCCATGAAGAGGATGCCCGCCTCCGCTACAAGACCTGGAGCATTCAGGTCCTCCGTGCCGGCGAACGCGATCGCCGACGTCTGTTCACCGGCCTCGACGTCGCTCCATCGATCGGCCAGTGACTTCAGCGCCCGAGATCGCGCCTGAAGCTCTGCGGCCTGCCGCAGAGGGGCCTGTGAGTAGTACTTCTCATGCTCTCGGTGGAACCGCGCGAGGTTGTCGATCACCTGTAGCAGTGAGTCTGGAGGAGTGTACTGCGCCTCGTCCTCGGGCATGCCAGCAGTTTGCACCACCTCCCACGCATACGTCGCCGAGGCACGCGGGATGCCGACCCGCACGTCCTGCCTCTTGCCATCAAGCCGCGATCAGGACAACTTCAGGAAGCCGCCTGCACATTGCTTCTGAACGAGGTCACCCAGCGCGCCTTCGACATGCAAGCGGCCTTCCTCAATGACGCTCTGATAACCCTGGGCATCAAGGACGGGGATTCCTTGGCAACCATACGCCCGCATATTCAATCCACCGTGGACCAGCTAGGAGGCTCCAGCGACCCTCGTCATGTGTGGCACTCCCTGTCCCAAGCCCTGCTCGACGAACTCCTCACCAGACCCCCGGGAAACACCGAGCGCGCGCCCCTTGCCGGCCTTAAGGGCCTGCAAGCCCGCCTGCAAGTTACCCGACCCCTCGTTCCCGGTCTGACGTGCCACCAAGCAAAGGGGCGGGAGTGGGACAAAGTCGGCGTCAAACTGGAGAAGGCCGACGCGGAAGCTCTGGCGAGCGGCCTCGACCCCCAGCAAGAGGATCACCGGTCGCTGTACGTCGCCCTCACGAGGGCACGACGCGTCACACTGGCCGTCTGATCAGCGTCGGAAGTTTCAAGCGTCCGGACCATGCGTCCGCGCGCAGCATCTGGCGGACGCGCAACAACGTGCCGCTCGGCGTCACCTACGTCACCGTCCCCAGCCACACGACAGTGCCGGTCCGCCCACCCGCCTCCACCACGCCAGATAGAGCCGAGACGGCCAGGTCGGACCTCGAACCAAGATCCGGACCACCCCGGACCAGCGACCCGCCACCCACCTCAGCAAAGGTTATTTCCGCATTTCAGCGACATGCGAGCTGTGTACCACCAGCAGACGAAGAACCTGCTGGGAGGGACCGACGGGCGGGACCTCGCCATGTGCTGCTACCCGCAGGAGGACACACAGGCAGGTATGCGCCCTCGCCGATGAGGCGCCCCAGTTCGGCGATACCTGTCGCCACAGCGGTGCCAGCCACCTACCGAGGCTCGCCCGATATGGCCCACACGCCAGATTTTGACGCAGCGTGGTCAGCACCAAGTCAGCACGGGAGTCAGCACTCCACCCCCAAAACATGCCCGAACAGCACAACTCGGACAGCTCTCTCGCGGGCCCGATCGGGGCTCCCGCAGAGCTCCGGCGACGCCCCCATGGTGGCCGCACGCACCTCCACACCCAGAACTATGGTGTCCCACCACATGTGCCGCTGACCTGCGGATTCCTACGGTATGGCGACACGAACCCGTCCCCGCCGACCGCTTGGAAGTGGTGCCGATGTCCTCCCCCGCGGCGGGGGGGGGGGGGGGGGGGGGGGGGGGGGGGGGGGGGGGGCCGGGGGGGGGGCCGGGGGGGGGGGGGGGGGGGACCGCGAGTGTCGTCCTCCCCTCCGGGATCACCGT
>NZ_JBIAUQ010000003.1:0-156667 GCF_042893155.1 Streptomyces sp. NPDC001668
GCGGGGGGCGTGTTTTCTCCTCAACAAACCACCCCCCCGCCCCGCCGCCCGGCGGCGGCACCCCCCCCCCCCCGGCCCCGACCCACCCACCACACCGCACGCGCTACACCCGCCCCCACCGAAGCCGAGCCAGGCCGCCGCAGGCATCAGGGGCGCGGGGAACTGCGCACAACGCCCGCCCCCACCAAGCCGCACCCGCACACCACCGCCCTAACATGTCGGCATCGATCAGCCGATCACCCCAAGGCGAGGCCCCCATGACGACGACGCCCCCCGACCACCTGCACGCGTTCATCGCCGACCTGCCCAAGGCAGAACTCCACGTCCACCACGTCGGTTCGGCCTCCCCCCGTATCGTCTCCGAACTGGCCGCCCGCCACCCCGACTCCAAGGTCCCCACGGACCCCGAGGCGCTCGTCGACTACTTCACGTTCACGGACTTCGCCCACTTCATCGACGTCTACCTGAGCGTCGTGGACCTGATCCGCACCCCCGAGGACGTACGGCTCCTCACCTACGAGGTCGCCCGGGACCTGGCCCGCCAGCAGGTCCGTTACGCCGAGCTCACCATCACCCCGTTCTCCTCGACCCGCCGCGGCATCGACGAACGCGCGTTCATGGAGGCGATCGAGGACGCCCGCAAGGCGGCGGAGTCGGAGTTCGGCACCGTACTGCGCTGGTGCTTCGACATCCCCGGCGAGGCCGGCCTGGAGGCCGCGGAGGAGACGACAAGGCTCGCCACCGACGACCGCCTCCGCCCGGAGGGCCTCGTGAGCTTCGGCCTCGGCGGCCCCGAGATCGGCGTGCCCCGCCCCCAGTTCAAGCCGTACTTCGACCGGGCGATCGCCGCAGGCCTCCACTCCGTGCCGCACGCCGGCGAGACGACCGGCCCGGAGACGGTGTGGGACGCCCTCACCCACCTGCGCGCCGAGCGCATCGGCCACGGCACGAGTTCCTTCCAGGACCCGGCGCTCCTCGCCCACCTCGCCGAGCACCGCATCCCGCTGGAGGTGTGCCCCACCTCCAACATCGCGACCCGGGCCGTCCGCACCCTCGACGAGCACCCGGTCAAGGAGTTCGTGAAGGCGGGAGTCGTCGTCACGATCAACTCCGACGACCCCCCGATGTTCGGCACCGACCTGAACAGCGAGTACGCGGTGGCGGCACGGCTCCTGAACCTCGACGAGGAGGGCCTGGCCGCGCTCGCGAAGAACGCGGTGGACGCCTCGTTCCTCGACGAGCCGGGCAAGACAAGGATCAAGGACGAGATCGACACCTACACCACCACCTGGCTCGCCCCGTGACCCCACCACAATGAGCACATGCAGAAGCTGACGGCCGTGGCACACCGCGGCGACCCCTACCGCGTCCGTGAGAACACGATCGACTCCCTGCGTGCCGCGCTCGACCGGGGCGCGGACGCCGTGGAGATCGACGTACGGCTGACCAGGGACGGCGTACCCGTGTTGCTCCACGACGAGACGCTGAAGCGGCTGTGGGAGCACGACCGCCCCCTGCTCTCCCTGTCGGCGGACGAGGTACAAGGGCTCACGGACGGCAGGGTGCCGACGCTCGCGGAGGCCCTCGAAGCCACCGACGGCCACCGTCTGATGCTCGACCTGCCCGGCACGAGAGAGGTACGGGTCGCCCGCCGCGTGGTCGACGTGGTGCGCGAGTGCGGTGCCGGGGACCGCGTCTACTACTGCGCGGACGCCACCGCCATGCTCGCCGTACGCGCTGCCGACCCCTCCGCCGAGATCGCGCTCACCTGGACGACCCTCGCGCCCCCGCGCCCGGCCCTGCTGGACGCGGTCAGGCCCCGCTGGCTCAACTACCGTTTCGGCCTGGTCGACAAGGACCTCGCCGACCGCGTCCACACCGACGGCTACCTGGTCTCCGTCTGGACCCCCGACACCCGCCGCTCGATGCGCCGCCTCGCCGCCGCGGGCGTCGACTCGATCACGACGAACAGGGTGGACGTCCTGTGCGCCCTGCGAGCAGCGGACAACGCGGGCTAGGAAGGGCTGGACACCCGGGAGTCCTGGGCAACCGTCGCCGGATCAGCGGGGGTCGACCGGGTGACGTACTGCGGCACGGGGGTGTCGTCGTCACCGGTGTCGCGGACCAGGCCGTAGCGCTTCGCGCCCTGGGCGGGGCCCGTGGTGATGTCCTTCTCGGCGGCGTCCCAGGTGGAGGGGAAGACGCTGAGGCCGTAGTCGGCGCCGCGTTCGTTGACGGTGAGGGTGACGGTGCCGTCGAGGTAGAAGTACTCGTTCTGCCACATCTGCTGGGCGCCGGCGGGCAGCACGGCGTAGCCGGTGGTGGCGCTGCCCATGCCGGTGGCGGTGCTGTCGGTGGTGCTGACGGGGTCGTCCATGCGGCGGCCCCCGCCCGAGGCGACGTGGAACAGCTCGCCCCTGAGGCCGGTCCAGGCCGGCATGACCAGGCTGCCGGCCCGGTACTGCGGCGAGATCTGCCAGCGGACGAGCACGTAGCCCTTGCCGGTGAGCGTGACGCCGTCGCCCCGGTGGTTCAGGACCGCGTGTGCGCCCCCGGTGCTGGTGATGCCGGTCTCGGGCCGGTGCGGCAGGGCGGCGGGCGGGGTGTCGGGGTCGGGGGCCCGGTCGACGGCGTCGACGACGCTGCCGTAGCGGACGGTCTTCGTGGGAGAAGCCGACGGGGAGGGCGTCGGGGAGGCCGACGGTGTGCTCACGACGGGCGGCGCCCGGTGCGTGCTCGCCGCCGTGGGTGAGACCGCCACCCGGGGCGCGGGGGCGTCCGGGGTCCGGGTGACGACGTACGCCCCGCCCGCGACGATCGTCGCTCCCGCGGTGGCCGCGACGACGGGCTGGGTCAGCGCGCTCAGCACCTTGGCGGACCAGCTCACGGACGCGGCGGTGGCGGCCGCGGCCGTCTTGCCGCCGAGGGCCAGCGAGAGGGTGAACCCGACCGGGACGGGCACCAGCGCGATCCCGACGAGCAGCCGCTCCGCCGGTACGACGGACTCGCGGGCGTCGCCGCAGTAGCCGCAGCCGCGGATGTGCCGGGCCAGCCGCTTGCGCCAGACCGAGTCGGGGCGGCCGTTCCAGCGGGCGGTGAGTTCGCGCAGGTGCGGGCAGGCCCCGTCGAGGGCGCGGACGATGCCCCGGGAGGTCTCCAGGCGCTCCTTCATCCGCTGGACGCGCACGGCGGCGTGCTGCCTGCTGATGCCGACGGCGGCGGCCAGTTCGCGCCGGGTGAGCTCGCCCGCGACCTCCAGCCACCACAGGGACAGCAGTTGCCGGTCCTCGTCGTCGAGCCAGCGCACCGCCTCCGCGACCTCGCGCCGCTGCCCCTCCAGCTGGAGCCGCAGGACGGTGAGTTCGGCGAAGTCGGCGGCATCGTGCGCAGCCGACTCGTCCAGCCGGGCCGGGGTCCTGCGGCGGGCCCGGTCCCGTATCTGGCGCATGGCGATGGCGACCAGCCAGGAGCGGAAGCTGTCCGGGTCGCGCAGGCTGCCGAGGTTGCCGACGGCCCGCAGCATGGTCTCCTGGACGACGTCGTCGACGTCGGCGTGGCCGTTCAGGGCGCGGCCGACGATGTTGTACACCAGCGGCAGCCAGCCCTCGACGAGTTCGTCCAGCGCCCGGCGGTCGCCGTCCTGCGCCGCCGCGATGGTGTCGCGCCACTGCCGCGTGTCCACGTCGTCCTTTCCGGCCGGTGCCCCCTTCGTGCGTGTTCGTGCGTGGAGACGGAGTGAAGGGCTCCGCGATAACACTTTTTCGTGCCCTAGGGAGCCACCCTCACAACTCTCCTGAAGGCAGCGGGAGTTGATCAGGGGCGTACCAGGGGCCGGGTCCTTCCCGGTGACGATCCGGCCACCTCGGCGGCCCCGCAGGATGATCACACACATCCCACATCCCCAGGAGCGGACCCATGCGTGACCTTCGTCGCAGAAGCCTCCTCGCCGGCGCCCTCGCCGTGCCCCTGACCGCCGCCCTGCCGGCCGTGTCCGCCTCCGCGCACGACACCCCCGCACCGGACGCCAAGGCGTTACGCGCGGCGATCGCCGGGCTCCCCGACGCGAACGCCACCGCGGCCCTGGTCCGGGTCGGCGGCACCGGCGGCGGCTGGCGCGGCAGCTCGGGCGTGCAGGATCTGGAGAGCGGGCGGCCCGCCGATCCGGACGCGCGGTTCCGGGCCGGTTCGACGACGAAGGTGGTCACCGCGGCGGCCGTCCTGCGGCTGGCGGACGAGGGCCGGATCGACCTGAACACACCCGTCCAGCACTACCTGCCCGGCCTCCTCGGGCGGCAGTTCCGGCCGGTCACCGTGCGGCAGCTTCTCAACCACACCAGTGGTATCCCGGCGGGCGAGGGCCTGGGCACCACCTTCGAGGAGGTCTACGCCCACCGCTTCGACACGCTCGCCCCTCAGCGGGTCGCCGCGTCCGCGGGTGCGAAGAAGCCGGAGTTCTGCCCGGGCAGGCAGCAGCACTACCTCAACATCAACTACACGTTCCTCGGCCTGCTGATCGAGCGGGTGACCGGGCGGTCGTACGCCTCCGAGGCCACTCGGCTGGTGCTGGCGCCGGCCGGGATGCGGGACACGTACTTCCCGGGCACCGATCCGCGCATCCTCGGCCCGCACAACCGGGGCTACCAGGTGGTGAAGAGGGCCGACGGGACCACGGAGTTCGTGGACGTCACGGAGTGGAACCAGGCGGACCGGTTCGCGGCCGGGGACATGATCTCCACGGTGGCGGACCTGGAGCGGCTGCTCACCGGACTCTTCCGGGGCCGGATCGTCCCGCGGCCGCGACTGAGGGAGGTGTTCTCGGTCCCGGCGGGCGTCACCGGCGCGACTTACAGCGCGGGCGGCCTGCAGCGCTTCGAGTCCGACGGCAAGTTCTACTGGGTCAAGTCGGGCGGCCGCTACGGCTACAACGCGGCGATCGCCGCCACCTGCGACCTCAGCCGCACGGTGGTCTACTCGGTCAACTCCACCGACGCGAAGAGCGAGGACGCGAACCCGGTCATCGTCCGGATCATCACGGCGGCCCTCAAGTAGCGGCACGGCACTCAAGTAGCGGCCACGGCGCTCAAGTGGCGGGCAGGGCGGGCGCGTTGTACGGCGCGAGCGCCTCCAGCCGCTTGATCTTCCGCCGGACGACGTACAGCGGGAGCACCCCGAAGACCCCGAACGCCATGTCGATCACGCTCCACCAGAACGGGATGCCCCGGATCGGTCCGCAGATCAGGGCGAGCGGGATGATCCCGGCACAGGCGATCATCGCGAACTCGACGACCCAGATGTTGCGGACCGGGTCGCGGTAGGGGCCGTGGAAGGCGACCGCGATGACCAGGTGGGCGAAGGCCAGCCAGTCCGTGCCGTAGAGGAGGAAGGGGTAGTCCGAGTCGGCGGTCTCGAGCCCGCGCCTGACGCGTGTGATCCAGTCCGTCAGGGCGTCCGGCGCGGGCAGGTGCCGCAGCGCGTCCTCGGCCCAGCGCAGTTCGTGGACCAGGGGGAAGGCCGTGGCGCCGCTGAGCACCAGGCAGACGACGAAGAAGACCAGCCATGCGCGGATGCCCCTGAGTTGGGCGGCTCTGTCGCTCATGGCAGCAGCGTACGCCTGCAATTGAACACGTTCAAAAGCAGGGGAGGCAAGGTCGGTACGAGGTCAGGCAGCCGCCGCCGTCTCGGCCAGCTTCTGGAACTCGCCGAGGTCGTAGTTGGCGAGGGCGGAGTCCAGGTTGGTCAGCGCCCCGAGGTGCTCGACGAACCCCTTCGGGTCGTACTCGATCTGCAACGTGACCCGGCTCGTGGTGTCACCGAGCCGGTGGAAGGTGACCACGCCCGCGTGGTGGACGCCCTCCACCGTGCGCCAGGCGATGCGGTCCTCGGGGACGACCTCGGTGAGCTCGGCGACGAAGTTCTTGTCGGCGCCGGGCAGTTGCAGCTGCCAGGCGAAGCGGCGCTCGTCCAGCGGCTCCACCAGGCGTACATGGCTCAGAAAGCTCGGCCACCGGGTCACATCGCTCCACAGGGCCCACGCCACGGCGACGGGAGCCTCGATATCGACCGTTTCCACCAGGGACGCGGACATGCGGTACCTCTCCTTCCGAGGGGCCGGGGAACCGGCCGGCGGGGTTGCGGTGCGAAGCGGATACCCCGGCCGGGGCGGCACACGCTTGCCGACGCTCACGACGACGATCTCCTGAGGACCGTCCGACTCACTTGTACACAAGGGCTTCGCTTCGGCTTACCCTGATTTTCCGCACGGCTGACGAGGGGGACGACGTGGGGTTACGGGACGCTGGTGCCTCCGTATCGCCGGGCGCGAGTACATGGCGGGCCCGGGTGCGGGACGGTCAGGGCACGGGCATCGCCGGAGCCGGCCTGCTTCTCACCGACCACACCGTGCTGACCTGCGCACACGTCGTCGAAGCGGCCCTGCGTCTTCCCCGTTGCGACACCGGCGACCCTCCCCGCGGAACGGTACTGGTGGACTTTCCGGCCGCACCGGAGGGTGCGGAGCCGACAGCGGCCCGCGTGGCCGACGGCGGCTGGCTGCGCCACCCGCCGGCCGGTGATCTGGCGGTACTGCGACTGGACGCCCCGCCGCCGCGTTCCGTGAGCCCGGCGCCGGTCGGACGGTGCGGCACGGAGTCCGGCGCTCTCGTGTCGGTGTTCGGGCACCCGGCGGCCGTACCGAACGGTCTGTGGGCCCGCGGGCGGGTGGTGGGGCAGGGCGGCCCGCTGCCCGGATGGCGGCAGATCGACGGCCTGGACGCGGTCGGCGCCGCGGTGGAGCGCGGTTTCAGCGGAGCCGGGGTGTGGGATCTCGGACGCGGCCTGGTGGTCGGGATCCTCGCCTCCGTGCTGACCCCCCGCAGGACGGACCCGGCCGCGACAGCGCCACGGGTCGCCTGGATGATCCCCCTCGACGCGCTGGACCCCGGCCACCTCCCGGCGCCCCCGGTCGCGGAACCGGTCACCGACCGTGCGGCGCCGCCCAGTTCACTGTGGCCACTGGTGGACCGGCTGCTGGCCATGGAGTCGTTCCGGGTGGACGCCGGCACACAGCTCCTCGCCCAGCTGCCCGCCGAGATCACCGCCGGCACCACCCGCTCGACCAACCCCAGGCTGCAGCTCTACCACCTGGTCAGCCGCTGCGGGGAGTTCACCGTGGGGCCGACCGCGCTGGCGCGCGCGGTGCGATGGATGGAAGGGGACACCCTCGCTGTGACGGACTTCGTGGCACAGGCCAGGAAGACCTGGCCGGGCCGGCTGGACGACGATGACTGAGCCCGCCACGGCGCCCGACCCGCAGGCCGCTGCCCGGCTGGCGGACGCCCTGATGAAGGTGTCGGTCCTGGACACCGTCGACGCCCGCAGGCTCTGTGTGCTCGACGCGATGGAACGCCTCCGACTGCGCCTGTCGGTGGCGGAGTTCGACGACAAGAAGATGCACATCGTGACCATGGTGCGCGCCTTCGGCGGCGTCACCGCCGGCTGGCAGCGGCTGACCGAGGCGGTGCAGCACCTCGCCGACTACGACCTGCCCTCCCGGCACGCGGCGTCCCTGGCCCACCCCGTGGTGCCGCCCGTCCTGGACGACCCCGCCCAGGAGCAGCTCAAAGCGCTGCTCGAAGGGCTCGACCGCACGAACGTGCCCGAACTGGCCGCCGTCTACCACGCGGCGGCCGGTGAGCACTTCGGGCCGCTGCCGGACTTCGTGCACACCGCCTGGGACGCCCATCAACTGCTCGCCCACACCAACCGGCCCACCGACGGCGCGCCCCGCACCGTGCGCTTCCTGCAGGGCCTCGCGATGGTCCTCACCCCGGAGCGGGGCGACGCGGTCCGCTCCTGGGTCAGCCGGCAGGTCCGGGCCGGCGCGCGGGGCCACCTGGAGGCGCAGCGCATTCTGGACGACTCCCGTGAGTCCGCGGGCGGTTCGGCCAAGAAGTCGGTGCGCCCCGCCTACCTGCTGATCCGGCTGGCACCGTCCACGACGTCACCCGATCGGGTCGACATCAGCTGCTGGGCGAGCAGCGGCGCGACCTGGGAGCCCCGCCGCCGCGAGCAGTGCTCCGTGCCCGCGTCCACGGTGCGCCGTCATGTGGCCACGCTGATCGACCGCGAGGAGAGCCGGCTGCGCACTCACCGGGGCAGTCTCGTACTGGAGTTCATACTGCCGCTCTCGATGATGAACGAACCCGTCGAGGAGTGGTCCCGCCACACCGCCTTCGGCCGGCACGCGGTCTGGGACAGCGAACTCGGCGGTCCCCCCATCGGCACGGACTACAAGGTGGTCGTACGCAGCAAGGAGCGCATCGACGCACTGCAGTTGCACCGGGTGTGGAACGAGCGCTGGGACGTGCTGTCGACGGATGAAGTGCAGCCCGGCACGCACCATTGCGCCGCGGGTGACGGTGCGAGAGCCGAGTCGCTCTACGAATACCTCAGACGCACACCGGACATCGTCCTGATGACCCTGGGTTCTCCGCCCGACGACGACAACGGCAGGAGGGAGTTGCTGGCCGGGTTGCAGGCGGGGCTTCCCCTGCTCCTGTGGAGGCGCCGGGGCGCGTCCGACGGGCATCCGGTCACCCTGGCCGAAGGCTTGCTGGAAGGGGACCTGCACGAGGTTCTGGACCGGCTGACGTGCTTGCGCTCCGCTCCCCATCCGGGGGACCATGACGCTGGGGGTTCCGGCCCTCGTCTTGCCGTGCTGTGGGACGATCCGAACCGGCTTCCGGAAGTCCCGGAGCCCATTGCTTGAGAGCGACCGAGGCGCAGCGTTACCCACTAGGGTGTGACCACTCGAGCACCGGTCACAGCACCGTTGCGATGTGACTTGCCGGCACGACAATCGACCGACGCCCGGACCCTGACCGGCCGGGACAGGTCGCCCAGTGAGCCCGCGAGGGCTCCGGGAAGAGGGGGTGGCTATGAGCGGCGGCGAACCGCGGGAGCCGCGGGTACCCGAGGGAGCGTCCGATTCCACTGGCCGCGCCCGCGACTGGTGGATCTACCGCGGCACGGGCGACGAGCCACGTGCCGCCGACCGCCCCCTCGACCAGTTGCCGCCCCCACCGCCCTGGCGGGACTTCGACGGTGACCCCGTCGTGGCCGGCCCCGCCCCCCGCGACGACGCGGAGATCCGCCGCCGACTCGGCGCTCCCGGCTTCGGTGTCCACGCCTCCTCGTCGGAGGAGGTCGACATGGTCAACGCGGCTCTGTTCCTGCGGCGGCCGCTCATCGTCACCGGCCCTCCCGGCGTGGGCAAGTCCAGCCTGGCCCACCGGGTGAGCCGCGAACTCGGCCTGGGCCGCGTGCTCCGCTGGACGATCACCAGCAAGTCGGTCCTGAAGGACGGTCTGTACGCGTACGACGCGATCGGCCGGGTGCAGGAGGCCTCCGCGCGCGGCGCCGGGGACGGCCGGGACGCGCACGACGGTTCGTTATCCGACGACACCGCTCTGCACGGACTCGGCGACTTCATCCAACTCGGCCCGCTGGGCACGGCGTTGGTGCCCCGTGAGATCCCCCGGGTGCTGCTCATCGACGAGTTCGACAAGGCCGACACCGATCTCGCCAACGACATGCTGGAAGTGTTCGAGGACGGCGAGTTCCGCATCCCCGAGCTGTCCCGTGTCCGTTCGCGCATGCCGAGCGTGACGGTGCACACCGACGACCCGGACGACACCCATGAGGTGCTGCACGGCCGGATGCGTTGCCGGGCCTTCCCGTTCGTGGTGATCACCAGCAACGGCGAACGCTCACTGCCCCCGGCGTTCCTGCGACGCTGTCTGACGCTGGAGATGCCCCCGCCGGACGCCGACCGGCTCGCGGCGATGCTGGCGGCGCAGTTCGCCGACGGCGGCGGAGCCGAACGCGCCACGATGATCCGGGACTTCCTCTCGCGCGCCCTGGCGGGCGGCACCCTGGCCGCCGATCAGCTGATGAACGCCGAGTACCTCCGTCTGTCCCCCAACGGTCCCGACGCGGACTCCCTGAACCGCCTGCTGCACTCGTTGTGGCAGCGGCTCGATGAAGTTGGTTCTGCATGATCCTGCCGCCCTCCCGCCACGGCAGGGCGAGCAACGGCTCCGTGCCGCCCGTCGCCTCGCTCGAGGAGGCCTGCGCGGCATGGACCGTGCACGCCGCGGGCGAGGTCGTCTGGCTGGCCGCACAGATCGACCAGCGGCTCCGCGAGCGCGCGCCACGGACGGCGGACGCCCCCACGGACGAGGACCGGGAGGGTCCGGGGCCCGCCGACCCGCCCGTTCCCGACACCGTGCCCGGGGAGTACCCGGGCGAGGGGCCGGAGCCGGCCGCCGAGGAGGTCCGGGCCGTAGCGGAGCCGCGGCCGCCCGTCGCGCCGCCGGCTCCCGTGACCGTACGCCCGGACGTCGTCGAACCGTCCGAGCGGTCCAGGCCGTCCGGCGCGTTCGTCGGCCCGGCCCTCGAGCGCTCCCGCCTCATCGAGAAGGGGCTGCGGCCGCTGCGGCTGCGGCTGCCCTCCCGCACGACCCGGGTCCTGGACGAGGAGGCGACCGCCGAGTCGCGGGCCGAGCGGGGAACCTGGCTGCCGTTCTTCCGGCCGGCGCCGGAACGCTGGCTGACGCTGACCCTGGTGGTCGACAGCGGTGCCTCGATGGGCCTGTGGGCCCGGCCGGCCCGGGAGTTCGAGGCGGCGCTGGTCGGCTCGGGTGCCTTCCGCGACGTACGGGTGTGCCGCTGGTCGTCTCCGCGGGGCGGCCGACGGCATGCCGTCGTACCGGAGGAGACCGACCGCCACACGGTGCTCGTGCTGACCGACATGTACGCGCATCACTGGCGGGACGGCAGTGCCCATCGCCGGCTCGCCCGCTGGGCCTCGATGGTGCCGACGGCCGTCGTCAGCACGCTTCCCGAGCACCTCTGGTCGTACCTGTCGGCGGTTCCCCTGCGCAGTCGCCTGCGCAGCCCGGAGCCCGCGGCAGCCAACGCGCGGTGGTGGCACCGGCCGGACGACTTCGCCCTGCCCGGGTTCCCCGAGGAACGGAAGCCCGCCTGGCTTCCCGTGCCCGTGCTGGAACTGACGCCGGACGCCGTGTCGCGGTGGGCCCGGTTCGTACGGCGCGAGGAGGCGGCGGAATACACGATGCGGGTCCTGCCGGTGTCCGCCGCCTCGCCGGTGGCGCCCCTGAGGCCGCCCGCCACGCCCCAGCCGCTGTCGGCCGCCGACCACGCGCGCCGGCTGCGGGCCCAGCTGAGCCCGGTCGCCCTGCATCTGGCCCAGCTCGGCGCCGCGGTCCCGCTCAACCTGACGATCCTCCAGCTGCTGCGGCGCGACCTGCTTCCCGAGGCCCGTCCATGGCATCTGGCCGAATTGCTGGTGAGCGGGCTCCTGGTGGCCGCCCCGGCCGGCGGCCCGAGCACCGCGAAGGCGCCCGCGCCGGCCCGGGTCGATCTGGAGTTCGCCACCGAGGGCCTGCGGCAGGAGCTGTTGGCGGAAGGCACCCGCAGGGACACGGCCCTCGCGATGAAGGTGGCGTTCGACCACCTCTCGAACACTGTTCCGGGCGCCACCGGGGACGCACTGCGCCAGGTACTGGACCTCGTCGCGCATCCGGGCGGGGCCGTGCATGTTCCGCTGGACGGGGTGCGGCCATGGCTCGTCCCCGCGCTGCCGGCCCTGGCCGCCCTGGACGGGCAGCACACGGCCGCCGCCGCGCTGCTCGGTGAGCGATTGCGCCGCTTCGAGGACCGGGCGCGGGCGCCCGCACCGGCCGACGCCTGGTCCACGACCAGCACCGAGCGTCACTTCAGTGATACACAGGGCAATGATCTCAGCAGTTCGAAGTCCGACCTGGCCCATGGCGAGACCCCGGGTCTCCCAGCGGGAGAAGGCGCGGTCGACGCAGACCAAGATGATGGAGGGAACGTGTCCGTGAGTGGCGTGCAGTCCGATGCCGCGACGACCAGGGGCGACGGGGCTCGGAAACCGCCACCCGTCTGGGGCAACGTGCCTCCACGGAACCGCGCATTCACCGGACGCGAACAATTGCTCGAAGACCTGCACCGACGGCTGCAGGAGGGAACCACGGCCGTCCTCCCCGAGGCCCTCCAGGGCATGGGCGGCGTGGGCAAATCCCAGCTCGCGGTCGAATACGTGTACCGCCACATGAACGAATACCAGGTCATCTGGTGGATTCCGTCCGAGCAGTCGCAACAGATCCGTCAGGTGCTGGTGGAACTCGCCAGGCGTCTCGGACTGGATGTCGGAACCGGTGAGGCCAACACCGCCGTACCCGCGGTCATAGAAGCCCTGCGCGTCGGCGAGCCGTACAAGAACTGGCTCCTCGTATTCGACAATGCGGAAGTTCCCGAAGCCGTTCGCGAATTCTTCCCCACCAATGGCCCAGGACGCATTCTAGTGACCTCTCGCAACGCCCAGTGGGCGACGGCGGCACGCCCTCTCGAGGTGGACGTCTTCGCTCGCGAAGAGAGCCGCCAGCTGCTGCAGCTGCGTGCCCCGAACCTCGACGACACCACCGCCGACCGGCTCGCCGAGACGCTGGGCGACCTCCCGCTCGGCATCGAGCAGGCCGCCGTATGGCTGTCCGAGACCGGTATGCCGGCCGACGAATACCTGCGGCTGTTCGAGCAGCAGGCCGCCGACCTCATGGTCAGCGATCCTCCGCCGGACTACCCGCTGTCGGTGGCCGCCGCGTGGAACGTCTCCCTGGAGCGCCTGCAGAAGAACCATCCGGCCGCCCTGCAACTGCTGCAGGTGTGCGCCTTCTTCGCCCCGGAGCCGATCTCCAGGCGCCTTCTCACCGGTGTCCGTGACGCTCCGGTACCGCCCGAACTGGCCGCGGCCCTGAGCGATCCGATCCGGCTGAGCCGCGCCATCCGGGAGATCAACCGGTACGCGCTGGCCAGGATCAATCACGCCACCAACACCATCCAGCTGCACCGACTGGTCCAGCGGGTGCTGATCAACCAGATGCCCGACACCCTCAAGGAGCAGATGCGCAACGGAGCGCACCGCCTGCTGGCCAAGGGCGACCCGGGCGCACCGGCCGACTCCCGCCAGTGGAGCCAGTACGGCGAACTGCTGCCGCACGTCATCAACAGCCGGGCGGTGGAATCGACCGACCCGTGGGTGCGGCAGCTCGTCCTGAACGAGATCCAGTACATGTTCGCCTGGGGCGACCACGAGGGTTCGCTCGATCTGGCGAAGCAGGCGTACGAGACGTGGCGCGGCGTCGACGGGGAGCGGGCGGAGCCGGTGCTGATGGCCGCCAAGCTCTACAGCGACGCGCTGCGGATCCTCGGGCACTACCGCGTCGCGTACGAGCTGGACCAGCGCACGCACGAGCTGATGACCGAAACCCTCGGTCCCGAGCACGAGATGACGCTGGAGATCACCGGCATGCTCGCCTGGGACCTGCGCATGCGCGGCGACTTCGGCGCGGCCTCCGAGCTCGACCGGCAGTCCTTCGAGACCAGCCGGCGGCTGTTCGGTCCCAACGACCTGTCCACGCTGATCGTGGCGCACCGCGTGGCACTGAACCTGCGCCTGACCGGTGACTTCCGTGAGGCGCTGGAACTGGACCAGGACACCCACCGCCGCAAGGTGGAGGAACTCGGCGAGAACGCCCTCTCCACCCTGGGCACCCTGGCGGGCGTGGTCGTCGACCGTCAGGAGGCCGGGGAGTACATCGAGGCCCGCGACCAGCAGCAGGACGTGGTGGGGCGCTACGAGTACAACTACGGTCCCACCAACCCCACCACGGTCTCCGGGTACCGCGGACTGGCCGTCGCCGAGCGGCGGGCGGGCCGCCACGAGGAAGCCATCGAGCTGTCCGCCAGGGCGCTGGCCCTGTTCCGCAACCGGTACGGCGACAACTACCCCGACACGTTGGCCGCGTTGCTCGCCCACTCCGTCGACGTGCGGCACAGCGGCGACCTCCCGCGCGCGCTGGAGCTGAGCGGCCAGGGCTGCAAGGGGTACGAGCGGCTGTTCGGCGCCCACCACCCGCACACGCTCGGCGCCCAGGTCAACCACGCCATCTGCCTGCGCCTCCTGGGCCGTTGCGAGGAGGCGCGTGCGATGAACGAACGGCTGCTGTCGGCGCTCTCGGAGTCGCTGGGCGAGGACCACCCGAACACCCTGGCGTGCGCCACCAACCTCGCCGCCGACCTGTACGAGTTGGGTCAGGTGCAGGCCTCCGTGGAGCTGAGCACCCGCACACTCGACCAGAGCCGTCGCCGGCTCGGCGAGGACCACCCGGCCGCGCTGGCCACGGCCGTCAACCTCTCGGTGGGCCTGCGGTTGCTGGGCCGTACGGAGGAGGCCGACGCCCTCCACGCGGACACGATGACGCGCTACGAGCGAGCGCTCGGCGCCGACCACCCGGCGACGACCGCCGCCGCCGCCCACAAGCCGGCGAACTGCGACATCGACCCGATGCCGCTGTGAGGCCGATGCCGCTGTAAGGCCGATGCCGCTGCGAGGCCGCACCGCGCCCGGTGGCACGGGCGGCCCCGGTCGTCGCGGGGTGGTGCGCGTCACCGTGCGCCCCGGTCAGCCCCCGTCCCGTACCCCCGGAGTCCGGCCGATCCAGTCGGCCAAGGGCACGGGGTCGGGTGGGGCGCTGTGGGTCGCGGTCGTGTGTTCGTAGACGGCGCGGACCAGTTCCGGGTGGGCGAGCAGGGCGCGGGCGGCGGCGGGCTGACCGGTTTCGGCCAGTGCGAGCCCGAGGCCGGCCCAGGCCGACGCGGAGCCGGGGTGCTTGGCGAGGACGTCCCGGTAGCCTCGTACGGCCTTGTCGGCGGAGCCGCGCAGCAGGTCGACGTCGGCCGCGGCCAGGGGCTCGGGCCGGCCGGCCTCGGTCGAACCGAGGACCGCCGTCCGCTCCAGCGCGCCGGAGTCGGCCAGCAGCACCCGTCGCAGTTCGCTGCGCAGGTCGGGGGTGCCGGAGTGCGGGTCGGGGCGCAGCGAGGGTCGCACGACCGGGGCGGTCCCGGGCTCCGCGCCGCCCCGCCACGCGTCGGCCATGACGGCGACCCGGTCGGGGGGCAGCCGTAGGTGCCGGGCTCGCCACACCGCGCGCAGGTCGGCGGTCTCGGACCGGGCCAGCGCCAGGGGGCGTCCGGGCACCGGCTCGGCGTGCCAGGCCGCGGTCTCCTCGGCCATGCGGGTGACGAACAGCCGTCCCGCGTCGGTCAGTCCGCTCGACTCCAGCAGGGTGTCGAGGGCGCCGGCGACCGCGTCCCGCCAGACGGCGAACTCGAAGTGCGCCAGGTCCGCCGGGGCACCGCCGAGCGCCCCGCGCTCCACCCGCCAGAAATCCGCCACTCCGGCGAAGGCGTACGTGCCGTGCAGCAGCCCTGACAGCGGCCTCGGGTCGCCTCGCCAGGGGGCGTAGTGGAGCGGGCCGTCGTCCTCGCAGAGCGGAAGCTGGTGGAGGAGTGCGTTGAGGACGGAGTGCCGTGCCTCGTGCACCAGCGTGACGGCGAGTTCCGTGGCGTCGGGCGGCAGCGACAGCAGGGCGCTGCCGACCGCCTCGTTGTAGGAGGCGCTCGCGGTGCGGAACCGGGGAGCGGTCGGTAACGGCACCACCACCCGCAGGGACTCGGTCAGCAGGCTCGCCGCGCGCGGGTGGCGGCCGTGCAGGACCTCACCGGCCTCGCCCAGCAACCGCCGCCAACGGCGTGTCTCGGCGCCCGCCAGGCACGCCGCGGGGGCCTGTGCCCGGTCGCCGCGGAAATCCCGGTAGGGGTCGCCGTCCTCGAGCACCAGCGGCGGATCCTGGGGCCGGGGGCTCCACGCGATGCGGTGCGACGGCTCCCACGCGCCGGACGGCTCGCGCAGATCGACGGGCAGGCTCATCCGCCGCCGGCCGACGCGGAGCCACGCGGGGCCCTTCCCCGGGCGCGGGGTGGTCAGGGTCACGACATCCTGCGACGGCGCCCCGGGGTCGTCGGCCGCGGTCGCCGGGAGCCGGACGCGGCCCAGGGTGGGGAGTACCACCAGAGCCCCGCGGACCGGTAAGCGAATCGTTCCTTCGACACCGGCGCGCAGGGCTCCGGCGGCGGCCAGGCAGTGCAGGTATCCGGCCTCCGCCCACAGGGGCGCCGCGTCATGGGAATGTTCACCCGAGCGCAGTCGCCTGAGCATACGAACGGCCCAGATCCCGGTGCCGGGGTGCTCCAACAGGTCGGCGACCACGTCCGGGCGGGCCTCCTCCACGCGGAGCAGCACCTCCAGGGCGGCGTCGGGAGGCAGGGGGGTGCCGGCCGGCGGCTGCCGCGCCGATTCCACGACCGCACGCAGCATGAGCATGCGTCTGCTGCGCTCGACCGCCCACAGCCGACGGGCGGTGCCGGGGCCCACACGCCCGACGGCCAGGTCGTCGAGGTCGGCTGTCGGGGTGCGATGCCTGCCGAGCACGGCACGCGAACCTGAGGACGGCTGGATCATGTGGTGCTAGGACTCATCGCCGTCACACTCGGCGGCCAGATAGGGGCTGCCCGCCCCACCGCTGTTGCTCTGGAACGCCGACTTCTCGTCCAGGTGACGCACCAAGGTCCGCAATGCGTCCGCGAGCAGGGGGTCGTGCAGGGTCATCACCCCGTGGAGCCCACATCGGCTGAGATCGACCAGATCAGTCTCGAACTCGGTCGCAGTAGTCGTCACGTCCCGGTGCCCCCTAGTCGGCGCGTCGCGATCGCTTGCAGCACATCCACAGGCTTCCTTTCATACTGACCCTTCGATTGCGTCACCGAAAGGGCACCCTGAAGCCACATGAGCCGGAAGCAGTGCGCTGGTAGGGGTAGTTCAGGCCATCGCCGCGCCGCGCGGACCGTGGGGCAGGGTTGGCCGGACATGGCGGCGGGCACAGAGAACCCGTCGGAACGACCGAGCGGGCCGGGGGGGACACTGCCGTGGGCGAGTTGCTGCGTTTCGAGTTGGAGGACGGCGGGTCCGTCGTGGCCCAGATGGACCATCTCGACGGCGGGGTCGTGGACGCGACCGGCGCGTCCGACGTGGTGGCCCGGGCGACCAGTTCGTTCGAGGCGGCGCTGGAGGGGGTGCGCCGCGCGGCGGCCGTCACACTGCGCCGCATGAGCGAGTTGCCCCGGCGTCCGGACGAGGTCACGGTCGAGTTCGGGATCCAGCTGGACGCGGAGGTCGGAGCGGTCATCGCGCGTACCGGCGCGCAGGGCCACCTCCAGGTGCAGGTGACGTGGCGCCGTACGCCTTCGGACGACGAGAGCGCCACCGGCTGACTCATCGACGTCGTGCCCCTGCAAAGTCGCGATCCACGACGAGCGCGGCGTGAAGATCAAGAACCTCTGGTGACGGCGACGCCTTGGACCCGTACCGCGGGGAGCTCTCCCACCGCGGAGGCCGGCCCGACTCTCCAGTTCTTTCCGCGGTCCTGACCTCGATTCCGGGGGCCGCGGTCAGGACCGCCGGCGTCTTGCCGGTCACCGTCGGCGACGGCACCGGCCTCCCCACCGCCACCCGCCTCCCCACCGCCACCCGCCTCGCCTCCTCCGCAGGCCTCGCCCGGCCCACGAAGTCCTCCGGGACCTCGATCCACGGCGAACACACGCCCAGAGGCGGCAACCGGCAGCTCAAACGTGCGATGTTCCTGTCCGCGTTCGCGGCCCTGCACGATGCCGCCTCAAGCACCTACTACGGCAAATGCCGAGCCAGAGGAGAGACCCACACGCAGGCCCTCCTCCGGCTCGCCCGCCAGCGGATCAACGTGCTGTTCGCGAGAGGCACTCGCGGCGATCTAGCGGGTGGACCCGGTGTGCTCCCGCACAGCCGCCGTCTCGTTCGCCGTCGTCCCGGTCCCCGGCTCGGCGTTGTGCTTGGCGAAGCCGCGCCGGCCTGGCATGACCGCGAGGACGATCAGGGTTCCGGCGGCCATGATGATCCCGCCGATGAGGCTGGTCTGGGCGACTCCGTGGGCGAAGGCCTGGTGGACGGCGTCCACGGCGGCCTGGGCCTGCTGGGGCCCGGCGGAGGGATCCTGCCCGACCCGCTGTGCGACGGCCAGGCCGGCGCCGACCGAGTCCTTGGCGGTCTCCATCGCCTCCGCCGGGAGCCTGTTGCCCACCAGGTCGGTCAGCTCGTCGCGGTAGGCCGTGCCCAGCAGCGAGCCCAGCACCGCGATGCCCAGCGCCCCGCCCAGCTCCAGCGCGGTGTCGTTGACCCCGCCGGCGACGCCCAGCTCGGACTCGGGGAAGGAGCCCATGATCGTGTCGGTTGCCGGGGAGATGGCCAGTCCGAGCGCGAGGCCCAGCATCATCATCGGTGCCAGGAGGTCCCCGTACGTCGACCCCTTGTCGATCTGGGTGAGCAGGAACATGCCCGCCGTGCCGATGGCCAGGCCGGTCACGACCATCGGCTTCACCCCCAGCTTCGGGGTGAGCACCCCGGTCAGCGCGGACCCGAGGAAGACCGCACCGGCCAGCGGCAGCAGCCGTACACCCGTGTCCAGGGAGCCGTAGCCGAGGACGAACTGCAGGAACTGCGTCACGTAGTAGATCACGGCGAACATACCGAAGAAGAAGAACATCACCGCGAGCATCGAACCGCTGAAGGGCCGCAGCGCGAACTTTCGGACGTTCAGCATCGGGGTCGGGTGGCGCAGCTCCCAGGCGACGAAGACGACCAGACCGACACCGGCGACCACGGCGGCGGTGACGGGGCCGACGCCCCAGCCGGAGTGCGGGCCCTCGATGGCGGCGTAGATCAGGGAGCCGACGGTGACGATCGACAGCAGACCACCGACGTAGTCGATCCGGCCCATGCCCTCCGCCTTGGACGGCGGTACCAGGGCGAGCGCGCCGAACACGGCGAGGAGGGCGATCGGCACGTTGATCAGGAAGGTCGAGCCCCAGGCGTGGTCCTCGAGCAGCCAGCCGGAGACCAGCGGGCCGACGGCTACCGCCAGCCCGGAGGTCGCGGCCCAGGCGGTGATGGCCTTGGTCCGCTCGCTCCGGGGGAACGTCGCGACCACCAGGGAGAGCGTGGCGGGCATCACGACCGCGGCACCGATACCCATGATCGCGCGGGCCACGATGACCAGCGAAGTCTCGTCGACCATGCTCCCCATCACCGAACCGCTGGCGAAGAGCAGCAGACCCAGCACCAGCGCGCCGCGCCGGCTGTACTTGTCGCCGATCGCGCCCAGCACCAGCATCAGCGCCGCGTACGGAACGGTGTAGGAGTCGACGACCCACTGCAGATCACTGCTGCTCAGGCCCAGGTCGGTGGTCATGTCGGGGGCGGCGACGATCAGCGACGTGTTCGCCATCACCGTGATCAGCAGGCTCAGGCACAGCACGAGCAGCGCCCACCAGCGCCGCGCGTAGGGCCCGGTCATTTTCTCCACGGGGGTGTTCGCAAGGAAGGGCATCAGTAGCTCCTGAGAGGGACGGGGCGGACGAGCGGAATCACTTAATTGCCCATCGATGTGCAGGCTAGTTTATTGCCCCTCGATGTGCAACTATCGCGATGGCTCCCTCCTCCCACCCGCCCTCGAGGTACCGACGTGACCAGCCGACCAGCACGAACACCCACGACGAAGCCGAGACGGTCTCCGGCCCGGCCCCACGAGACACCACCCCCTCCGGCGCAGCGTCGGGACGCGCGGGCCACCCGGGCCCGGATCCTCGACGCGGCCCGGCGGGAACTGACCCGCGACCCCGACAGCAGCCTGGAGGACATCGCCGGTGCCGCCGGTGTGGCCCGGCGCACCGTGTACGTCCACTTCGCCTGCCGGGCCGCGCTCGTCGAGGGCCTGGCCGCCGAGGCCGCGGAGGCGATCCGGCGCGCCGTCGCGGGCGCCCCGGCCCCGACCCCCGACGCCGTCGCGGACCTGGCGCGATTCGTCCTCATGGTGTGGCCCGTCGGCGACCGCTACCGCGCCCTCATCCGGCTGGCCCGCGGCCATGACCTCGCACGCGCACGCGTCGACGAACTGCTGGCTCCCGCCCGCTCCATGGCCACGAGGGTCTTCGCCCACGGCCGCCGGCAGGGCGTCTTCCAGACCGCCGTCCCGCCCGATCCGCTCGGCCGAGCCATCGAGGCCCAACTGCTGGCCCTGCTCGACTGCGCCGACTGCGGCCTGTGGTCCGACGACGGCACCGGCGCCGCCACCGCCACCCTCATCGCCGCCGGAGTCGCCCCGGACACCGCCGCCGCGAAGGTCGATGAGGTACGGAAGTCCGGGTCGCTCCCGAGTCCCGTCTGAAACCCGGTGCCCGTACCCCACTCGCACTCACCGGTGAGCGAACTCGCCCTGCGGAGGGACGGGTTGACGAAGTCGGACGACGACAGCGAGGCCCGGGCCACCGCTACGAAACCCTCTCGGCGGCCGCCGGCCACCGCGTCACCTTCAAGGACTTCAACGTCGCGAGCCGCGTCGCCCGGCCCGAGGCCGGTGACACGTTGCTCGGTCAGGTCTTCGCCGAGCCGATCGCGCCGCGGAACGTCCCCGACGGCCTCCGACTGCGCTCGGTCACCACCACAAAGCAGGGCCTCACCGCCCACTTCTCCGGCAGGTCGGTCACCTTCCGCCGCGACGACGCCCGGGACACCTCGTCGAACGGGTCGGCCGGAGAGAAATCAGGTGCCGTGGGCCGGGAGAGCCGTAGCCATCGCCGACGCGACCTCCTCGACCACCGCGCTCGCCCGATCCTCCGGCACGCCGGCCGCGATGAGGGTGGCCGTGGCGATCCGGTGCCCGTCGTCCTCCAGCGCGCCGGTGTTGACGGACTCCACCAGAGCCACGATCAACGCCATCAGGCCCGTGCTCTGCACGGCCGGCGGCAGATGGGAGTGGAAGACGCCGTCCCGCTGCCCGCGCTCCAGGATCCCGGTGACGGCCTCCCGGGCCGGCGCGAGCACCTCGGCGACGCGCTCGGAGCCGAGGTCCCGCCGGGTGAGCGCCAGCAGCATGCGGTAGCGGTCGCCCACGGGCCACATCCGGAGTACGCACCGCGCCAACGCCCGCTCGGCCGGCTCCCCCGGTTCCAACCCTGCCTCCACCGTGTTCCGCAACGTCTCGGCGGCTTCCTCGGCGAGGGCCTCCATCAGCGCCGCGCGCCCCGGGAAGTGCCCGAAGAGGGTGCGCCGGACGACCCCGGCCGCCCGCGCCACCTCCTCCAGCGTGACATCGGGGTTCCGCCCCAGCTCCTCACGGGCCGTGGCCAGGATGCGCGCCCGGTTGGACCGCGCGTTACGGCGCAGCGGCTCGCGGCCCACGGGCTTGCTCACGAAGAACCTCGCAGCATCAAAGGACGGACGAACGGCCCCCCTCATTTTGTCACGCCGAGCCGAAGCCCCCGTGTCACGCCCCAGCGGCCGCTGCCTCACGCGGGACCCGCCCCACCTCATGCACCTCACGTTCTGCTCCGGAGCGCTCGGTGGCTCGGGGCAGCCACCAGTTCGCGCAGGTGAGCTTGAACCGCACGGTCAGTCGCCGAACGCCACGCCGCCGGCAGACGGTGGCACTTCGACCGCCGCTCCGCCAACTCGGACCGCGGTTAAGCGAATTCGCACCGGCGCTCCACCTCGCGGACGCGGGCAGCGGTACGGACTCCCGCTGGGCGTCCCCGAGTCGGCGACCGGTCCGATCGTCGCCATCCTGCGCGAGCGTCAGCTCGACGCCCTGCTCACCCACGTGGCGAACACCCCCGTACAACCGGGACCACAACCAGGCACCCCAGGCCTGCGAGGTTCACCTGCTGCTGGACATCACACCCGCTGCGCCGCTCGCACTTGACAACTCAGTACAGAACCGCCTAGGTTTCTGACTGTTTAGTACATAACCGTTTTGCTTTCCGTTCAGGTGAGCGACGGCATGGACGACCTGTTGGTCTTCCTGAACAGCTGACCCCCTGCAACCACCAACAACTCGAAGGGCCGCCCGACCATGACCGACAAGGAAAGGCAGGAGGCCATGGCTGTGGCGACGCCTTTCGTGGAAAAGCACCGCAACATCGAGGCCATGCTGGCCCTCCTCGACGCGATGGACCAGATGCCGAGCGCCGGGCTGCTGCGGGCCCGCTCCTACGAGCTGCTGTCTCTTGTCCCGGGCTCGTCCGTCGTGGACATCGGCTGCGGTGCCGGGCGAGCCGTAGCCGAGCTGGCCGGGCGTGGCGTCCACGTGGTGGGCGTGGATCCCGATCCGTGGATGCTGGCCGAGGCCCGGAAACGGTGGCCGGGGGCCGAGTTCCGGGAGGCGGGGGCGGAGGATCTGCCGTTCGCCGGCGGAAGTGTGCGCGGCTACCGTGCCGACAAGGTCTTCCAATTTCTTCAGGAGCCGTGGCGCGCGGTGGCGGAAGCGCGGCGCGTCCTCTGCCCGGGCGGCAGGATCGTCCTGGTCGGCCAGGACTGGGACGCCATCATGATCGACTCTGATGACGCGGCGCTCACCCGCACGATCGTGCACGCCCGCGCCGACCTCCTGGGCGCGCCCCGCGCCGCCCGCCAGTACCGCAACCTGCTCCTGGACGGCGGCTTCAACGACGTCACCGTCGAGGTGCACACCAGCGTGTTCACCGATCCCGTGATGCTGTCGTTGCTCGCCGGGCTCGCCGAGCGGGCCTGCACGAGCGGCGCAGTCGGCCGCGACCAGGCCGACGAGTGGCTCGCCGAACAGCACCGACGCGCCGAGGCCGACCGCTTCCTCATCGCCATTCCGTTCTTCGTGGCTGCCGCCTCCGCGGGTCATGAGGGTGATGGCGACCAGGTGATCAGGTCTCGGAGTACTGGATGAGCCGTTCGCAGTCCCGGGACAGCACGACGAACCAGAGGCGTCATCGACCGCTGCCTGCAACTGCACGGCCGCTACGGCCCGGCAAGAAGAGCACCCTGGACCTCATGGAGAAGGTCCGCGAGGTGATCCACGAGGACCTCGACGACGAGTGCCCCGAGCTCACCATCGAGGTGGAAGGCCGCCGCCGCGCCGTACTCGTACGCTTCGGCGACCCGGGCGCACACGCCGGGACAGGCCGACTTCACCGCGGACGTGATGACCGCGCTCCCGCACCCCTCCGGCCGCGGGCTGTACATCCCGATCACGAAGATCGCAGACCAGCACGAAGGCCGTCTTCGCGCGTACGGTCCGACTGCTGAAGCACTGGAACGGCACGCAATGGAAAATCCCCGTCACAGCACCCTCGATGCCGGCGCTCACAACCCCACGATCGCGTTCCACCGCTTCGCGTACTCCACCCGCTCCCCCGATGTGATGTCCCGCGCGATCACCAGCCGTCGGCGCGTCTCCGCGTCCGGGAAGATGAGGGGGTTCTCGGCGAGGGCGGCGGTGTCCTCGTCCTTCGACGCGGCCAGGACGTCCCGCGCGGCGGGGACGGGGCAGACGTAGTTCACCCAGGCGGCGAGTTCCGCGGCTACCTCGGGCTCGTAGTAGTAGTCGATCAGGCGTTCCGCGTTGGTCTTGTGGAGGGCGCGGTCGGGGATCATCAGGGAGTCCGACCAGAGCTCCGCGCCCTCCTCGGGGACGACGAAGCGGATGTCGGGGTTGTCGGCCTGGAGTTGGATCACGTCTCCGGAGTAGGCCTGACAGGCCAGGACGTCTCCGGTGACGAGGTCCTTGGTGTAGTCGTTGCCGGTGAAGCGGCGGATCTGGCCGTTCCTGACGTGCTTCTCGACCTGGTCGCAGACCTCGTGGAAGTCGTCCTCGGTCCACCGCGTGATGTCGACCCCGTTGCCCTGCATCAGCAGCGCGAAGGCCTCGTCGAGGCCGGAGAGCAGGGTGACCCGGCCCCTGAGGTCGCTCGCCCAGAGGTCCTTCACGTGCCGGATCTCGCGGCCCAGCCTCCTGCGGTCGTACGCGATGCCGGTGATCCCCGACTGCCACGGCACGGTGTACGCGCGGCCCGGGTCGAAGGCCGGTGAACGCAGCAGCGGGTCCAGGTACTTCGTGACGTTCGGCCGGCGCGTCCGGTCCATCTCCTGGACCCAGCCGAGCCGTACGAACCGCGCGCACATCCAGTCGCTCATGACGATCAGATCGCGGCCGCTCTGCTGGTGGTTCATCAGCGCGGGGCTGATCTTGCCGAAGAACTCGTCGTTGTCGTTGATCTCCTCGACGTAGTCGACGGATATGCCGGTGCGCTTCCGGAAGGCGTCCAGCGTCGGCCGCCTCGTCGAGTCGTCGTCGTCCGTGTCGATGTAGAGCGGCCAGTTGGCCCAGGTCAGCCGTTTGTCGGTGGCCGAGCGATCGGTGACGGCCCGGTCGCTCGCGGCCACGTACGCGGCGGGCACCCCGCATCCGGCGAGAGTGCCCAGCACCGCCCCGCCTCCGAGGGCGCGCAGCAGGGTCCTACGGGCGGGCGGGGGCGTCTTCGGTGTGGCGGGCATGGGCGCAGCATGCCGCCGCGGTACGTGAGCCCACAACTGACGTGGCGTCGAGCGGAGCGCGTGGTCCGGCAGACACCGGAACGTTTCGACGCCGGCACCCCAACTCCCGCAGGGGTGCGGGGAACTGCGCGACCAGCCCCCACGCACCCGCGGCCGGAGAGCGCTGCACACGCCCCGCCGGGGAACCTACGCGTCCAGCGACGTCATCACGTGCTTGATCCGTGTGTAGTCCTCGAACCCGTAGCCCGAAAGATCCTTGCCGTACCCGGACTTCTTGAACCCGCCGTGCGGCATCTCCGCGACCAGCGGAATGTGCGTGTTGATCCACACGCACCCGAAGTCCAGCTTCTTGGACATCCGCATCGCGCGCCCGTGGTCCTTGGTCCACACCGAGGACGCGAGCGCATACTCGACGCCGTTGGCCCAGGACACGGCCTGCTCCTCGTCGGAGAAGGACTGCACGGTGATGACGGGTCCGAAGACCTCGTTCTGGATGATCTCGTCGTCCTGCTTGAGCCCGGACACGACGGTCGGCGCGTAGAAGTACCCCTTCTCACCGACCTGGTGACCGCCGGCCTCGACCTTGGCGTGCGCGGGCAGCCGCTCGATGAACCCGGAGACCTGCTTGAGCTGGTTCGGGTTGTTGAGCGGCCCGTACAGCACGTCCTCGTCGTCCGGCTGCCCGGTCTTGGTGTCGGCGGCGGCCTTCGCCAGCGCCGCGACGAACTCGTCGTGGATCGAGGACTGCACCAGCACGCGCGTGGCCGCCGTACAGTCCTGCCCGGCGTTGAAGAAGCCCGCCACCGAGATGTCCTCGACGGCCTTCGGGATGTCCGTGTCCTCGAAGACGACGACCGGCGCCTTGCCGCCCAGCTCCAGGTGCACCCGCTTCAGGTCCTTGGACGCGGTCTCGGCGACCGACATGCCGGCCCGCACCGAACCGGTGATGGACGCCATCGCCGGCGTCGGGTGCTCGACCATCAGCCGGCCGGTGTCGCGGTCGCCGGTGATGACGTTGAAGACGCCCTTCGGCAGGATCCCGCCGATGATCTCCGCGATCAGGACGGTCGACGCGGGGGTCGTGTCCGAGGGCTTCAGCACCACCGTGTTGCCGGCCGCGATCGCCGGCGCGAACTTCCACACGGCCATCATCATCGGGTAGTTCCACGGGGCGACCTGAGCGCAGACCCCGACCGGCTCGCGCCGCACGATGGAGGTCAGGCCCTCCATGTACTCACCGGCCGACCGCCCCTCCAGCATGCGGGCCGCGCCCGCGAAGAAGCGGATCTGGTCGACCATCGGCGGGATCTCCTCGGACCGCGTGAGCCCGATCGGCTTGCCGGTGTTCTCCACCTCCGCCGCGATGAGCTCCTCGGCCCGCTCCTCGAACGCGTCCGCGATCTTCAGCAGGGCCTTCTGCCGCTCGGCGGGAGTCGTGTCGCGCCAGCCCGGGAAGGCGGCGGCAGCGGCGGCCATCGCCGCGTCCACGTCCGCCTGCCCCGACAGCGGCGCGGTCGCGTACGCCTCACCGGTAGCGGGGTTGACCACCTCGGTGGTCCGCCCGTCGGCGGCGTCCCGGAACTCACCGTCGATGTAGTTGCGCAGACGACGCAGCTCGGTGCTCACTGCCGACCTCCTGAGGGGGGTTGAATCTGTCCACTGACTGAGACACCCACCCTAATCGCCAGGCCCACGTTTTCAACACCCCCGATCGCGCCAAGACTGCGAAATCCGCAGGTCTCCATCACGTAAACAACGAATTTCATCGCCCCGACCTTGCGAAACCGACGAGACGTCGTGCACAGTGAGCCCGTGGCCAGTCGAAGCGCAGACCCCAGGGACTCCCGCGAGTCCAGGAGCGAGTCCAGGAACGGCAGCAGCCCCAACCTGGACGCCGTCTCCCTCGCCATCATCGAGCAGCTCCAGGAGGACGGCCGCCGTCCGTACGCCGCGATCGGCAAGGCCGTGGGCCTGTCCGAGGCGGCCGTGCGCCAGCGTGTCCAGAAGCTGCTCGACCAGGGCGTGATGCAGATCGTCGCCGTCACGGACCCGCTCACCGTGGGCTTCCGGCGCCAGGCGATGGTCGGCATCCATGTCGAGGGCGATGTCGAGTCCGTGGCCGACGCGCTGACCGCCATGTCCGAATGCGAGTACGTGGTGATGACGGCCGGCTCCTTCGACCTGATGGTGGAGATCGTCTGCGAGGACGACGACCACCTCCTGGAGGTCATCAACCGCCGCATCCGGGCCATCCCCGGAGTGCGCTCCACCGAGAGCTTCGTCTATCTGAAGCTCAAGAAGCAGACCTACATGTGGGGAACCCGATAACCGTGAGGACCCGATAACCGTGAGCTCCAAGGACCTCAGCCGCACCGCGTACGACCACCTGTGGATGCACTTCACCCGCATGTCCTCGTACGAGAACTCCCCGGTCCCGACCATCGTCCGGGGCGAGGGCACCTACATCTACGACGACAAGGGCAGGCGCTACCTCGACGGTCTCGCGGGCCTGTTCGTGGTCCAGGCCGGCCACGGCCGCACGGAACTCGCCGAGACCGCCTTCAAGCAGGCGCAGGAGCTGGCGTTCTTCCCGGTGTGGTCCTACGCCCACCCGAAGGCCGTCG
This sequence comes from Streptomyces sp. NPDC001668, assembly GCF_042893155.1. Taxonomy (NCBI): domain Bacteria; kingdom Bacillati; phylum Actinomycetota; class Actinomycetes; order Kitasatosporales; family Streptomycetaceae; genus Streptomyces; species Streptomyces sp. NPDC001668. The sequence goes on from NZ_JBIAUQ010000003.1 coordinate 27,019, forward strand.
AACTCGCGGAGCGCCTGGCCCACCACGCGCCGGGCGACCTCAACAAGGTCTTCTTCACCACCGGTGGCGGCGAGGCGGTCGAGACCGCCTGGAAGCTCGCCAAGCAGTACTTCAAGCTCACCGGCAAGCCCACCAAGTACAAGGTCATCTCGCGCGCGGTCGCCTACCACGGCACCCCGCAGGGCGCCCTGTCCATCACCGGCCTGCCGGCCCTGAAGGCCCCCTTCGAGCCCCTCGTCCCCGGCGCCCACAAGGTCCCGAACACCAACATCTACCGCGCCCCGATCCACGGCGACGACCCCGAGGCCTACGGCCGCTGGGCCGCCGACCAGATCGAGCAGCAGATCCTCTTCGAGGGCCCGGACACCGTCGCCGCGGTCTTCCTGGAGCCCGTGCAGAACGCGGGCGGCTGCTTCCCGCCCCCGCCCGGCTACTTCCAGCGGGTGCGCGAGATCTGCGACCAGTACGACGTGCTGCTGGTCTCCGACGAGGTCATCTGTGCCTTCGGCCGCCTCGGCACCATGTTCGCCTGCGACAAGTTCGACTACGTCCCGGACATGATCACCTGCGCCAAGGGCATGACCTCGGGCTACTCCCCCATCGGCGCCTGCATCATCTCCGACCGCCTGGCGGAGCCGTTCTACAAGGAGGACAACGTCTTCCTGCACGGCTACACCTTCGGCGGCCACCCCGTGTCGGCCGCGGTGGGCCTCGCCAACCTCGACCTGTTCGAGCGCGAGAACCTCAACCAGCACGTCCTGGACAACGAGGGCGCCTTCCGCGCCACCCTGGAGAAGCTGCACGACCTGCCGATCGTCGGCGACGTCCGCGGCAACGGCTTCTTCTACGGCATCGAACTCGTCAAGGACAAGGCGACGAAGGAGTCCTTCAACGACGAGGAGACCGAGCGCGTCCTGTACGGCTTCCTCTCCAAGGCCCTCTTCGACAACGGCCTGTACTGCCGTGCCGACGACCGCGGCGACCCGGTCGTCCAGCTCGCCCCGCCGCTGATCTCCGACCAGGGGACCTTCGACGAGATCGAGCAGATCCTGCGCGCGACCCTCACCGAGGCCTGGACCAAGCTCTAGCCCCCGGCGACTCAGCGGCCCGTACGGCCCGGAGTGCACCCGTCCGAGTGACAGGCACGCACCCCGGGCCGTGTGCTGTACGGCGTCCCGCCCCCGTCTCCTTAGCGTGCCTGGTAACCGATCGGCCCTGCTTTCGTTCCCCCGCTCGGGGGATTGCAAGGCACAACGGACCAGAACGAGGTGTACGCCATGGAGGCCCCGCCGGACAACGATGTGCTCTGGGCACGCTCCCTGCACTTCACCCACCGCGACGGCTCACCGGCGCTCCAGGGTGTCTCCCTCGGAGTGCGCGAGGGCGAGATCCTCGCCGTCAGCGGCCCGCGCGGCAGCGGCAAGACCACACTGCTCAGCTGCCTGTCGGGGCTCACCCCGGCCCAGCGCGGCGAGGTCTGGTTCAACAGCGTGCCGGTGCACACCATGGGCCCGCTGACCCGCGAGCGCCTGCGCCGCGACCGTTTCGGCTGGATCGACCCGGCCCCGGTGCTCGTCCCCGAGCTCAACGCCTGGGAGAACGCCGCCCTCCCCCTCATGCTGCGCGGCACCGGCCGCCGCCGGGCCAAGGTCGCCGCCATGGAGTGGCTGGAGCGCCTGGACATCGGCGACCGGACCCGCTGCCGCCCGCACGAGCTGACCCAGTCCGAACGCCAGCGCGTCTGCGTCGCCCGCGCCCTCGCCCCGGCACCGTCGGTCCTGTTCGCGGACGAACCGACGGCCCCCCTGCACCGGGCGGACCGCGCCCACGTCCTGCGCACGCTCACCACGGCCGCCCGCTCCCACGGCATCACCGTGGTCCTGGCCACGCACGACCCCGACACCGCAGCCCTGGCGGACCGCACGGTCACCCTCCTGGACGGACGCCGGGTGAACACCGTGCACCTGCCCCCGATGGCCGACTCGGAAGGCCGTACCGCGTGCTCGCTCTCCGTCTGACCCGGGGCGCCCGTCCCGCCGTACAGCTGCGCCGCCTTCTGGTGGCACTCGCCTCGGCGGGCACGGGCTTCCTCCTGCTGTGCACCCTCGGCCACGCGATCAGCCACCCGGAGGACCCGTCGGGCGCCGTCCTCCGCCTCGCGTGGTGCCTGACTCCCCTGGCGGCGACGGTCCACTTCGCCCTGGCGGTCGCCCGCACCGACCCGGGCACCCGCCCCCGCCCCGGTCTCGCGGCGATCGGCCTGGGACCGGCCCGGCTGATGGCGGTCACGGCCACGACCACGGCCCTGTCCTGCACCCTCGGCTCGATGCTGGCGCTACTCTTCTTCCTCCACCTGCGGGGCGACCTGACGGGCCTGCCCTTCGACGGAGCGGCGGCGGACTTCCTGGCGGCGGGCACCCCCCTCCCCCTGCCGGCCGCCCTGACCCTGCTGGGCCTGGTCCCGGCGATCGCGTCGGTCACGGTGGGACTCGTCCTGCGGCCACGGGACGACAGAGCGGCCTCGGCGAGGCGGGAGGCACGGTCGTACGGCCGCTTCGGGGCGTACGGCAGGACGACGGCGAGGGAGCCCTTCGGCGCGTACGGCCGTTTCCGCGCGCGTCGGAACACGAGCGAGCCCGCCGCCCCGAAGGACCCCACCCCCGCCCCCGCCGCCGAGAGCGGGCCCCTGGACCCCGGCCAGGACAGCGCCCTCCCCCCTGCCCCCCAGGAAGCCCCCAAGGGCCTTCCCTGGGGCATCGCGGTGCTCGCCGCGGGTCTGGCGGTCGAGGCCTACGCCAACCGCCACGGAACCGCTCCCGCCACCCCCCTCCCCGGCGGTCTCGCGGGCACCCCCTCGGTCCTGGTCGGCTGGCTCCTCACCGCCGCGGGACTGGCCGTCGCCGGACCCGGTCTCACCCACCTGTGCGGGCGTCTCCTCCAGTCCGGCCGGCCCGGGGCCCTGCGGCTCCTCGCCGGCCGGGTCCTCATGGCGGAGGCCACCCGGATCGGCCGCCCTCTCGGCATCGTCTGCGCGGTGGCCTCCGGCGCCTACGCCATGATCTCCCTGTACGACCCCACCGGCCCCGAAGTCGGCCCGCTCACCACCCTCGGACTGCTCCTCGTGACGAGCTGCGCCCTCGCCACGCTGCTGACGGCGGCCGTGGAGGCCAAGCACGCGAGGTCGGACACCACGGCCGCGCTGCTGCGTCTGGGCGCCCCCGCGACCATGCTCCGCAGCGCCGCGGCCCTCCGTGCCGGCGCCCTGCTGGCCCTGTTCGGTCCGCTCACCCTGGTCGTGGCGGAGCTGGCGGCGCTCCCTCTGACGCCCTGACGCCCCGACCGCCGAGACGCCCTGGAAAAAAGTCTCTCCCCACCGATGAGTTCCGCCGCGCCCGCCCGTCTACCCCCCGTACCGCACACACCCGATGGGAGAGACTCCGATGACCACGCCGGCGTACCAGCAGATGATCTTCGTCAACCTTCCCGTGAACGACCTCGACGCCTCGAAGAAGTTCTACACAGAGCTCGGCTACTCGCTCAACGAGCAGTTCAGCGACGACAAGGCCGCCTCGGTCGTGATCAGCGAGACCATCGTCGCGATGCTGCTCACGAAGCCGTTCTACTCGACCTTCACCGACAAGGAGATCGCGGACGCGACGAAGACCAGCCAGGTGCTGCTCTGTCTGAGCGCCGAGAGCCGCGAGAAAGTCGACGAACTGGTCGGGAAGGCGGTCGCCGCGGGCGGCACCGCCAACGACGACGTCCAGGACCAGGGCTTCATGTACGGCCGCTCGTTCGACGACCTCGACGGCCACGGCTGGGAGGTCGTGTGGATGGACCCGGCGGCCGTCCAGGGCTGACCCCCGGTCAGCAACACGGCCCGGAACACGGCGTGCGAGCATGGGCGGGTGCAGACGAGCCCCGCCCACGCGGCACACCACGACGACCGTGAGATCGAGACCATCGAGGAGTTCGACGCGGTCGTGCCGGCCCGGGGCACCCTCACCGGTTTCCGGGTCCAGTCCGTCGATCTGACAGACCGCACAAGGGAGTTGCTCGCCACCGACACCGCGGGCGCCGTCTTCCTCGGCTGCCCGATGCGGGAGAACGCCGCAGAGAAGCTCCGCGCGGACGGCGCCCTCGTCTTCCCGCCCGTCCCGCACCTGCCCTTCGACCCGTACCGCGGACTGCTCTACTCCCCCGACGAGTTGTTCGACCAGCTGGAGAAGGGGTACGAGCAGACCCCCGACGCGCTCGCCTACGCCTGGTTCCAGCGCACCAAGGCCGACGGCGACATATACGCGTCGATGCTGCGCTCCATCCACGACGACGCGGTCTCCGACGCACTCGACGAACTCCTGCGCGGAGCGGCCGTCGTGGGAGTGATGGGCGGCCACGCGATGGCCCGCGGCACCCAGGAGTACGCCGGTGCCGCCCGCCTCGGCCGCGAGCTGACCCGCGCCGGGTTCACCGTGGCCACCGGTGGCGGCCCGGGCGCGATGGAGGCGGCCAACCTCGGCGCCTACGCGGCCCCCTTCGAGGACAGCATGCTCGACGAGGCGTGCGAACTGCTCGCCAAGGCACCGTCGTTCACACCCTCGATCACCGACTGGGCGCGGGCCGCCTTCGAGATCCGCGCGCGTTGGCCCCGGGGCGGCCGGTCCGTCGGGATCCCGACGTGGTTCTACGGGCACGAGCCGCCGAACGCCTTCGCCTCGCACATCGCCAAGTACTTCGCCAACGCCACCCGCGAGGACGGTCTGCTGGCCCGCTCCACCGCGGGCGTGGTCTTCCTTCCGGGTGCCGCCGGCACCGTGCAGGAGATCTTCGACAACGCGACGCCCAACTACTACGAGTCGCGCGGTGAGCCCACGCCGATGGTGCTCGTGAACCGCGTCCACTGGACGGAGAAGCTGCCCACCTGGCCGCTGCTCCGGGCGTTGGCGCGGGAGCGGTCAATGGAGGCCCGAATCGCCCTTGTTGACCGGATCGAGGAGGCTCCGGCCGCACTGAAACGTCTCACACGGTAATAAGAACGTAAAGCCAACGGTTGTAGGGCACCTGCACGTTGACACTACTTATGCAGCACTTATAGACCTGTGAGACTCCTGGGGGTGGTGATGACACATCACCATCCCTTCAGCCCCCCGCATTTGCGCACCCCGTGAAGGACGAACGTGGCATTTACGCCCATATCCCGCCGCACCTCCCGCGCCGCGCGCTTTCTCGGCGTCGCCGCCGCCACGACCGCGATCGTGCTCGGCGCCTCCGGCAACGCCCTTGCCTGCAACATCAAGGAGTTCTCCGCCGAAGCCAAGTGTGACGGCACCCAGGGCGTCATCAGCGTCACCGACGTGGACAAGTCCGGCGTCGAGGCGACCGTCTCCGTGTACCTCCTGCAGAGCAACGGCGCCGACGCGAAGAAGGTCGGCGAGCAGACGGTGAAGGGCTCCAAGGAGGGCACCACCGTCACCTTCAAGGAGGACTGGGCGCCCAACGCCGAGTACCGCATCCACGTCGAGGCCCTGCCCTACATCCAGGGCGAGGACATCACACCCAACCTGACCACCCCGGCGACCGCCTGCAAGACCGAGGAGACGCCGACCCCGACGCCCACGCCCACCCCGTCGGACTCCGCCAGCACTCCGGCCGAGGAGTCCCCGGCCCCGACCCCGTCGGCCTCCGAGGGCACCACCGCTCCGGCGACCGGCGAGAGCAACGCCCCGTCGCCCGCGGCCGGTGACTCCAACCTCGCCGAGACCGGTGCGAACTCCAACACCGGCCTGATCGCCGGGATCGCGATCGCTCTCGTCGCCCTCGGCGGCGGAGCGGTGTTCTTCGGCCTGCGCCGTCGTGGGGCGAGCAGCACCCGCTGACGCCCGCACCACGTTCTGTGGCCCGTCCCCGGTCCGGGGGCGGGCCACAGCCGTACCGTCATCCGAACGCGGTCCGCTCCAGCCAGAACTCCAGCAGCTCCCGCTCCCCGAGGACCTCCAACCCGGGGCTGTCCAGGGGCAGTCGACGGTAGAAGGCGAGCAGCACGCCGGTCAGCGGCCCCCGCAGCGCGACGGTCGTCTTCTCGTGCCCTCGCCGCCACACGATCACGTCCTCGGTGAGCTCGACGACCCACTCGGCGTCGAGCCCGGGCGTCCCATCGGTCGCATGCAGATGAATACTGCGCCCCGGCCTCCGCAGCTGCCTCGCCTCGTCGTGCGGCGCGGCCCGCTGCATGAACTCCACGATCTGCAGCCACTCGTCGATCGCGTCGGCGGCGATCTCGGGGGCGACCTCGTACGGCTGCCCGACGGCGAGGGCGGCGTCGGCGCGGTGGACGGTGAGTTCATGCGCCATCCGGCGGGCCCAGAACCCGGAGGTCGGAATCCCGGCCCAGGACCACACCTTGGCGTCCGGGCCGGCCTCACGCAGCGTGGCGACGAGCATCTCGCCGGTCTCGCCGAGCCATGCGTCGAGGTCGGCGGCGCTCCCGGGCCCCTCCCCCGACGGCACCTGGTCCTCCGGGACGTCGTGGGTGGCCCGGGTCCGCACCATCGACTCCGCCCAGCGCAGGGCGCCCCCGGTGTGCCGCACCAGGCGCTCCAGCGACCAGTCCGGGCAGGTCGGCACGGGCGTGGACAGATCGGCCCCGGAGGTCACCACGGCCCTCAACAGGCCCACCTGGTGGGCGATCTCGTCGCAGTAGCGGTCGTGTGGGAGCAGCGTCATGCCCCGCACTGTAGGCCCGCTCCCGTCAGCCCAGCACCACGATTTCGTCCGGGTCGAACTCCACCCCGACCGCGTCCCCCACCTCTGGCGCGACCCGCAGCGCACACGCGGCCTCCAACCGCGGCCCCTCGTCGGCGGGTCGCAGATGGACGGCGACATGCGTGCCCCTGAAGGTGCGCGCGGTGACCGTGCAGCGCAGCCCCTCGTCGGCCGCCACGAGCCGCACCCCCGCCGGCCTCACCAGCACGCTCCGGACCCCCTGCGCGGCTCCCGGGGGCACCGGCACCTTGCCCCACACCGTGTCCGCCGCCTCCCCGGCCACCGTCCCCTCGACGACGTTCTCGAAGCCGAGGAAGCGGGCCACGAACTCGTCGGCCGGCCGCTGCCACACCTCGAGCGGCGTACCGGACTGGGCGATCCGTCCGTCCCGCATCACCACGACCCGGTCGGCGAGCGCGAAGGCCTCACCCTGGTCGTGGGTGACCGCGAGGACGGTGGTGCCCAACCGCCCGAACAGTTCGCGCAGTTCGACGACGAGCCGCTCCCGCAGGGAACGGTCCAGCTGCCCGAGCGGCTCGTCGAGCATCAGCAGCCGGGGACGCGGTGCGAGCGCCCGGGCCAGCGCGACCCGCTGCTGCTCACCACCGGAGAGCGCGCCCACAGCCCGCCGGGCGGCAGCCGGAAGCCCGACGAGATCGAGCAACTCCCGCACCCGCTCGTCCTGTTGCGCCCTGCCCGCCCCGCGCATCCGCAGCCCGAAGGCCACGTTGGCGCCCACGTCCCGCTGCGGGAACAGCTGATGGTCCTGGAACATCAGCCCCACCCCACGCCGGTGCGCGGGTACCCCGCCCTGGTCGCGTCCGTCGAGCGACACCCGCCCGCCGTCGAGGGGTTGGAGCCCGGCCACCACACGCAGCAGCGTCGACTTCCCGCTCCCGCTGGGTCCGAGCACACACACGATCTCGTGCTCGGCGACATCGAGCCCGACCCCGTCGAGCACGGCCCGCCCGCCGAACCGTACCGTCGCGCCCTCAAGGCTCAGCAGCATCAGAACTCCCCGGTCCGGTCGGTCCGCAGCCGTTCGAGGACCAGCAGCGCCACCGCGCACACCACCATCAGGATCGTCGAAAGGGCCATCGCCTGGCCGTAGTTGAGGTCACCGGCCCGCCCGAGCAGCCGGGCCACGGCGACCGGCAGCGTCGGGTTGTCGGGCCGCGCGATGAACACGGTCGCCCCGAACTCGCCCAGCGACACGGCGAAGGCGAAGCCCGCCGCGATCAGCAACGCCCGCCGCACCATGGGCAGATCGACCTCCCGCCACACCCGCCAGGGCGAGGCCCCGAGCACGGCCGCCGCCTCCCGCAGCCGGTGGTCCACCGCCCGCAGCACCGGCAGCATGGTCCGCACGACGAACGGCACCCCGACCAGCGCCTGCGCGAGCGGCACCAGGATCCAGGACTGCCTGAGGTCCAGCGGCGGCTCGTCGAGCGAGATCAGGAACCCGAAGCCGACGGTCACCGCGGACACCCCGAGCGGCAGCATCAGCAGCGCGTCGAAGCCCCGTACGAACCGCCCCGCGTCCCGCCGCGTGAGCGCCGCCGCCGCGAGGCCCCCGACCAGCACCGCGATGGCGGTCGCCGCGAGGGCGTACTCCAGCGAGTTCCCGACCGCCTGGATCGGCGCGACCAGGAACACCCCGCCGTCGGCGCTGGTCAGCGCCCGGTAGTAGCCGAAGCCGGGGGCGTCGAGCGACCGCTGCACCAGCACGGCGAGCGGCAGCAGCAGGAGTACGGCGACACTGCCCACGACCCCGGCCAGCAGCCCCCACTCCCCCGCCCCGCGCGGCCGCCGGGCGGTGCCGGACGCGTCCACGAGCCGCAGCGCGCTCTCCCGGCGCCGTACGGTCCACGCGTGCAGGGCGAGGACCGCGCCCACCGCCACGAACTGGATCAGCGTCAGCACGGCGGCCGTGGGCAGGTCGAAGATCTCGGAGGTCTGCCGGTAGATCTCCACTTCGAGGGTCGAGAAGGTCGGCCCGCCGAGGATCTGCACCACGCCGAAGGAGGTGAAGGTGAAGAGGAACACCATCAGCGCGGCGGCGGCCACGGCGGGCGCGAGCGCGGGCAGGGTGACCGTCCTCCAGGCCGTCAGCCGGGACGCGCCGAGCATCCGCGCGGCCTCCTCCTGGCGCGGGTCCAGCTGGGCCCACAGCCCGCCGACGGTCCGTACGACGACCGCGTAGTTGAAGAAGACGTGCGCGAGCAGGATCGCCCACACGGTGGTGTCCAGCCGTACGCCCCAGAGGTCGTCCGTGAGGCCGCCCCTTCCGACGAGCGCCAGGAAGGCCGTACCGACGACGACCGTCGGCAGCACGAAGGGGACGGTGACCACGGCCCGCAGGACCTGCTTGCCGGGGAAGTCGAAGCGCGCGAAGGCGTACGCGCCGGGGAGTGCGATCAGGAGCGTGAGCGCGGTGGAGGCGAGCGCCTGCCAGGTGGTGAACCACAGGACGTGCCGGATGTCCGGCTGGGTCAGGACGTCGGTGATCCGGCCGAACTGCCAGCTCCCGCCGGTCTTGAGCCCGCGCGCCATGATCGCGGCGACGGGCCAGGCGAAGAAGACGGCGAAGAACGCGACGGGCACGGCCATGAGCCCGAGCCGCGCCGCGCTCCCCTTGCGCCGAGTGGCTACTTCAGTACGAGTGAGGTCCACGACTTGACCCAGCCGTCACGGTTCTCGGCGATCTTCGCCGGGTCCATGGTCTCGGGATCCTTGGCCTGCGGGCCGTACTGGGTGAACTCGGCGGGCACCGAGGCCCCCCGCACCACCGGATAGACGAACATGTTGAGCGGCATGTCCTGCTGGAACTCCTTGGTGAGCAGGAAGTCCAGGAAGGCCTTGCCGCCCTTGGTGTTCTTGGCGTTGCTCAGCAGCCCGGCGTACTCGATCTGCCGGAAGCAGGTGCCGTCGGCGACCCCGGTGGGCGCGGTCTTCGGCTTCGGGTCGGCGTAGATCACCTCGGCGGGCGGCGAAGAGGCGTAGGAGACGACGAGCGGCCGGTCGGCCTTGGCCTTCTTGCCGCCGGCCGACCCGGAGAACTCCTCGTTGTAGGCCTGCTCCCAGCCGTCGACGACCTTGACGCCGTTGGCCTTGAGCTTCTTCCAGTAGCCCTGCCAGCCGTCGTCGCCGTACTTGGCGGCGGACCCGAGCAGGAAGCCGAGGCCGGGCGAGGAGGTGGAGGCGTTCTCGGTGACGAGGAGGTTCCTGTAGGCGGGCTTGATCAGGTCGTCGTACGACGTCGGCGGCTGGACCTTGTGCTCGGTGAACCAGCCCTTGTCGTAGTTGACGCAGATGTCACCGGTGTCGATGGGCGTGACCTTGTCCCCGTCGACCCGGTACCCCGCCTTGATCTGATCGGCACCCTTCGCCGCGTACGACTGGAAGAGCCCGTTGTCGAGCGCGCGGGAGAGCAGGGTGTTGTCGACGCCGAAGAAGACGTCGCCCTGCGGGTTGTCCTTGGTGAGGATGGCCTTGTTGACGGCCTGCCCGGCATCGCCGTCCTCCAGGACCTTCACCTTGTAGCCGGACTTCTTCTCGAAGTCGGCGAGGACGCTCTTGGAGACGGCCCAGGAGTCATGGCTGACGAGGGTGACGGTCTTGGAGCCGGAGGACTGGTCGCCGTCGGACGATCCGCACGCGGACAGCGTGACCAGGCCGAGGCCGACGACGGCAGCAAGAAACTTCTTGTTGTTCACGGTGATGACCGAACTTCCTACCCAGAATGACCTGGGCGAGGTTCAGAGGGTCTGCGGCCCGATTGCCGCACTCTCAGCGCTGTGGCGCTCCCCTGTCGGATATGAAGATGTACGTCCGTCAGACTACCGCTCGGTGGCCGCGAGCTGACCACAGGCCCCGTCGATCTCCTGCCCACGGGTGTCCCGGATCGTCACCGGCACACCATGGGCGGCGATGGCCTCGACGAACGCCTTCTCGTCCTCGGGCCGGGAGGCCGTCCACTTGGACCCGGGGGTGGGGTTCAGCGGGATGAGGTTGACGTGCACGGGCTTGCCCTTGAGCAGCCGCCCGAGCCGGTCACCGCGCCACGCCTGGTCATTGATGTCCCGGATGAGCGCGTACTCGATGCTGAGCCGCCGCCCGGACTTCTCGACGTACTCGAACCCGGCGTCGAGGACCTCGCGCACCTTCCACCGCGTGTTCACGGGGACGAGGGTGTCGCGCAGCTCGTCGTCGGGCGCGTGCAGGGAGATCGCGAGCCGGCACTTGAAGCCCTCGTCGGCGAACCGGTGGATGGCGGGCACCAGCCCGACGGTCGACACGGTGATGCCGCGCTGCGAGAGCCCGAGCCCGTCGGGAGCGGGATCGGTGAGCGCGCGAATGGACTGGGTCACCCGCTTGTAGTTGGCGAGCGGCTCGCCCATGCCCATGAAGACGATGTTGGACAGCCGCGCGGGCCCGCCCGGCACCTCTCCGTCCCGCAGCGCCCGCATCCCGTCCACGATCTGGTGGACGATCTCGGCGGTGGACAGATTGCGGTCAAGACCCGCCTGCCCGGTGGCACAGAAGGGACAGTTCATCCCGCACCCGGCCTGCGAACTGATGCACATGGTCACCCGGTCCGGGTACCGCATCAGCACCGACTCCACGAGCGTCCCGTCGAACAGCCGCCACAGCGTCTTGCGCGTGGTGCCCTGGTCGGTCGACAGATGCCGTACGACGGTCATCAGCTCGGGAAGCAGCGCCTCCTGCAGCTTCCCGCGCGCACCGGCCGGGATGTCCGTCCACTCCGCCGGGTCGTGGGCGTACCGCGCGAAGTAGTGCTGCGAGAGCTGCTTGGCACGAAACGGCTTCTCCCCGATCCCCGCCACGACCTCCTTGCGCTCGGCGGGCGTGAGATCGGCGAGGTGCCGCGGCGGCTTCTGGGCTCCGCGGGGGGCGACGAAAGTGAGTTCTCCGGGTGCAGGCATAACCCTTCCAGTGTGGCAGATCAACGGCGGGAGCCCAGTCCGGAGCGGGGTGGGGGTGGTCACCTGCGGGTCCCGACTGCCGGGGCCGGTGGTGCCCACGGTGTCGTGAGCGCGCCGTCCGCCAGTCCCCCCCCGGTCGCTGAGGTGTTCCCCGCCGAGGCTGCCGTGCTGTTCCAGGCCGTGGTTGACGCCGTGGTTCTGCGCGTTGCCGAGGGCACCCGTGGCGGCGTTCGTCAGCGCGTCCTGGCCCATGGCCGAGGGCTTCGCCCCGGCGATGACATCGGCGCTGAGACCGCCCGCAGTCGTTGACGCTCACGAACGGCCACCCCCAGGGGCCGCGGTGCGCGCTGCCCACTCATCCCGCTCCCCCGTTCGAAAACCGACGCGATGGTCAGCATCCCGGACGAGATTCCGCGGAAACGGCTCCTTTTACCTGTGCGAAGCAAGCCCTGACGCACAATTTGCGCCAACCTGGCCTGGGCCAAGCCGGCCTTGGTGAAAGGCAAAGAATGGGCCCCTGTGATCTCGACGACCGGGCCCCCGTCCTGATAACAGGACGGGGGCCGAAAAGCCGTACAAGGGGAGCCGTACGCGACGACCCCGCGGTCAGCCGGACCCCACGAACAGCACCAGCAGCAGCCACACCACCGGCGCCGTCGGCAGCAGGGAGTCCAGGCGGTCCATGATGCCGCCGTGGCCCGGCAGCAGCGTGCCCATGTCCTTGATGCCGAGGTCGCGCTTGATCATCGACTCGCCGAGGTCACCCAGCGTCGCGCTGGCCGCGACCGCGAGGCCGAGCAGCAGACCCTGCCACCAGGTGCCGTCGTCGATCAGGAACTCCATGCACAGCGCACCCGCCGCCATCGCGAAAGCCACCGCTCCGACCAGGCCCTCCCGGGTCTTGCCGGGGCTGATGCGCGGCGCGAGCTTGTGGCTGCCGAAGCGCCAGCCGACCGCGTAGGCGCCGGTGTCGCTGACGACGGTCAGCAGCAGGAAGGTCAGCACACGTGCCGCCCCGTCCTCGGCCGTGAGCATCATGGCGACGAACGTGGCCAGGAACGGGACGTAGAACGCCGCGAAGACGCCCGCCGTGACGTCCTTGAGGTAGCCCTCCGGCGGTTCCGTCATCCGCCAGACGAGGACCGCGAGCGCCGTGAGCGCCATCGCGACCCAGGCACCCTCGGCGCCTCGGACGTATCCGGCGACGACCATCGCGGCCCCGCCGAGCGCCAGCGGCACGAGCGGCGCCTTGATGCCCTTGCGCTCCTCCAGCCGCTTCGTCAGCTCCCACAGTCCGACCACCACGGCGACCGTGATCACGCCGACGAACGCCGCCTTGACGAAGAACAGCGACGCGATGATCACCACGCCGAGTCCGACGCCGACCCCTATGGCCGCGCCCAGGTCCCGCCCCGCGCTCTTCTTCTGCGGCGCGGGTGCCGGCTGCGGGGCATCGGGCATGGGCTCCGGATTCTGCTTCTGCGGCGCACCCGGGTGGGGCTGCGCCGATGCGGTCTCGTCACGGAACGTGTCGTCCCGGAACGTCTCGTCCCGGAACAAGGGACCGCTCAGCCGAGCGGCCCCCCGGTCGTCATCCTGGTCGTCACCGTAGCGGGGTACAGCGGGTCCGTCGGGCACGATGGGCATGGGGCGAGTGTGCTGCGCGTCATGCGCATCGTACGCGGGACCCGCCGGGGCAGCCCCCTGGACAGGCCCCTGGTCGGACGGCCCCCAGTACCCGGTGTGAGGCGGCGTCGCCCAGGAAGAGTCGTTCATCAGACCTCGAGAAGCTCCGCTTCCTTGTGCTTGAGGAGCTCGTCCACCTGGGCGACGTACTTGTGCGTCGCGTCGTCGAGCTCCTTCTCCGCACGGCGGCCCTCGTCCTCGCCGACCTCGCCGTCCTTGACGAGCTTGTCGATCGCGTCCTTGGCCTTGCGGCGGACCGAGCGGATCGACACGCGCGAGTCCTCGGCCTTGCCCCGGGCGACCTTGATGTAGTCGCGGCGGCGCTCCTCGGTGAGCTCGGGGAACACCACTCGGATGATGTTGCCGTCGTTGCTCGGGTTGACGCCCAGGTCGGAGTCGCGGATCGCCTGCTCGATGTTGCGCAGGGCGGTCTTGTCGAACGGGGTCACGACGGCCATGCGCGGCTCCGGCACGGAGAACGAAGCCAGCTGGTTGATCGGCGTCGGCGCACCGTAGTAGTCGGCCACGATCTTGTTGAACATCGCCGGGTGCGCACGCCCGGTGCGGATCGCGGCGAAGTCCTCCTTGGCGACCACGACGGCCTTCTCCATCTTCTCCTCGGCCTCGAGGAGGGTCTCTTCGATCACCACTTGCTCCTGCGTGTCTTGAGTAGGCCCGGCTGCTGTTCCATGTGCCTGGGGGCGGCGGCCGGCTGCGTCGCGTCTTCTTCCTGCACGGTTCCCGACCGGCAGGACATTGTCCATCCCCCGGTCAGGGACCGGGTGTGTCCCCGGGTCAGTCCCGGCTGTCCTGGTCGCCCACCAGCGTGCCGATCTTCTCACCCTTGACGGCGCGGGCGATGTTGCCCTCCGCCAGGAGCTCGAAGACCAGGATCGGGAGCTTGTTGTCGCGGCACAGCGTGACGGCCGTGGCGTCGGCGACCTTCAGGTCACGGGTGATGACCTCGCCGTATCCGAGGGCGTCGAACTTGACCGCGTCGGGGTTGGTCTTCGGGTCGGAGTCGTAGACCCCGTCCACGCCGTTCTTGCCCATGAGCAGCGCCTCGGCGTCGATCTCCAGGGCGCGCTGGGCGGCGGTGGTGTCGGTGGAGAAGTACGGCATGCCCATACCGGCGCCGAAGATGACCACGCGGCCCTTCTCCAGGTGGCGCACGGCCCGCAGCGGGATGTACGGCTCGGCGACCTGGCCCATGGTGATGGCGGTCTGCACCCGGCTGTCGATGCCCTCCTTCTCCAGGAAGTCCTGGAGGGCGAGGCAGTTCATGACGGTGCCGAGCATGCCCATGTAGTCCGAGCGGGCGCGGTCCATGCCGCGCTGCTGGAGTTCGGCACCGCGGAAGAAGTTGCCGCCGCCGATGACGACGGCGATCTCGGCGCCGTCCCGGACGACGGCGGCGATCTCACGGGCGATCTTGTGCACCACGTCGGGGTCCACACCCAGGCCCCCGCCACCGGCGAACGCCTCTCCGGACAGCTTCAGCAGAAACCGGCCGCGCACTTTGCCGTCGTCGCTCTTCTGGGCCTTGGTGGTCATGGGATCCCGCCTCTTTCACCTGTTGCACATACGAAGAAGGCCACTGCCGGTTGGGAACTGGTTCGCATCCCATGCGCGGCAATGGCCTCCTCGTCAGATCTGCTGTCGTCCGCCACGCGCGTGCGTGGCGGCGTACCGGACGACTGCTGACGACCCTATAGGGCCCGCGCGTCGCTCGCGGTACGGACTCAGATGCCGACCTTGATGCGCGTGAAGCGCTTCAGGGTGACACCGGCCTCGTCCAGGACCTTCTGGACCGACTTCTTGGGGTCGAGCGCGTACGGCTGACCGAGCAGCGTGGCGTCCTTGAAGAAGCCGTTGACGCGACCCTCGACGATCTTGGCGATCGCGGCCTCGGGCTTGCCCTCGGCGCGGGTGGTCTCCTCGGCGATACGGCGCTCGGACTCGACGACCTCGGCCGGCACGTCCTCCTTGGAGAGGTACTTCGGCGCGAAGGCGGCGATGTGCTGGGCGACACCGCGAGCGGTCTCCGCGTCCGGCTTGTCCAGCTCGACGAGGACACCGATCTGCGGGGGCAGGTCGGGCATCGTGCGGTGCATGTACGCGGTCACGTAACCGTCGGTGAACTGCGCGAAGCGGTCCAGGACGATCTTCTCGCCGAGGTTGGCGTTGGCCTCGTCCACGTACGCCTGGACGGTCTTGCCGGCCTCGATCTCGGAGGCGAGCAGGGCCTCCAGGTCGGCCGGGGAGGTCGCGGCGACGTGCTCGGCGATCTTGTTGGCCACAGCCTGGAACTTCTCGCCCTTGGCGACGAAGTCCGTCTCGCACTTCAGCTCGACCAGGACACCGGAGGAGTTGTCGTCGGCGATGATCGAGACCACGGCGCCGTTCTCGGCGGAGCGGCCCTCGCGCTTGGCGACGCCCTTCTGGCCCCTGATGCGAAGCGCCTCGACAGCCTTCTCGACGTCGCCCTCGGCCTCGTCCAGCGCCTTCTTGCAGTCCATCATGCCGGCGCCCGTGAGCTCACGGAGCTTCTTGACGTCGGCGGCGGTGTAGTTCGCCATGAGTCTGTGAATCTTTCTCGAAGTCTGGAAGATCGAAGATCTACGGGGTCTACGGCCCCCATGTAGCCGGGGACCGCCGACTCTCCGCTGACCTACGGGTGAACGGCGGGAGCGGAGTTGGTGCACCGCTCCCGCCGTCACCCCTGACGCTGACGGATCAGGCCTGCTCGGCGTCCGCGGCCGGAGCGGCCTCGGCGGGAACCTCAGCCTCGGCGGCGGGGGCCTCGGCGGCCGGGGCCTCGGCAGCGGGAGCCTCGGCGGCGTCCGCGGCCGGAGCAGCCTCGGCGGGAGCCTCCTCGGCCTTCTTCTCGCCACCCTCGAGCAGGTCGCGCTCCCACTCGGCGAGCGGCTCGCCCGCGGCCTTCTCGCCCTTGTCACCGGTGGCGACGCGCGAGCGGCTGATGAGGCCCTCGGCGACGGCGTCGGCGATCACGCGGGTGAGCAGGGTGACGGAGCGGATCGCGTCGTCGTTGCCCGGGATCTTGTAGTCGACCTCGTCGGGGTCGCAGTTGGTGTCGAGGATGGCGACGACCGGGATGTTGAGCTTCCGGGCCTCGCCGACCGCGATGTGCTCCTTCTTGGTGTCCACGATCCAGACGGCGCTGGGCACCTTCTGCATCTCGCGGATACCACCGAGGGTCTTCTCCAGCTTGGCCTTCTCGCGCGAGAGCACGAGAAGCTCCTTCTTGGTCAGACCGGAAGCGGCGACGTCCTCGAAGTCGATCTGCTCGAGCTCCTTGAGGCGCTGCAGACGCTTGTAGACGGTCGAGAAGTTGGTGAGCATGCCGCCCAGCCAGCGCTGGTTGACGTAGGGCATGCCGACGCGGGTGGCCTGCTCGGCGATGGCCTCCTGCGCCTGCTTCTTCGTGCCGACGAACATGACCGTGCCGCCGTGGGCGACGGTCTCCTTGACGAACTCGTAGGCGCGGTCGATGTACGACAGCGACTGGAGCAGGTCGATGATGTAGATGCCGTTGCGCTCCGTGAAGATGAAGCGCTTCATCTTCGGGTTCCAACGACGGGTCTGGTGACCGAAGTGGACGCCGCTTTCCAGCAGCTCCCGCATCGTGACGACGGCCATGGCCGTTCTCCTTGGTGTTCTCGGTTGTACCGCGGGTACCGGAGGGCACCCGCGCCTGACGCCCGCGACGCGCCTTGCCGCAAAGGACCGAGAGGCGCTGACACCGACCGCGTGACGGCGAGGTGTCGGGGCGTGCGAAGTCGACCCGGTGACCCGGATCGCCAGAAGAAGTGTACGGGACCCGCGAGGTACCGGGTGACGCCGCTGTCCACAACCGGGAAGTAGTCCACAGGCCCCGGCCATGATCGGGGTGGATGCGGGACGGTTCTCGTATGCGAGCGAAGCGATACGGACGAGGCAGGCGAGACAGGCGACGCAGGCGATGCGGTACGTGGCTGGTGCTGGGGTTTCTGCTGTTCCTGACGGCGCCCGCGCCCGCGCCGAAGCCGGTCTCCCTCGCGCCGGCGGCCACGACCACGGACGTCTCGGTACCGGCGATCGGCCGCGCCTGGCCGGTGGGCACGCGCCCGGCGGTCCTGCGCGGCTGGGAACCCCCGGCGACGGTGTACAGCCCCGGTCACCGGGGCGTGGACCTGGCAGCTCCTGCCGGCACCCCGGTGCGGGCGGTGGCGGCGGGCCGGGTGTCCTTCGCGGGCCGGGTGGCGGGGAAGGGCGTGGTCTCGGTGGAACTGGCGGGCACAGATCTTCGAGTGACCTACGAGCCGGTGACGGCGTCGGTGGGGAAGGGCGACGAGGTGGCGGCGGGCGAGGTGGTGGGCGCGGTCGAGCCGACGGGCTCCCACTGCACGGCGCCGTGCGTGCACTGGGGTCTGCTCAGGGGCGACACCTACCTCGACCCTCTCTCCTTGCTCCCGCCATGGCTCCTGCGCCGGGGCCCGTCGAGACTGCTCCCCGTACTCGGGGTCCCCTTGCCCTGACTGCGGCACCTCACGAGAGCGAGGACCTCAGCCCCGCACTCCCCGCAGCGCCATCGAGACCGCGGCCTCGGTGATCACCGAAGGCTCCTCCGCCGCCCCCAGCTCGATCCGCCGCACAGCCGCGTCCACAACCCCCTGCACCAGCATCGCCGCCAGCCGGGGCTGCCCATGTCCCATCTCCCCGAGCGCCTCGACGATCATCGCGACAAGGCCCCCGTGCGCCGCCCGGATCTTCTCCCGGGCCCCCGCGTCGAGCTCGCTCGCGGAGATGGCGACCACGGCCCGGTGCCGCCGGTCGCCGACCAGTGCCAGCTGCTGCCGCACATACGCCTCGACCTTGCCCTCAGCCGTCGAGGCCCCCTCCATCGCCGCGGAGACCTCCGCGGCCCACACCGGGAAATCGACCTGGCACAGCTCCTCGACCACCGCCGCCCGTGACCGGAAGTACTCGTACACGGACGACCGCGCGAGTCCCGTCCGCTCGGCGAGAGCCGGGAAGGTCAGCGCCTCCGTCCCGCCCTCGGACAACAACGACCGAGCCGCGTCCAGCAGGGCGGCTCGCTGCATCGACCGGTGCTCGGCCACGGAGGCCGCTCGAATCCTTGGCACGTCAACCACTGTACGGACGCGCCCCTCGCGACGGGAGTCACTCCACCCGACCGGCTGTCACCGGCAGTCCGTACCGCCGGGTCAGCGGCCGAAACTGGCCAGCTTGGCCCGCAGCTGCAGCACGGACTTGGTGTGGATCTGACTGACCCGGCTCTCGGTCACTCCCAGCACGTTCCCGATCTCGGCGAGTGTGAGTCCCTCGTAGTAGTACAGGGTCACCACGGTCTTCTCCCGCTCGGGCAGCGTGTTGATGGCCCGCGCGAGGAAGCGTCTGAGCTCCCGGTCCTCGGCGACCTCCACGGGGTTGTCCGCGGCGGTGTCCTCCA
Organism: Streptomyces sp. NPDC001668; assembly: GCF_042893155.1. Taxonomy (NCBI): domain Bacteria; kingdom Bacillati; phylum Actinomycetota; class Actinomycetes; order Kitasatosporales; family Streptomycetaceae; genus Streptomyces; species Streptomyces sp. NPDC001668. Next base: position 45,886 of record NZ_JBIAUQ010000003.1, read on the forward strand.
GGGTGTCCATGAGGCTCAGCCGGTTGCCGCCCTCGCCGCCGACGTGCAGCAGCTCCTCCAGCGCCACCACGTTGGCCAGCGACAACTGGCTGAAGACCGCGTGGAGATCGTCCACCGCGATTCCCAGCTCGCCGGCGACCTCTCCCTCCGTCGGCGTCCGCCGCAAGCGCGCCTCCAGCGTGGCGTACGCCCGCTCGACGTTGCGCGCCTTCTGCCGCACGGATCTCGGGATCCAGTCCAGCGCCCGCAGTTCGTCGATCATCGCGCCCCGGATCCGGGTGATCGCGTACGTCTCGAACTTGATCTCGCGGTCGATGTCGAACTTCTCGATCGCGTCGATCAGTCCGAAGACCCCCGAGGACACGAAGTCCGCCTGCTCGACGTTGGGCGGCAGCCCGACGCTCACCCGCCCGGCGACGTACTTCACGAGCGGTGAGTAGTGCAGGATCAGCTGCTCACGCAGCCGCTCGTCCCCGGTCGCCTTGTACGACCGCCACAGCTCGTCGAGCGTCGAGGGAGCGGGCGGCCGCACGCTGCCACCGTCACGGGCGGCTGGGGGGATCGCCGCCCGGTCGGACCCGGAGGTGTGCTGGGGCATTCGTCGCCTTGTGCCGTTCTGCCGTGAAGTACGCCGATGTACGCGATGTACGTGAAGTGCGTCGGAACCCCCGTGAGCGTAGCGTGACTGAAGCGTCGCAGTGCGCAAAGGGCGGGGCCGGGCGCAGGCGCAGACACGTTCCGTGGGCCGCTCCCGCGAGGCACGGCCGTCGCCCTGTGTGATCAACGGAACACCCCAACTGCGGGAATTCCCAAGGGCTTCGGGGTTCCCCCGGACGGCCGAACACGCTCGGTCAACACGGGCCGCGGCCGCCCCGGACGGAGATCATCGCCTGGCGTGTCAACTTCCAGCCGTCGCCGTGTCGTTCGACGTAACCAAGTGCACGGAGTTCGTACAGTCGCGCGATGGCGTCGTCCGGCGTCGTCTGCGCACCGCGTGCGATCTCGTCCACGCCGGCCTCCCGGCTGCCGGGCAGCGCGGACAGCACTCTGCGCGCCACCGGGGCCAGCAGATCGCGCGGCAGCACGGGTCCGCGCCGGTCGGGTGCCAGCTCCCCCATGTCGCCGACCAGCTCGACGACTTCCGCGGCGTCCGTGACCAGGGTGGCGTCCCCGCGCAGCAGCTCGTGCACCCCGGCCGACAGGCTGCTGGTGACCGGCCCGGGCACCCCCATCGTGTGACGGCCCAACCGCTGTGCGGCTCGGGCGGTGACCAGTGAGCCGCTGCGGTGGGCGGCCTCGACGACCACGGTGCCCCGGGTGAGGGCGGCGATCACCCTGTTGCGCAGCACGAATCTGCTGGGCGTCGGATGATCGCCGGGTGGCAACTCCCCGATCACCAGGCCCTGTTCCGCGATCCTGGTGATCAACTGGACGTGTCCGCGCGGGTAGGGCCGGTCGACCCCGCAGGCCAGGACCGCGACGGTGGCGCCGCCCGCGCCGAGGGCACCGCGGTGGGCGGCGCCGTCGACCCCGTAGGCCCCGCCGGACACGACGACCCACCCGCGCTCGGCGAGCCCGGTGCCGAGGGCGGCCGCCATGTGGGCCCCGTACTCGGTACAGGCACGGGCCCCGACGAGGGCGACGGACCTCAGCGCCCACATCCGCAGACTGGGCCGCCCCCGCACCCACAGCCCGATCGGCCGCGCGTCCCCGAGGCCGTCGAGCTGTCCCGGCCACTCGGTGCTCCCGGGCACGACGAACCGCGCCCCGGCCTCGTACGCGACGGCGAGATCCCGGCGCGGTTCGGCCACCAGGGCCCTGGCCCGCAGTCCGCTCCACCGCTTCTCACTCACCCCGGGCAACGGCACCCCGCCCTCGCGCAGCCGCGCGGCCACCTCCTGTGCACCCCACTCCCGCACCCACCGCCCCACGCCCTCGTCCCCGGGTTCGAGGACCCGGGCGAGGAAGACGCGGGCGAGGACTTCGTCGTCGGGTTCGCCGCCGGTCATGTCATCGCCCCGATGGCCATGGGCACACCCCGGGGCACTCCGGTGCGCAGCTGGAGCGCCAGGGCGACGTCCGTGGCGTCCGGGCGGTCGTGTCCGACGAGGTCCGCGACGGTCCAGGCGACGCGCAGGACACGGTCGAGCCCCCGGGCGGTGAGGACACCCCGCTCAAGATTCCGCTCGGCCTCGTCCATCGCTCCGGACACGGCGTGCCAGCGGCTGCGCAGCTCGCGTCCGGGGACCTCGCTGTTGGTCCGCCACGGGGTACCGGCGAAGCGCGCGGCCGCCCGTTCCCTGGCGGCCCGCACCCGGTCGGCGACCACCTCGGTCGACTCGCCCCGAGCCCCCCGCCCGGTGAGCTGGTCCCGCGTGACGCGGTCCACCTGGACCCGCAGGTCGACCCGGTCGAGCAGCGGGCCGGAGAGCCTGGCCTGGTAGCGGCGGATCGCCGAGGGCGGGCACTCGCAGAAGTCGTCGGTCTGCGAGAAGCGGCCGCAGGGACACGGGTTGGCCGCGAGCACCATCAGGAACTTCGCGGGGAACCGTACGACGCCCGCGCTGCGCGCGATCACCACGTGCCCCGCCTCCAGCGGCTGCCGCAGCGCGTCGAGGGCCTGCGTGTTGAACTCCGGGGTCTCGTCCAGAAAGAGGACACCTCGATGGGACAGCGACACCGCCCCGGGCCGGGCGATGCCCGGTCCGCCCCCGACGAGGGCCTGCATGGTGGCCGAGTGGTGCGGGGCGCAGTAGGGGGCGACGTCGATCAGGGGCTTGCCCGGCGGCAGCAGACCCGCCACCGAGTGGACGGCCGTCACCTCTAGCGACTCCTCCCGGGCGAGCCGGGGCAGGACGGCGGGCAGCCGTTCGGCGAGCATCGTCTTGCCCGCGCCGGGCGGGCCCTCCAGGAAGAGGTGATGGCCGCCGGCCGCCGCGACCTCCACGGCCGTCCGCGCCGAGGTCTGTCCCACGACGTCGGCCAGGTCGTGGCCGTGGTCCTGCTGGGCTGCTCCGGCGCTGTGCATGCCGGTGGCGGCCCCCGTGCCCGGCACGCGCAGGCCGGCCAGGAGCGGATCGGGGCGGCCCGGCTCGTGCGGTTCCTCGTCGGGCACCGGTTCGTCGGCGAGCACCGCGATCAGCTGGCGCAGGCTGCGGACGCCCAGAACGGAGACCCCGGGCACCAGCGAGGCCTCGGCCGCGGCACACTCCGGTACGACGACCTGCACGTAACCGGCGTCGGCGGCGGCCAGCACTGCGGGCAGGATGCCCCGGACAGGGCGCACCCGCCCGTCCAGGCCCAGCTCTCCGATCATCACGATGTCGGCGAGCACACGCGGGTCGATCCGCTCCGAGGCGCCCAGTACCGCACACGCGACAGCGAGGTCGAATCCCGAGCCCGCCTTCGGCACCGACGCCGGGCTGAGCCCCACCGTGAGCTTCTTCTGGGGCCATTCACCGCCCGAGTTCACGACGGCCGCCCGGACCCGGTCCCGGCTCTCCGTCAGGCTCTTGTCCGGCAGCCCCACCAGGGTGAACGCCGCGACCCCGGGCTCCAGGTCCGCCTGGACCTCGACCACGACCCCCTCGACGCCCACCAGCGCCACCGAGCACGTTCGGGCGAAACCCATCTCAGGCCACCCCCCGTGCGTGCTCGACCACGGGCGCGCCGCGCTGCGGCAGCACGACGCCCACCAGGTCGATGCGGACGCCTCCCGGTGGCGCCCCTCCATGGGCGTGGATCCAGCACGCGGCGAGGCCCCGCAGGCGCTCCGCCTTCTCGGGGGTCACGGCGGCCATGGGGTGCTCGAAGGCGCCCGTCCGCCGTGTCTTGACCTCGCAGACGACCAGGACCTCGCCGTCCCGCGCCACGATGTCGATCTCGCCCGTCCTGCCACAGCGCCAATTGCGCTCCAGGACCGTCATCCCGGCCTCGGTCAGCCGCCGCGCGGCCAGACTCTCGCCGTACTTGCCGAGTGCACTGCGTGCGTTCATGTCGGCACCACCTCCGGCGCCAACGATCACGCAACCCCGCCCACCGAGTTGATCTTGGTGGACTACTCACCGGTTGTGGAAAACCGGGTCACCCACAAGCGTCACCCACCCGGCAGCTCCAGATCACTCTTGTTCAGCTCCTCGATGTTCACGTCCTTGAACGTCAACACCCGGACCTGTTTCACGAAGCGGGCCGGCCGATACATGTCCCACACCCACGCATCCGCCATGGACACCTCGAAGAACACCTCACCCTGGACCGAGTGCACCTGCATCTCGTAGTCGTTGGTCAGGTAGAAGCGCCGCTCGGTCTCGATCACGTATTTGAACAGACCGACGACATCGCGGTACTCCCGGTAGAGCTTGAGCTCCATCTCGGTCTCGTACTTCTCGAGGTCCTCGGCGCTCATGGCATGTTCCCCTTCAGCCGTGCGATCCCACCATTGTGCGCCAGTCCCGTCAGCCCCTAGACGATTTCGGTGTCCAGGGTCACGGGCCCGGCCGGGGGACCTTCGTCGAGCAGCCTGCGCAGCAGCTCGGCGAGTCTGGTCGGATACACCGTCTCATGTGCCCGGGTCAGTTCCTGACACGTCCACCAGCGCGCTCCGGCGACGCTGCGCCGCTCCAGCTCGGTCAGGGCGGTGGCCCGGGTGGCCGTCACCGTCGTACGGGCCAGGTAGTACCACTCGTCCTGGTCCCAGCGACGGCCCGCGAACGGGAACGAGCACGTCCGCCGCCAGAGCACCGGCCCGAGTTCCACCTCGGTGATACCGGTCTCCTCGGCGAGTTCCCTCAGGGCGGCCTCTTCACGGGTCTCGTCGCCCTCCAGTCCGCCGCCGGGGGTGAACCACCAGTCGTCGGCCGGATCGTCCGGCTCGTGCCCGTGCAGCAGCAGGATGCGGTCCTCGGGATCGAGCAGCACCACCCGGGACACCTTGCGCAGCCCGCCCGCCGACGCGCCTTCGTACGGGTCCCCGGCCGCGGCCGACGCCTCAGCGGGCACCGACGGGCTCCGTCCGGACACGGGAGCGCCTGCTGAAGAGCTTGGCGACGGGCCCGTACGCGCCACCGCCCAGCACCAGCACCCCGCCGGCGACGATCATGACGAAGATCGTACGCAGCGGACCCGGCGAGGAGAGCGCGCCGAGCGGCTCGAAGCCGGTGGGGCGCTCCAGCATGCCCTTCATGGGCCAGACGACGGCGTCCACGCGAGCGGTCACGGCCGAGCGCGCGACGGTGCCCCGGGCGGCGTCGGTGAGGTGGGCGGAGGAGTCCAGCGAGCCCTGGCGCTCGTCACCGAGCAGGAAGAGACGTCCCTGGGGCACCTTCACGGTCGGGATGGTCTTGTCCTCGACCGGGTTGCCCTTGAGGTAGGTCTCGTCGATCTCCTTGCCGTTGACGGTCAGCTTCCCGTCCGTGCAGCAGGAGACCGTGTCGCCGCCCACCGCGACGACACGCTTGACCACGGGGGCGTTGGTCACCCAGGTGGTGTCGGTGAAGACGACGACGTCGCCGCGGCGTATCTCGTCGCCGTCGACGCGCTGGGCGAGCACCCGGTCACCCACCCCGATGGTGGGCGTCATCGAGCCCGTGGGCACGGTGTAGGGCCGGTACAGCACCGCGCCCCAGGCGAATCCGCCGAGAAACAGCACCAGGCCCAGTGCGACGGCCAGTCCGGACAGTCGCTGTCCGGTCCGGCCGCCCACCGGGCCCGTGCTGGTGCCCCCGCTGCGCGGGGCCGTACGTGTAGTGCTCTCGCCACCCATGGATCCGCACCCTACCCGGCGGTACCTGGCCCGGGCAGCCCCTCCTGCCCGGCCGGAGCACCAAGCTCCGCAAAGCTTTCACCAGGCCCGTGGCAGCGCGATCCGGCGAGGAGCGCTCAGCGGGTCCGCTCGGCGGCGGCCTTCCTGCGACGCCACAGCGCCACCGGCACCACGCCGACGAGGGCGATCCCCTGCGGCGCGACCGTCAGGGCGGCGGACGCCGACGACTGGTCGTTGAGACCGGCCTGGTCGAAGGTGTCCGGCTTCGGCAACGTGCCCCAGCGGTTGATCGGCCAGGCCTTCACGATGGCGCGCCCGACGACGTCGTCGACCGGGACCATGCCGTGGTGCTTGTCCGACTGGTTGTAGCGGGAGTCACGGGAGTTCTGCCGGTGGTCGCCCATGACCCAGATGTACCCCTTGGGGACCTTCACCGTGAACTGGCCGCCCTGGTCGTCCTGGCTGCACGGGGTGTTGCCGGCGTAGACGTACGACGCCTCCTCCAGTGCCTTGCCGTTGACCTTCAGCGGGCCGGTGCCCTTGCAGGAGACCGTGTCCCCGCCGACGCCGATGACGCGCTTGATGAGGTCCTTCTCCGTGGCGGACGGCATGAGACCGATCCAGGAGAGGAACTTCTGTACGGCGTTCGGGTCCGCCGTCGGCTCGCCCGCCAGCCAGTTGTCGGGGTCGTGGAAGACGACGACCTCGCCGCGCTCCGGCTCGGAGCCGAACCACGGGGTGAGCTTGTCCACCAGCACACGGTCACCCTGCTGGAGGGTGTTCTGCATCGAGTCGGACGGGATCGAGAAGGCCTGCACCAGGAAGGTCTTGATCAGCAGCGCCAGCACGAGCGCGATGACGACCAGGAGGGGCAGCTCCTTCCAGAAGGAGCGCTGTTTCCTCGCCCCGGGGGCCGCATCGCCGGATCCTCCTCCCCGAGTCTCCGTCGTCGTACCGTCCTCGGTCGCCCCGGAGTCATTCCCGGAGGTCACGGCGCTGTCCGCGGCCGGGTCGGCTGCTTCCACGGGGCGTCCGCGGTGCTCCTCGCCGTCGTGCCCGGACCGTGCGCCAACCGCCACATCCCCCACGCCAACTCCTCACTCTGTGCCGCCGCCTGCGCCAGATACGGCGCAGGCCCACCACTCCCATAACGAGCGGGAGTTCCGCAGGGCTCGGGAGTTGGATCGCTTCGTTCGGATCCTCGGGAGCAACCCTAAGCGACTCCTGGGAGGCTGCGGTCGCCCCGGACACCGAGTCGGCAATGGAAGAGTAAGTTTTCGGTTCGTCCAGCATGTTCCAGTGGCCGAACGGCCATGCGATGACCCTGGCCCGGCCGACCACCGAGTCCAGGGACACGGTGCCGCCGTAGTCGGTGTCCTGGTGCGAGCGGGAGTCCGCCGAGTTGGCGCGATGGTCACCCATCACCCACAGCCGGCCCTCGGGGACGGTGATGTCGAACGGCTGGGTGGACGGGGCGTTCCCGGGATACAGGTAGTCCGTCTCGCTCAGGGGGACGCCGTTGACGGTGACCCGCCCCTCGGCGTCGCAGCACTTGACGCGGTCGCCGCCGACCCCGACGACCCGCTTGATGAGGTCCTTCTCGTTGTCGGACGGCAGCAGGCCGATGAAGGTGAGGCCCTCCTTGACCTGCTTGACGACGACGGGGTCGTCCTTCTTCGTCGTGGTCTGCTCGTCCTGGAGCCAGCCGCCCGGATCCTTGAAGACGACGACGTCCCCGCGCTTGGGCTCGGAGCCGAACCACGGGGTCAGTTTGTCGACCAGGACGCGGTCGCCGATCCGGATCGTCTGCTCCATCGACCCGGACGGGATCACGAACGCCTGGACGAGGAACGTCTTCAGGACCAGGGCTATCAGGACGGCCACGCCGACGAGGAGGGGTATCTCCTTGACCGCGCCGCGCCTTCTGCGCCGCTTGACCTTGCGCTGGAGTTTGCGCCGCTCCGCGCGCGAGCGGCCGCCCGCGGGGCTGGCGGACCGCCGCACGCCGGTCGGCAGCAGGTTGTCGGCGGCGCTGCTGGAGACACCGCGCGGTTTGCCGCGGTTACCCATGCGCGCCCTCCACCGCGGGCACACGCGCGTAGGCGGCGGAACGGTGCAGCCGGACGGCGTGACCGGCAGGCCAGATGATCCAGTCGGCCCGTCCGAGGACGGCGTCGACGGGGATCATGCCGCCGCCCGGTGAGCCCAGATGGTTCCGGGAGTCGCTGGAGACGCTTCGGTGGTCACCGAGGACGAACAGGGCGCCGTCGGGCACCTCGACGTCGAAGGAGACCGAGGACGGGCTGTCACCCGGGTACAGGAAGCCCGACTCGTCGACCGACCGGCCGTTCACCTCGATCCTCCCCTTCTCGTCGCAGCAGACCACGTGGTCTCCCCCCACGCCCACCACGCGCTTGATGTAGTCCCCGTCCCCGAAATACCCGGTTCCGTCGAACACGACCACATCTCCCCGCCGCGGCTCGGCACCGAAACGGTACGCCAACCTATTTACGAGAACGCGGTCGCCGATCCTCAATCCGTTTTCCATGGATCCGCTGGGAATCTGGAAAGGTCTGACCACGAAGGTACTGATCAGCAAAAGAAAGGCCAGGCAGAGCAGCAGGGTCAGGGAGATCCGGCCGCCGGGCAGCCACGAGGTGACTCTCGACACCAACGCGAAACGCGACCGTCCCTCCACGGCCCCTGGTGCGGGGCGGGAGGAGCGGTCGCGCTCCGTCGGCTGTGCTTCGGTGTCCATCGAGGCCAGATGCTATCCGGCCGCGCTGTGACGTCCGAAAGGCGCTCAGTTGTCGCGCTTCTCCTTGATCTTCGCGGCCTTGCCGCGGAGCTCACGGAGGTAGTACAGCTTGGCGCGACGCACGTCACCGCGGGTGACGAGCTCGATCTTCTCGACGATCGGGGTGTGCACCGGGAAGGTGCGCTCGACGCCCACGGAGAACGAGACCTTGCGGACCGTGAAGGTCTCGCGGACACCGGCGCCCTGGCGACGGATGACCACGCCCTTGAACTGCTGCACACGGGAGCGGTTGCCCTCGATGACGCGCACGTGGACGTTGACGGTGTCACCCGGACGGAAGGCCGGGATGTCGCTGCGCAGCGACGCGGAGTCGACGGAGTCGAGCAGGTGAGACATTTCGTCTGCTTTCTTCGCCCATGCCACAGGTCATCGGCGGTAGCTAGTGGTTCGTGAGGAGGCTGTCCGTGTCGGGGCGGGCGTCGTGTCCCCCTGTGGCAGGGGCGCACGCCGGACGACGCACAACAGCGGCCTATTCTTCCACGCCTTCTGGCCTGCGCCAAAATCGGCCGTACGGCTCCCCCGCCGGGTCCGGCGCCCAGCCCAGGATGGAGAGCATCTCGCGGTCCTTCTTGTCGAAGGCCGCCGGCTCACAGCGCTCGATGAGGTCGGGCCGGTTGGCCGCCGTACGCCGGAGCGCCTCGTCGCGGCGCCAGCGGGCGATCTTGCCGTGGTGCCCGCTGAGCAGCACGTCCGGGATGCCGCGGCCGCGCCACTCGGGCGGCTTGGTGTAGACGGGGCCTTCGAGCAGGTTCGCCATGGCTCCGGGCGCGAAGGAGTCGTCCCGGTGCGACTCGGCGTTGCCGAGGACGCCGGGCAGCAGTCTGGCCACCGCCTCGGTGACCACCAGGACCGCCGCCTCACCGCCGGCGAGGACGTAGTCGCCGATGGACACCTCGTGGACCGGCATCCTCGTGGCGTACTCGTCGATGACCCGGCGGTCGATGCCCTCGTAGCGGGCGGGCGTGAAGATCAGCCAGGGGCTCTCGGAGAGCTCCACGGCGAGTTCCTGGGTGAAGGTCCGGCCGCTCGGGGTGGGCACGATGAGGGCGGGCGCGTGGGAGCCCGTCTCGTAGCCGTCCGCCAGCACGGAGTCCAGCGCGTCGCCCCAGGGGTCGGTCTTCATGACCATGCCGGGGCCGCCGCCGTACGGGGTGTCGTCGACGGTGTTGTGGCGGTCGTAGGTCCACTCGCGCAGGTCATGGACGTGCACGTCGAGCTGTCCACGCGCGCGTGCCTTGCCGACGAGGGAGACGTTCAGGGGTTCGAGGTACTCGGGGAAGATCGTGACGACGTCGAGCCTCATGCGCCGTCTTCCTTGGCGGACGCGATCTCGGCGCTGTCGTCGATCAGCCCGGGCGGCGGCGTGATGACCGCCCTCTGCTCCTCCAGGTCGATCTCGCTGACGATCTCCTCGACGAACGGGATCATGACCTCGCTGCCGTCGGGCCGCTCCACGATGAACAGGTCCTGGGAGGGCAGGTGCGAGATCTCGGTGATCCGCCCGACCTCGACACCGTCGGCGGTGACCACGTCCAGGTCCATCAGCTGGTGGTCGTAGTACTCGTCCTCCTCCTCCGGCAGCTCCTCCGGATCGACCTCGGCGATCAGGAGGGTGTTGCGCAGGGCTTCGGCGGCGGTGCGGTCCTTCACGCCCTCAAAGCGCAGGAGGAGGCGGCCGCTGTGGACGCGGCCCGTCTCGATGGTGAGGGGGCCCGTCGCGGCGGGGTCCGTGAGCAGGACGGCACCCGGCGCGAGCCTCAGCTCCGGCTCGTCGGTGCGGACCTCTACGGTGACCTCGCCCTTGATGCCGTGGGCACGGCCGATGCGAGCGACTACCAGCTGCACTGTGCTTGATCTCCTGGACGACAAGTAGGTACGACTGCGGGCCGGGGATACGACTACGGGCCGGGGACGGCCCAGCGGCCCTCCCCGGCCCGAGCCGGTACTGCGTTTGACGTCAGCGGACGTGGTCGACGTCGACGAGGTCGACGCGGACACCGCGGCCGCCGATGGCGCCCACGACGGTACGCAGGGCGCGTGCGGTGCGGCCGTTGCGGCCGATCACCTTGCCGAGGTCGTCGGGGTGGACCCGGACCTCGAGCACCCGCCCGCGGCGCAGGTTGCGCGAGGCGACCTGCACATCGTCAGGGTTGTCGACGATGCCCTTCACGAGGTGCTCGAGAGCCTCCTCGAGCATGCTCAGGCCTCGGTCGACTCGGACTCAGCCGCAGCCTCGTCCTTCTTCTCGGCCTTCTTCTTCTGGGTGATGGCCTCACCCTTGCCCTCGTCGTCGCCACCGAGGGCCTCGAACGACGGACGCGCGGCCTTCTCGGCCGGCTGGAGCAGCGGAGCCGGGGCGGGCTCGCCCTTGAACTTCTGCCAGTCGCCGGTCTTCTTCAGGATGGCGAGCACGGGCTCGGTCGGCTGCGCGCCGACACCCAGCCAGTACTGCGCGCGCTCCGAGTCGACCTCGATGCGCGAGGGGTTCTGCACCGGGTGGTACAGGCCGATCTCCTCGATCGCACGACCGTCACGACGGGTACGGGAGTCGGCGACGACGATGCGGTAGTGAGGCGAACGGATCTTGCCCAGACGCTTCAGCTTGATCTTGACTGCCACGGGAGTGGGTTCTCCTGGATTTGACGTGGTTGGGCACGGCGAGACTGCCGCGTGGGGTTGCGGTACCCGAGTGCCCGATGGACGCGTCAGCCGGAGGCGAGAGGGTTCCTGTGCGGCTGTCGAGTACAGCTAGCCATTGTGCCACATCCCGCGGCTCCTCTCCGACCGAGGCCGCGCCCGAGCATGCCTGAGGGGCACCTGGCACTCCAGGTGCCCCAGCAGGACCGCGACTGCCACGAGCAGCCGCGATCTCAGCTCGCCGCGGCGACGATCTCGGGAATGCGGAACGGCTTCCCGCAGCCCCCGCAGACGATCGGTGCCTGGGCCAGGACGGAGGGGACGACCCTCACATTGCGGCCGCAGTCGCAGACCGCCTTGACCCGGACCCCGCCTCCGGAGGAGCCGTGCCGGGCCGCCGGGCCCCGGAAGGAGCGGGCGGTGTCGGCGGAGGTCGCCGCCGTGTGGGCCTTGAGGGCGCGCTGGAGCCGCTCGATGGTCGGGCGGTAGCGGCGCTTCGCCTCGGGGGTGAGCGTGACCAGGGAGAAGCCGCTGCTCGGATGCGGTTCCTCGGGGTGGTCCAGGCCCATCTCCTCGGCGATCGCGAGGAATCTGCGGTTGTGGTAGCGGCCGGCGCGGGAGGTGTCGCGGATGCCTCGCGCGGCGGCGATGCCGTGGACTGCCTCGTGAAGCAGTCGCTCGAAGGAGAGTTCGTGACCGCACGCGGACGACGACTCCCCGATCAGGGACTCTGGCGCGGCAAGGTCGGGCAGCTCGGGGTGGTACCGCTGAATGTCGGCCCACGCCTCTGCCAGCTCTGCGGCGAGAACAGGTGGTGTCTGTGTCGTGCTCACGTAATGACAACGAGCCAGGGTGCCCCTGTGTTCCTATTCCGGGGCATCCCAAATAATTTGCACGTACCCGTCAGTTGCCGCTGATACGTGGAGACGAGGGCGGGTGCGCTGATCTGCGGAGAAGCCTCACAGCTCATACCAAGCCGGTACGTAGTGTGAGGTACGCCCCGGCGCGTAGATCGTGTCCACGCGCCGGTGCGGTTGTGATCCGCAGGTGCGCAAGGGGCGTTTCGGTCGCTCTCGCACCGGAAGGGCGCTGACTCAGTAAGCGCGCGCGACGACTGCGACGTTACCGGGGGCGTCGTCGGTTCCCGGCACCGACCCGTCCGCCGCGACCAGACACCGTACGGTCACCCCGTGCGCGGCCAGCCTGGCCTCGCCTTCTTCGCCGAGAGTGGCCCACGGGATCCGCGCCCAGCCCCCGGCGACCGCGGCCTCGACGGCCTCGTCGAACGTCGACACCTCGGCCGTCCGGGACTCGCGGCGCGCGCGGGACTGGGCCAGCAGCAGCGCCTGGTCCTCTTCGAGGGCGGAGGGCAGCAGCCGTACGAGATCGTCGAGGGCGACCGCCTCCTTGCCGCCCGGGATCCGGCGGGCCACCATCGCGGTGCCGCTCTCCAGGTCACGGGGCCCGATCTCGACGCGGACCGGTACGCCCTTGAGCTCCCAGTCGACCGCGCGGCGGCCGAAGGGGGTGTCGGTGCGGTCGTCGACGTGGACGCGCAGCCCCGCCGCCTTCAGCCGGTCGCCGAGCTCGCGGACCTTGGCCAGAACCGGCTCGTCGCCCTTGATGGCGAGAACGACGACCTGGGTCTGGGCGAGCCTGGGCGGCACGCGCAGGCCGTTGTCGTCGCCGTGCATCATCACCAGGGCGCCGATCATGCGGGTGGTCGAGCCCCAGGAGGTCTGCCAGACGAGTTCCTGGGTGCCGTCCTTGGAGAGGTACGAGGTGTTGAAGGCCTTGGCGAAGTTCTGGCCCAGCTCGTGGCTGGTGGCCATCTGGAGGGCCTTGCCGTCGCCCATCATGCCTTCGAGCGTGAGGGTGTTGATCGCGCCGGCGAAGCGCTCCTTGGCGGTCTTGCGGCCCGGGACGACGTCCATGGCGAGGACGTCGGTGATGAAGTCCTCGTAGACCTCGCGGTGGATGCGGGAGGCGAAGTCGCGGGCGTCCTCGAAGGTCGCGTGCGCGGTGTGGCCCTCCTGCCACAGGAACTCCGTCGTCCGCAGGAAGAGCCGGGGCCGCAGTTCCCAACGCACCACGTTCGCCCACTGGTTGATCAGCAGCGGCAGGTCGCGGTAGCTCTGCACCCACTTCGAGAAGTAGTCGTTGATGATCATCTCGGAGGTGGGGCGGACGACCGCGGGCTCCTCCAGTTCCTTGCCGCCGCCGTGGGTGACGACCGCGAGTTCGGGCGCGAAGCCCTCGACGTGGTCGGCCTCACGGGTGAAGTAGGACTGCGGGATCAGCAGCGGGAAGTACGCGTTCTGGGTGCCCGTCTCCTTGATGCGGGCGTCCATCTCGGCCTGCATCCGCTCCCACAGCCCGTACCCGTACGGTCGGATGACCATGGTGCCGCGCACCGGACCGTTGTCGGCCAGTTCGGCCTTGGTGATCAGATCCTGGTACCAGCGCGGGAAGTCGTCCGCCCGGGGTGTGAGAACAGGTGCCTTTGCCATGGCGCGATGTTACGGGCGCACGTTGCCGGGATGTGAATTCTTTTCCCCGGCACATGCCAACCCGCAAGCGGGGCCCTTCTGCCTCTGGACGCGCGGTCGAGTGCGGAGTTACCTGGCATACGGGGGAAGTGCGAGCGCACGTCACGGGGGCCACGGAACCGGGCACCAAGTCAACTCTCGGCGGATTGGGGCGCTTATCCATGACACCTACGCTCGTGCGGCAGCACCTGCCTTCGACGGGAGAGACCTCCCGTGCGGACCTCGGTGCACGCGCGCGTGACTGGTCCGAGATCCAGGAGCGGATGCTGGTTCCGCTGTACGAGGCCGTCTACGAGCGACTGGAAGTGGGCCCCGCGACGCGGCTGCTGGGCCTTGGCTGCGGCAGCGGCCTCGCCCTGCTGATGGCGGCCTCCCGAGGCGCCGTGGTCGCCGGTGTCGAGCCCGCCTCCCCGGAACGGCTGGCGCTCGCGCGGGAGCGGTTGGAGCCGCAGACGTGGGGCACGCGCGCGCGTGCCGGCGCCCGGCTGGTCGAGGGAGCGCCGGAGGGCGCCGCCGACGCCGGCACTCCCTCGTACACCGTCGTGACCGCCTTCGAGCCGATCGGGGGCCTCGCGGGCGACGCGGAGGGACTGGGCGGACTCCTCGCCGCGGCGACACCGCTCGCCGAGCGGGGGGCGCCCGTGGCGCTCGTCGGCTGGGGTCCCCCGGAGCGGTGCGCGACGTCGTCCGTGCTGCGGGTGGCCACCAAGCTGGCGGATCCGCTGCGCGGCACGGGCAGTTGGCGGCCGGCCCGGCGCGACGACCTGGAGGAGGTGGCCCAGCGGGCCGGCCTGAGGCCGGACGGCTCGGGCCGGGTGTCCTGTCCCTTCGGGTACGTCGGCCTCGACAGCGCGCTCAAGGGGCTGCTGTCGACCGGGCTCTTCGACGCGGCCATCGAGGCGACCGACCGGGCGCAGGTGGACAAGGAGGTGACGGAAGCCCTGCATCCGTATCAGCGCCGGAACGGCACGGTGTGGATGCCGAACGTCTTCCGGTACCTGATCGCGAGGGTTCCCTAGGTCTCCGTGCACGGACCCGGCGTGGAGCCGTCCCCCGCGGCTGTCAGCCCATGAACTTCTTGAACTCGTCGGGCAACTCGAAGTCCTGCGGAGCCTGCTGGCCCGGCACACCGAAGGCGCTGCCGGCCTGGGCGGCCCTGCGCGCGGCCTCCTCCTGCTCCTGCTGCTTGCGCTTCATCGGGTTGCCGGAGCGCTGCTTGCCCTTGGCCTTCTTCGGCTGCTTCTTGGAGCGGCCGGGACCGCCGCCCATGCCCGGCATCCCCGGCATGCCCGGCATTCCGCCGCCCTGGGCCATGCGGGACATCATCTTGCGGGCCTCGAAGAACCGCTCGACGAGGTTCTTGACCGCGCTGACCTCGACGCCGGAGCCCTTGGCGATACGGGCGCGGCGCGAGCCGTTGATGATCGTGGCGTCGGCACGCTCGGCCGGGGTCATCGACTTGATGATCGCGGCGGTGCGGTCGACGTCCCGCTCGTCCAGGTTGTTGATCTGGTCCTTGATCTGGCCCATGCCCGGGAGCATGCCGAGCAGCTTGGAGATGCTGCCCATCTTGCGGACCTGCTCCATCTGGGCCAGGAAGTCGTCCAGGGTGAAGTCCTGGCCCTTCTTGGACGCCAGCTTGGAGGCCATCTTCTCGGCCTCTTCCTGACTGAACGTCTTCTCCGCCTGCTCGATCAGGGTGAGCAGGTCACCCATGTCGAGGATGCGGGAGGCCATCCGGTCGGGGTGGAAGGCGTCGAAGTCCTCCAGCTTCTCGCCGTTCGACGCGAACATGATCGGCTTGCCGGTGATCTGCCGGATCGACAGGGCCGCACCACCACGGGCGTCACCGTCGAGCTTGGAGAGCACCACGCCGTCGAAGCCGACGCCGTCGCGGAAGGCCTCGGCGGTGTTGACCGCGTCCTGACCGATCATCGCGTCGACGACGAAGAGGATCTCGTCCGGGGAGACGGCGTCGCGGATGTCCGCGGCCTGCCGCATCAGCTCGGCGTCGATACCGAGACGGCCGGCGGTGTCCACGATCACGATGTCGTGGACCTTCGCCTTGGCGTGCTCGATGGAGTCCTTGGCGACCTTGACGGGGTCACCGACGCCGTTGCCCGGCTCCGGGGCGTAGACCGCGACCCCGGCGCGCTCGGCGACGACGCTCAGCTGGTTGACGGCGTTGGGGCGCTGGAGGTCGGCGGCGACGAGCAGCGGCGAGTGGCCCTGCTCCTTCAGCCAGCGGCCCAGCTTGCCCGCGAGGGTGGTCTTACCGGCACCCTGGAGACCCGCGAGCATGATCACGGTGGGCGGGTTCTTGGCGAACCTGAGGCGCCGGGTCTCGCCGCCGAGGATCGTGACGAGCTCCTCGTTCACGATCTTCAGGACCTGCTGGGCGGGGTTCAGCGCCCGGGAGACGTCGGCACCGAGGGCGCGCTCCTTGACGTTCTTGATGAACGACCGGACGACCGGCAGGGCCACGTCCGCCTCGAGGAGCGCGATCCGGATCTCGCGCGCGGTGGCGTCGATGTCCGCCTCGGAGAGCCGTCCCTTGCCGCGCAGGTTCTTGAAAGTCGCTGAGAGGCGATCGGAAAGAGTATCGAACACGGCGCTCGCGGTCCTCGGGGTCGGTGGCAGCTGGGAATCGCCCTCCAGGGTATCCCGGCGACACACGTGGCCGGGATCCCCCGGTCAGCCCCGCAGGGTCTCCTCCAGCTTCCGGGCCACGGAAGCCGCTTCGCCGGCCCCGAGCGGGGCGCCCTTGGCGTCGGTGACGTAGAAGGCGTCCACCGCGTTGGCGCCCAGCGTCGACACATGGGCGCTGCGCATCAGCACCCCGGCGTCCTCCAGCGCGCGCCCGATGCGGAACAGCAGTCCGGGGGCGTCCTGGGCGCGCACCTCGATCACCGTGGCGTGCCGGGAGGCCGCGGGGGCGACCGTCACGCGCGCGGGGGGCGCTACGACACCCCGGCGCCTCGGATAGGCGGCGTCCCGCTCGGCGAGGCGCCCGGCGACGTCCAGCGAGCCGTCCAGGACCCGTACGAGATCGGCGCGCAGCCGGGCCGCCTGGGGCAGCGAGCCGTACTGGGCGGCGACCCGCCAGTTCAGCAGGAGCACGGAGCCCTCGACGCCGTCGGGCAGGTCCTGGGTGCTCAGCTCGGCGGTGCGGACGGTCAGCCGGTGCACGGCCAGCACGCCGGCGACCGCGGGCAGCACGCCCGGCTGGTCCGGTACGGCGATCACGAGTTCCACACCGAGCGGTTCCGGGTCGGCCGAGGGCTGGGCATCCACGGGCGCCTCGGTCTGCGCGCGCAGGGACAGCACCGGGCCGCCGGTCGCGACCGCCTCGATGGCGAGCCGCTCCTGCTCGGCGGTGGGCGCGGCGGCCTCGGGCTCGTCGAGGTCGTCCCCGGCGAGCACCGCGGCCACCCGCTTGACCAGGTCGGCGACGAGCGAGCCCCGCCAGGACGACCAGGCGGCGGGTCCGGTGGCCAGGGCGTCGGCCTCGGTCAGCGCGTGCAGCAGCTCCAGCGTGCCCTGCGACCCGACCGCGTCGGCGACCGAGCGCACGGTGGCCGGGTCCTCCAGGTCACGCCGGGTGGCGGTTTCCACGAGCAGCAGGTGGTGCCGTACGAGAGTGGAGAGCACGGCGACGTCGTCGCGGTCGAAGCCGATGCGCGCGGCGACGTCCTTGGCGATGATCTCGCCGGCCACCGAGTGGTCGCCGGGCCAGCCCTTGCCGATGTCGTGCAGCAGCGCGGCGACCAGCAGCAGGTCGGGACGGTGGACGCGCCGGGTGAACTCCGAGGCGCGCACGGCCGTCTCGATCAGGTGCCGGTCGACGGTCCAGATGTGCACGGCGTTGCGCTGCGGCCGGCAGCGCACCCGCTCCCAGTCGGGCAGCATCTGGGTGATCAGCCCCTCGGCCTCCAGGGCCTCCCACACCTCGATGGTGGGCTGGCCCGAGCCGAGCAGGGTGACGAGCTGTTCGCGGGCCTCGGCGGGCCAGGGCGTGGGCAGCGGGCGCACTCCGGCCGCCATGCGTCGCACAGCGTGCAGGGAGAGCGGGAGTCCGGCCTGGGCGGCGGCGGCCGCGGCGCGCAGCGGCAGCACGGGATCCCGGTCGGGGCGCGCGGCACGGGCGAGTACCACCTCGCCGTCCTGCTCGACGACCCCCTCCGCGAGCGGCGACCTCTCGGCCACCGGCTTGCCGCCCCCGAGCATGGCGCGCAGCCGGGGCCGCACGGCACGCGACCTGAGCACGCGGCCCACCTCGCGCCAGGTGACGTCACTGGCGTACGAGATGACCCTGGCGGCCTCGTAGACCTGCCGCAACAGGGTGTCGGCGTCGAGCAGACCGAGTTCGGCGGCGACCTGGTCCTGTTCCTGGAGCGCGAGCCGGTCGGTCGCGCGGCCGGTGGCGAGGTGCAGGGCGTCCCGGACGTCGAGCAGCCGGCGCCGGGCGTCGTCGAGGCCCTCGCGCGGGGCGTCGGCCAGCCAGGAGGCGGCGACGGCGCGCAGGGCGGTGGCGTCCCTGAGTCCGCCGCGGGCCTCCTTGAGGTCGGGTTCCAGGAGGTACTGGAGCTCACCTTGGCGCTCGGCGCGCTCGGCGCACAGCTCCTGGAGCTCGGGGAGGCGCTTGGGGGCCTGGTTGCGCCAGTCGGCGAGGACGGCCGTACGCAATCCGGCCGTCAGTCCCAGATCGCCGGCGATGTGGCGGGCGTCCAGGAGGCCGAGCTGGACCTTCAGATCCTCCGCGGCGGTCTTGCGGGCCTCGGCGGGGGTGCGCACGGAGTGGTCGAGGGCGAGGCCCAGGTCCCACACCGGGTACCAGATGCGGTCGGCCAGGGCGGCGACCGCGCCCGGGTCGCTGCCGTCGTGCAGCAGGACCAGGTCCAGGTCGCTGCGGGGCGACAGCTCGCCGCGGCCATAGCCGCCGACGGCGATCAGGGAGACCCCGCGCGGCTGCTCGGAGCCCGCGGCGAAGAGTCCCGAGAGCCAGTCGTCGGTCAGTTCGGCGAGGGCGGAACGGCGCGGCGGCCCGGACCGCGCCCCCTCCTGGAGGAGGCGCAGCCGGGCCGCCGCGTAGCCGCTGGGTCCCGAGTCCTCTACGTCTTTGTGCACGTTCGTGCTCGTCACCCAGCAGCTCCTGTTCTGTTCTTCCGTCAGAGCGCGTCCGGGCCGCGCTCGCCCGTCCGGACCCGTACGGCGGTCTCGACCGGCAGGGACCAGACCTTGCCGTCACCGATCTTGCCGGTGCGGGCCGCCTTGACGATGACGTCGATCAGCTGTTCGGCGTCGTCGTCCTCGGCGAGGACCTCGATACGGATCTTCGGGACCAGGTCGACCGTGTACTCGGCCCCACGGTAGACCTCGGTGTGGCCCCGCTGACGACCGTAGCCGCTCGCCTCCGTGACCGTCAGTCCGTGGACCCCGAAGGCCTGGAGGGCTTCCTTGATCTCGTCGAGCCGGTGCGGCTTGACGACGGCGGTGATGAGCTTCATGCGTCCACCTTCTTGCCCGAGGCCGGAGCCTCACTGCTGTCCGACGAGGAGGCGATGCGGGAGGCGCTGCCGACACCCGCGTAGTCGTACGCGGTCTCCGCGTGCTCGGCCTGGTCGATTCCGGCGACCTCGACGTCCTCGGACACCGTGAAGCCGATCGTCTTGTCGATGAGGAAGGCGAGGATCGCGGAGACCACCAGCGAGTAGCCGAGCACCGAGCCGACACCGACGAACTGCTTGCCGAGCTGGGACCAGCCGCCGCCGTAGAAGACACCCTTGGCGGTCTGGCCGACGCCGCCGGTGGCGAAGAAGCCGATCAGCAGCGAGCCGACGATGCCGCCGACGAGGTGGACTCCGACCACGTCGAGCGAGTCGTCGAAGTTGAACCTGTACTTCAGGCCGACGGCGGCGGCGCAGAGGACACCGGCGATGACGCCGACCGCGATGGCACCGAGCGGGCTGACCGAACCACAGGCCGGAGTGATGGCGACCAGACCCGCGACCGCGCCGGACGCGGCACCGAGGGTGGTGAAGGCGCCGTGCTTGATGCGCTCGTAGACGAGCCAGCCCAGCATGGCGGCGGCGGTGGCGACCTGCGTGTTGGTGAACGCGACGGCGGAGACACCGTCGGCACCGAGCCAGGATCCCGCGTTGAATCCGAACCAGCCGAACCACAGCAGACCGGCGCCGAGCATGACGAGCGGCAGGTTGTGCGGCCGGAACGGGTCCTTCTTGAAGCCCACACGCTTACGGATGACGAGGATGGCGCCGAGGGCCGCCGCACCGGCGTTGATGTGCACGGCGGTTCCACCGGCGAAGTCGATCACGCCGTACTTGAACAGCCAGCCGGTGGTCGGCTCCCAGACCCAGTGGGCGACCGGGAAGTAGACGAGGGTGGCCCACAGCGCGATGTAGACCGACCAGGACACGATCTTGACGCGGTCCGCCAGCGCGCCGCTGATCAGCGCCGGCGTGATGATGGCGAACATCAGCTGGAAGACGGCGAACGCGTAGATCGGGATGTTGTACGTGGCGAACGGCTCGGTCAGACCGATGTCGCGCATCCCCAGCCAGTCGAAGCCGCCCAGGAACCCGTTGCCGGTGTCGAAGGCGATGCTGAAGCCGTAGAGCGTCCAGAGGATGGTGATTATGGCGATGCTGATGAAGCTCATCATCAACATGTTCAGCACGCTCTTGACCCGGACCATGCCGCCGTAGAAGAAGGCGAGACCAGGGGTCATCAGCAGCACCAGCGCGGCACTCAGCAGCATGAAGGCGGTGTTGCCTGTGTCAATCTTGGGAGCGGCTGCGGCTACCGTCAGGATGCCTTCTGGCATCGGCGTCTCCTCGTCATTCGTACGGCCCGTGCGGGCAAGGTTTTGGGCCGGTTTTCGCCAAGAGGTTGTCCCAGCCGGGTTTCGATGGATACCGCACCACGTTTCCAGCGTGTGACGAAGGAGTCGCGCACGTTACGGCGGGGTGAATCCGCGCCCTGTCGCGGCTGCCGTGACCACTCCGTGACCGCCCGCAGGGCCTACCGAAGCTGTATACGGCCCGCGCGACCTGGCCAGTTCGAGCCCCGCACACACGAACGCGGGGGCGGACCCGCTCAGGGTCCGCCCCCGCGTCATCCGGGTCCGCGTCAGGGCTTGACGCAGGCCTTGAGGGTGTTGGTCCAGGAGTCGGACTTGTTGTTGATGTAGGCGGTCAGGGTGGGGCGCGCCGACAGGCAGAGCGAGGTCTGGTATTTGATGTGCACCTCGCCGGAGAAGCCGACCGGACGGCCGCTGTTGCTCTGGGTGTAGTTGTTCGCCTTGACGGAGTAGGTCGTGGACCGGGTGCCCGCCTTGTGGCGGCCGCACTCCACGGTGGGAGTGACGGCGACGGTCCACGGATAGCCCGCGGTGACCGTGGCGTTCAGCTTGCACTTCGTGCTCTCGTACCAGCGCTGGGTCATGGAGAGCTTGGTGAGGGTGGCGGACCTGCCCCCGGTGCACTTGGTCAGCACGGTGGTGTGCATCGTCGGGTTGATGAGCTTGACGCCCAGGAAGGCGTCCGCGATGGCGCCGTGCTGCTTGTAGAGGTAGTGCTTGAAGGTGACCTTGCCGGACAGTGTGGTCTTGACGCAGCGCTTGAGCGGCGCGGAGTAGAAGCTCGCGCTCTTGCTGTACGGCTTGGTGTACGTCTTGATGTCCACCGCCGACGCCTCGGTGGCGGTGATGGCGAGCAGTCCGGTGGACACGGCGCCCGTTGCGAGGGCAGCGGCGATCAGCCTCTTGGCCATAGGTGAATCCCCGTATGGGTCGAAGACGGCGGCTCCCTGCCGCCGCCAAGAACGCCGCGGCCCATGATCGGCCGCAGCGGAGCTCCAAGCTCTCAACGTCACGGCAATCAGGACAACCGACCAAGGGGAAAGCTTTCACCAAGATCGAGAACCCATACGAACCGGCCGCGGTCGGCCTTCCGATGACCTGGCATGGGGGAGCCGAGTCGGGCAGTTCGGGAGGGCCGGCCGCGGCCGGGGTTCCGGGGATTCAGACGGCTTCCGCGGTCTCCGGGAGTTCCTGGGCGAGCTTGTCGGTGAGATCCACTACCTCGGCGAGATCACCGAAATCACGTACGGCCGTGTCGACCGTCTTTCGAATACGAGTGTTGACGCGCTCGGAGCGCACCTTCTTGGCGATGTGCATGGCCTGTTCCACCAGGACGGTGCTCTGCGCCGGCTCGCGCCGCAGCAGGTGCACGGTGGCCATGCCGACGAGATTGAGTGCGTACGACCGCTGGTGCTCGCTGTCGTCGGAGAACAGCTCCACCGCCCGCTGCATGAGGGGCTCGGCCAGCGAGGCGTAGGTCGGGCTGCGACCGGCGACGTAGGCCAGGTCGCGGTAGGAGTGGGAGTTCTCGCCGTACAGCTCGGCCTCGGAGAAGAAGCGGATCCAGTCGGGGTCCGGCTCGTCCCACTCGTCCGCCTCGGCGAAGGTGTCCTCGGCCATCCGCACCGCCCGCTTGCACTTGCCGGGCTGGCCCATGTTGGCGTACGCGCGGGCCTCCATCGCATACAGCATCGACTGGGTGCGCGGGCTCGCGCAGTCCCGGCTGCCGTACTGCGCGAGGTGGATCAGCTCCAGGGCGTCCTCGGGCCGCCCGAGGTGGATCATCTGGCGGCTCATGCTGGACAGGATGTAGGAGCCGAGCGGCTTGTCGCCGGCCTCCTTGGCCGCGTGCAGGGCGAGGACGAAGTACTTCTGGGCGGTGGGCTGGAGTCCCACGTCGTACGACATCCAGCCCGCCAGCTCGGCCAGCTCGGCCGCGACCTTGAACAGCTTGCGGGTGGTGGTCTCGGGCTGGGGCTCCTGGAGGAGGTCCGTCACCTCGTGCAGCTGGCCGACGACCGCCTTGCGGCGCAGGCCGCCGCCGCACTGGGCGTCCCACTGGCGGAACATCGCGGTCGTCGACTCGAGGAGGTCGAGCTCCGGCCTGGAGAGCCGGCCGGCGCGACGGGCGGAGGCCGGGTCGGGCTCCCGGTGCGGGGTGCCGGCCGGGCCGGGGACCAGCCAGCGCTGCATGGGCTCGATGAGGGACGGGCCCGCGGACAGCACCAGCGAGGTCCCGAGGAAGCCGCGCCGCGCCAGCATGAGGTCGCTGCGCGAGAACTCGCTGAGCAGGGCCACGGTCTGCGGGCCCGTCCAGGGCAGGTCGACCCCGGTCGTGGACGGTGACTGGCGGGCGGCGCGCAGTCCCAGGTCCTCGACGGAGACGACGCATCCGAACCGCTCGGAGAACAGCTCGGACAGGATCTTGGGGATGGGTTCGCGGGGGTTCTCGCCGTCCAGCCAGCGGCGCACCCGCGAGGTGTCGGTGGAGATGTGGTTGGCGCCCAACTGGCGGGCCCTGCGGTTGACCTGGCGGGCGAGCTCGCCCTTCGACCAGCCGCTGCGCACGAACCAGGAGGTGAGCAGCTCGTTGGGGCGCTTGTCGGACTGAGAGGAGCCGTGCGCGGCACTCCCGGCGCCCGTCCCGCTTCCGCTGTTGCCGCCCACTGGAACGCCCCCATCCCTGAGACCACTTGTCGCCGAGTGCGCCAAGCCTTATCAGAATGCCGGTAAATACGGCCGTTCGTCCGGCAGTTGTCAGCCTTCGAACGGGGAACCGACTTGCCTCCGGCATACCCACAAGTGCATGTGCCCCCAGGACTCGTGCACTCAACGTAATCCTACGATCACGCGTCCAGCCATGGCGATCCCGGAAACGCCACCATTCGCCACCCCTTCGTATGAACTCTCGCCCACCTCCACACGATTCACTTGACATAGACCGAGCGGGGGTGGGCGGAGCGGTGCACTCAGGGGCGCGCATAACCCGGCGCACCACTCCAGGCACTTCCGAGCGCCCGGATCGCCCGGAAGAGGAAACGGAGAGTGACCGACCGCGTCCGTCTCGTAACCACCGGCGCGCTGGACCCGTTGGAGGGGGCATGGGCTTCACGATCGGCGGCATTCGGGAGATTCGTTCCGGTACGCGCAGGCGCGGCCGCTCCTCGGAGTGCACCGCCGTCGCCGAGTTCACCGGACTCTGGGGCTGGGACGTCGTCCCGGGCGCGCGGGCCTCGGCCGGCGCCTGCTCCTGCGGTCGCGCGGACTGCCGCCGGCCCGGCGCCCACCCCCTCGACTTCGCGCCCCCGGTCCCGGCCGGGGCCACCCTCGACGAGGTGACCAAGGCGTGGGCCGAGTTCCCCGGCGCCTCGTTGATGCTGCCGGTGGGCCGTGCCTTCGACGTCATCGAGGTCGCCGAGCCGGCCGGGCGCCGCGCCCTGGTCCGCCTGGAGCGCATGGGTCTCCCCCTCGGCCCGGTGACCGCGACCCCCGAGGGCCGCGCCCAGTTCTTCGTCGCCCCCGGCGCCGCCGCGGACCTGACCGAGCTCCTCTACCGCATGGGCTGGGACGACGTCGCCTCCCTCGACCTGCACGGCCTGGGGCCCGGCAGCCACATCACGGCTCCCCCCTCGGACCGCGGCGGCCTGGGCCCGGTGCAGTGGCTGCGCCCGCCCTCGCTGGACACGGCGACGAAACCGCCGGCGGCCCGACTGCTGCTGGGGACGCTGGCGTACGTGGCACACCGGTCGCGGGCGTAGCCGTAGGACGGACGGCTTGCACAGCGAAGCGCCCGTCCCCGACTGCACCTCGGGGGCGGGCGCTTCTTCGCGTACGTGCCGCGCGCGGGTACGGCGTCTAGTCGCCGATCAGCGCGTCCACGAACGCCTCGGGCTCGAACGGCGCCAGGTCGTCCGCGCCCTCCCCGAGGCCGATCAGCTTGACCGGTACGCCCAGTTCGCGCTGGACGGCGATCACGATGCCGCCCTTGGCGGTGCCGTCCAGCTTGGTCAGGACGATGCCGGTGATGTCGACGACCTCGGCGAAGACGCGGGCCTGCACCAGGCCGTTCTGCCCGGTGGTGGCGTCCAGGACCAGCAGCACCTCGTCGAGCGGGGCGTGCTTCTCGACGACCCGCTTGACCTTGCCGAGCTCGTCCATGAGGCCGGTCTTGGTGTGGAGGCGGCCCGCGGTGTCGATGAGGACCACGTCGACCCCCATCTCCTTGCCCTCCTTCACCGCGTCGAAGGCGACGGAGGCGGGGTCGCCGGCCTCGGGCCCGCGCACGGTGTGGGCGCCCACCCGCTCGCCCCAGGTCTGGAGCTGGTCGGCGGCGGCGGCCCGGAAGGTGTCGGCGGCGCCGAGAACCACGGTCCGTCCGTCGGCCACGAGCACGCGCGCGAGCTTGCCGGTGGTGGTGGTCTTGCCGGTGCCGTTGACCCCGACGACCATCACGATGCCCGGCTTGCGGTCCTCGGGCTCGGTCCGCACCGTGCGGTCGACCTCGGTGCCGACCAGCTTGAGCAGCTCCTCGCGCAGCAGTGCGCGCAGCTCGTCGGGGGTCCGGGTGCCGAGCACCTTCACCCGCTCACGCAGCCCGTCGACCAGCTCCTGGGTGGGGGCCACGCCGACGTCGGCGGTGAGGAGGATGTCCTCGATCTCCTCCCAGGTGTCGTCGTCGAGGTGCTCGCGCGACAGGAGGGTGAGCAGCCCCTTGCCGAGCGCGTTCTGCGAGCGGGAGAGCCGGGCGCGCAGCCGGACCAGGCGTCCGGCGGTGGGTTCCGGGATCTCGATCCCGGCCGCCGCCGGCAGCTCTTCGGTGACGGGCGGCGCCGAGCCGCCCGGGAGATCGACCTCCTCAATGGTCCGGCGCGGTTCGTCGCGCGGCGTCTCGGCCTCGTCGCCGACGTGCGGCTCGGCCGGAGGGGCGGTGATGTCGGGCGCGGCGGGAGGTGGCGGGGGCAGCGACTTCTTGCGCCGGCTGCCGACGACGAGCCCGCCGAGCACACCGAGCACGACCACGGCGATGACTACAGCAAGGATGACGGTTTCCATAACGGGTCCAGTATCCATCCCACCCCCGCCGAGGAGACGGCGCCGCCGCACGCGAGACCGTGCCGGGTCGTCACGGACGGTCCGCGGCCATGGCTATCTGACGAACCGTCAGCTACCGTCCCCCGCACCATCCGCCCGGTGAAGGGGGACCCCCATGCCCGTCACGGTCGTCCGTTTCAACCTCGTCGAGCCCGGCGCCACGCCCGCCTCCCTCAGCGCCCGCTACCGGGCCGCCCTGGACATGGCCGCGTACGCCGACGAGCACGGGATCACCACCGTGCAGACCGAGGAGCACCACGGCGTCGACAACAACTGGCTGCCGTCCCCCTTCGCCTTCGCGGGAGCGGTGTTCGGCGCGACCCGGCGGATCGCGGTGACCGTCTCCGCCGTGATCGGCCCGCTGCACGACCCGCTCCGCCTGGCCGAGGAGATCGCCGTACTGGACCTGCTGAGCGGCGGCCGGCTGGTGACGGTCGCCGGGATCGGCTACCGGCCCGAGGAGTACGCCCTGTTCGACGTGGAGTGGAGGCGGCGGGGCCGCCTGCAGGACGAGCTCCTGGAGACCCTCCTCAAGGCCTGGACCGGCGAGGAGTTCGAGTACCGCGGTCGTACGGTACGGATCACCCCGCGCCCCTTCACCGACCCGCACCCCCTCCTCCTGGTCGGCGGTTCCTCCAAGGCCGCCGCCCGCCGGGCCGCCCGCCTGGGTCTCCCCTTCTTCCCCAGCGCACATCTGCCGGAGCTGGAGGCGTACTACAAGGAGCGGCTCGTCGAGTACGGCACCGAGGGCTGGACCATGATGCCGACCGCCGAGACGCCGTTGCTGCACATCGCCGAGAACCCGGACGAGGTGTGGGCACGGCACGGGGAGCACTTCCTGCACGAGGCCCGGACGTACGCCTCCTGGCAGTCCGGCGACATCCGCTCGGCGGTGCGGTCGGCGGCCACGTCGGTGGAGGAGCTGCGCGCGGAGGGCGTGTACCGGATCCTCACGCCGGACGAGTGCGTGGAGCAGGGGCTCGACAACCTCGTCCTGCATCCGCTGGCGGGCGGGATGCCCTTGGAGGAGGGGTGGCGGAGCCTGCGGCTGTTCGCGGAACGGGTCCTTCCGGCGCTGGACGGCTGACCTGCGGCGATAACCGGTGGCCCGGTCGACGGCGACGGTGATCCACTGATCCCATGAGCCTGCTGGTGGAAGTCTTCGTCCGGGAGCCGGACGGCAAGCTGCGGATACTCGACGTGCCGGAGGGCGTGTACCAGTCCGGCGGCTTCGAGTCGTGGCGCAAGACGGTGTGGGGCTCGGAGTTCGTGCGCTCGCTCGGCGCCCGCTTCCTGCCGGTGCTGGCCGCCGACGACCTCTATGTCGAGGCCGAGGACGTGCCCGAGTTCCGGCGCGAGGTGGCGCTTCTGCGCTCCCGGCTCGACGAGGTCGCCGAGGGCACGCAGCGGCCGCGGACCCTCGAGGAGCACCGGGACCAGATGGAGACCCGGCTGCGGATCATCGAGGAGAGCATCCGCAAGGCCCTGGAGATCGGCGGCGGCGTCCTCATCTGGTGACCCGGCGCACAACACCGCCGCCCCCGGTCCTGGCGGTTGCCGGACCGGGGGCGACGGGTGGTACGGGGAGAGGGGCAGCGGGGTATGGGCCCATCCCCCCGGGACTGTGCGGGCCTCAGCCCATCTCCTCCAGCGCCTTGCCCTTCGTCTCCTTGACGTACTTGAGGACGAACGGGATGGAGAGCGCGGCGAAGACCGTGTAGATCACGTAGGTCGCCGAGAGGTTCCAGTCGGCCAGCGACGGGAAGCTCGCGGTGATGGCCCAGTTGGCGATCCACTGCGCGGACGCGGCCACACCGAGGGCGGCGGCGCGGATGCGGTTCGGGAACATCTCGCCGAGGAAGACCCAGACGACCACACCCCAGGACAGGGCGAAGAAGAGCACGAACACATGGGCGGCGATCAGCGCGGTCCAGCCCTGCGCGGCCGGCAGCTTGCCGTCGACCAGGTCGAAGGAGAACGCCCAGGCCTCCAGCGCGAGACCGATCACCATGCCGACCGAGCCGATCAGGGCGAGCGGGCGGCGGCCGACGCGGTCCACGAAGATCATCGCGATCACGGTGCCGACGATGTTGATGATCGACGTCGTGAAGGAGTAGAAGAACGAGTCCGTCGGGTCCACACCGACCGACTGCCACAGCGTCGAGGAGTAGTAGAACGCGACGTTGATGCCGACGAACTGCTGGAAGACCGACAGGCCGATGCCGACCCAGACGATCGGCTTGAAGAAGAAGGAGCCGCCGAGCAGGTCCTTGAAGCTCGACTTGTGCTCGCTCTTCATGGCGTTCTCGATCTCGGTCACGCGCGCGTCGAGGTCGATCCTGTCGCCCTCGACCTCCGCGAGGATCTCCCGGGCGCGCTCGTGCTTGCCGACCGAGATCAGGAACCGCGGGGACTCGGGGATGGCGAAGGAGAGCAGGCCGTAGAGGACGGCCGGGACCACCATGACGCCGAGCATGACCTGCCAGGCCTCGAGACCCATCAGCTTGCCGCGCTGGTCGCCGCCGGCCGCGTTCAGCAGGCCCCAGTTGACCAGCTGCGAGATGGCGATGCCGATGACGATCGCGGCCTGCTGGAAGGACCCGAGACGGCCGCGGTACGCCGGCGGGGCGACCTCGGCGATGTAGGCGGGGCCGATGACGGAGGCCATGCCGATGGCGAAGCCGCCGACGATCCGCCAGAACGCGAGGTCGTAGAGCGCGAAGGGCAGTGCCGAGCCGACGGCGCTGACCGTGAAGAGGACGGCCGAGATCTGCATGCAGCGGATACGGCCGATGCGGTCCGCGATGCGTCCGGCGGTCGCCGCGCCGATCGCACAGCCGATGAGGGCGATCGCGATGACCTGCGCCAGCGCCGCGGAGCCGACGTCGTAGCGGTCCCGGATGGCCTCCACCGCGCCGTTGATCACGGAGCTGTCGTAGCCGAAGAGGAACCCGCCCATCGCGGCCGCCGCCGCGATGAAGATGACGTGCCCGAGATGATCGGGGTGAGCCGTGCGGGCTCCTGGCTCGGATGCCTGTGCTGTGCTGGTCACGTTTACTCCTCGGGCCACCGGCAACGCTGTCGGTGTGGTCAGCCCCCCAGGTAGGTGGTACCTGAAGGTAAATCCAACGTTGCTGACCTTATGCCTTCAAGTCTCAAATTCAAACGCAGTGAATTGTGAGAACTTAGACAGACTCCCGCCACATGTGTTCACTTCTTGAAGTCATGGGGGGTCAGCGCAGCCGCTGACTGATCACCTTCGACACGCCGTCACCCTGCATCGACACGCCGTACAGCGCGTCGGCGACCTCCATCGTCCGCTTCTGGTGCGTGATCACGATGAGCTGCGAGGCCTCCTGCAGCTCCTGCATGATGCGGATCAGCCGCTGAAGGTTGGTGTCGTCGAGGGCGGCCTCGACCTCGTCCATGACGTAGAACGGGCTGGGCCGCGCCTTGAAGATCGACACCAGCAGCGCCACGGCCGTCAGCGACCGCTCTCCGCCGGACAGCAGGGAGAGCCGCTTGACCTTCTTGCCGGGCGGCCGCGCCTCCACGTCCACACCGGTGGTGAGCATGTTGTCGGGGTCGGTCAGGATCAGCCGGCCCTCGCCGCCCGGGAAGAGCCGGCTGAAGACACCCTCGAACTCCCGTGCGGTGTCACGGTAGGCCTCGGTGAAGACCTGCTCGACGCGCTCGTCGACCTCCTTCACCACCTGAAGCAGATCGGCCCGTGTCTTCTTCAGGTCCTCCAGCTGCTCACTGAGGAACTTGTGCCGCTCCTCCAGCGCCGCGAACTCCTCCAGCGCGAGCGGGTTGACCTTGCCGAGCTGCTGGAAGGCCCGCTCGGCCGCCTTGAGCCGCTTCTCCTGCTCGGCCCGGTGGAACTGCTTCGGCCGGTTGCGCGGATGCTCCGGGTCCTCGGGCAGCTCCTCGCCCTCGGCGGGCAAAGAGGGCGGGACGAGCTGGTGGGGGCCGTACTCCTCGATGAGCCCGGCCGGTTCGACGCCCAGCTCCTCCAGCGCCTTGGTCTCCAGCTGCTCGATCCGCATCCGCTTCTCGGCGCCGAGCACCTCGCCCCGGTGGACGGAGTCGGTCAGCTTGTCGAGCTCGGCCTTGAGATCGCGGCCGGTGGTCCGGGCGGCGGTCAGCTCCCGTTCCCTGAGCGCCTTGGCGGCGTCGGCGGCGGTCCGCTCCTCGTCCGCGCGCGCGAGGGACACCTCGACGTGCGCGAGCAGCTGCCGCGCGCCGGAGGCGACGGCCTGGGCCACGGCGGCCTCGTGCCGCAGCCGCGCCCGCCGCTGTTCGGCACGCGCGCGTGCCTCGCGCTCCGCACGGGCGGCCCGGTCGAGGGAGTCGGCGCGGCCGGCGAGCCCCTTGACCCGCTCCTCGTGGGTACGGACCTGGAGGCGGGCTTCCATCTCGGTCTGGCGGGCATTGGCGCCGTCGGCGGCGAGACGGTCCCGTACCGACGTGTCGGGCTCCTCCTCGACGGGCATCTCCTCGGCCACGGCGAGCCGTTCGGCCAGTTCCTCGACCTCTTCGAGCGCCTTCTCCAGCGCGTCCTGCGCGCGGGCGGCTGCCGCGGTGGAGCGCTCGGCCTCACCGGCGGCGCCCTTCGCCTGGCCGGCGAGACGGCCGAGCTGCTGGGCCACGGAGGACTTCTCACGGTCCGCGGCACGGCGGCGCTCGCCGAGCTCCTCGACCTGGGCAGCCGCTGCTTTTCGCTGCTCTACGGCGGTGTGCTGGGCCTCGGTGAGTTCCTCGCAGCGGATCGCGAGCTCTTCGAGTTCCGCTGCGGCCTCGTCCACCGAGGCCTGTACTTCGAGGAGGCTGGGGGCGCCTGCGGAGCCGCCGTGGGCGAAGTGGGCGCCCAGGAGGTCGCCTTCGGCGGTGACGGCGGTGAGGTGGGGGTTGGCGTAGACGAGGTCCTCGGCGTCTTCGAGGGTGCCGACGACGACGATGCCGTGGAGGAGGCGCCTGACTGCCGGCATGAGGTCCGAAGGGCCCCGAACGAGGTCTGCCGCGCGGCGCGGTGTGACGTCTGCGGGTTCGTCGTGGCTGGTCGCGCCGTTCCCCGCGCCCCTTTGGGGCGCGTCTTCGGGACCCCCCGCCAAGAGGAGTGACGCCCGGCCCGCGTCCTGCTTCCGCAGCAGCCTGATCGCGTCGGCTGCCGCCGACGGGGACGTCACCGCCAGGGCGTCCGCCGCCGCGCCGAAGGCCGCCGCCACGGCGACCTCATGGCCCGGCGTCACCGTCAACAGCTCGGCCGCCGGGCCCAGCAAGCCCGCGAGGCGGTCCTTCGCGCCCAGCAGTGCGCCGGTGCCGTCCTTCCTCCGCAGCCCCATCGCCAGCGCGTCATGGCGAGCCTGGGTCGCCGCCCGCCGGCGTTCCGCCGCCGTGGCCACCTCGCGGGCGGCGGTCAGTGCGGCCTCCGCCTCGGCGAGCTGCCGTTTGGCCGCCTCGTGCTGCTCCGCCAGCTCCGCGTCGTCCGCGTCCAGGCCCTCGACCTCGGCCTTGAGGGTCTCGTACTCCTCCTGTGCGGCGAACGCCCGCTCCTGGGCCTCGTCCCGCGCGGCGGCCAGGCGGTCGATCTCGGCCTGGGCGGAGGCGGCGCGGGAACGGGCCGCGTTGACCTGGCCGCTGAGCCGGGCGAGCCCCTCGCGGCGGTCGGCGATGGCGCGGGCGACGTCCTTCAGACGCCGTTCCTCCTGGGCGAGCGCGCCCTCCAGTTCGGCGCGGTGCGCGACCGTGTCCTCCAGGGCGCGCTCGGCCGCCTCCAGGGCGGCTTCCAGCTCGGCCTCCTGCTCGCGGACACGGGCCGCCTCGCGCTCCATGTCCTCGGGGTCACGGCCCCGCCGCTCCTCGGGCGGTGCCGAGGTGGCGCTCTTCACGCGCGCGTCGGCCAGCGAGATCGTGCCGCGCACCCGCTCGGCGAGCTGGGAGAGCTCGTACCAGGTCTGCTGGGCGCGCTGGAGCCGGGGCGTGAGCTGCCGTACCTCGTCCTCCAGAAGGGCCTCCCGCTGGAGGGCCTTCTTCAGTTCCAGCTCCGCCGCCTCCTTGCGCTCCTTCAGCGCCGCCTCGTCCGCGACCTCGGCCTGGAGCGCCTGCCGCAGTCGTACGAGATCGTCGGCGAGCAGGCGCAGGCGGGCGTCCCGCAGGTCGGCCTGGATGACGGCGGCCCGGCGGGCGACCGCGGCCTGTCTGCCGAGCGGCTTGAGCTGGCGCCGCAGTTCGTCGGTGAGGTCCTGCACGCGCGCGAGGTTGGCCTGCATCGCGTCCAGCTTGCGCAGCGCCTTCTCCTTGCGCTTGCGGTGCTTGAGGACGCCGGCGGCCTCCTCGATGAAGGCGCGGCGGCCCGTCGGGTCGGCGTGCAGGACGGAGTCGAGCTGGCCCTGGCCGACGATCACGTGCATCTCGCGGCCGATGCCGGAGTCGGAGAGGAGTTCCTGGATGTCCAGGAGGCGGCAGGTGTCGCCGTTGATCTGGTACTCGCTGCCGCCGTTGCGGAACATGATCCGCGTGATGGTGACCTCGGCGTACTCGATGGGCAGGGCACCGTCGGAGTTGTCGATGGTCAGGGACACCTCGGCGCGGCCCAGCGGCGGGCGCCCGGTGGTGCCGGCGAAGATGACGTCCTCCATCTTGCCGCCGCGCAGCGACTTGGCGCCCTGCTCGCCCATGACCCAGCTGAGCGCGTCCACGACATTGGACTTGCCCGAGCCGTTGGGCCCGACGACACACGTGATCCCCGGCTCGAACCGGAGTGTGGTCGCCGAGGCGAACGACTTGAACCCTCGGAGGGTCAGGGCCTTGAGGTGCACGGCGCTGGACTCTACCTTCCGGGGGTGTCTCACTCCATGAACGCGCTGTTGCCCGCGGTTTCACCGTTGAACGTGAAGGGCACACCAAACGTTAAGAGAGTGAAAGGGTGCACGGGGGCAAGAAAGAAGGGACGCCGAAGCGTCCCTTGCAAACTCTGACAACTTAGCGGTTGATACGGGCCAGCGGTTGTTTACAGGCCGCCCGACCACTGCGTGAGCTGTCGTGGAGCGATGCAGTGATCAGGTGAGCGCAGGCTCCGCCTGGTGTGCGTCGATGCTCTCCATGATCCTGTCGTGAGAAGCGGCAGCCGCGAGCGCGTCGTTCTCCGCCTGGATCCGTACGAGCTCGGATTCCAGGTCCTGGACGCGCTGCTGGAGCCGTCGCATCTCGGCGAGGAGTCGAGGGTCGGAGCCGCCGACGTAACCGAGAAGCGCCTTTGCCATGATGGATGGTCCTCCACACTGAGTGACCGACCGAAGCGGTGTGGGTCGTGAGGGATTCGCACCCGCGGTGCTTGACACTTTTGAGTTTGTGCTGCCGTTCTTCCATGCCAAACAGCTAAGGTGCGCGGGGTGCTTTCAGCGTCTCACCAAAAAGTTTGACGGTCAACACGATCACGCCCCGTATTGGTGGGCAACCCGCGCCGGCGCGGCCCGAGACGGCGGCGCTTCGGCTCCCTCGGGACCCCGGGGGCGTGACGATCACACTTAGCTGCGGAGCCTGCCACGGCGCGGGCTTCTTGGCAACCACCTGCGCCTTTCTGCTTCCGGCAGGTACCGGTGGCATGTCCCGGGGCTGCCGCCTGGGCCGTTTTACAGAAACGGCTCATCGGATGGCGAAGCCGTCGTAACCCCCGCGAGGTGTGTCCCAGATCTCGGTGACGCCGTCGACGCGGCCGGGCGTGTCGTCACCCAGGAGCCAGTCGAGGAGCCCTTGGCAGCCCTTACGGGGTCCCTCCGCGACCACTTGCACGCGCCCGTCGTCCAAATTGAGAGCAAAACCACTCAGGCCGCCGATCTCGAGGGCCTTGGCGCGCGTGAACCAGCGGAAACCCACACCTTGGACGCGTCCGCGCACCCAGGCGACCAGTCGTACATCCTCGCTCATGGCTGCAACCTAACCGGCCAAAGTCTCTCCGGGCACTCCCTCCTCTCGCGCCATGCGGTACTGTCCGCTGCCAATGAATCTCATACGAAACTCACTCGATGGTGTGGGTTTTGTGACTTTGGTTGACCGGGGGGACGCGTCGACCTCAAGAACGAGGACGAGGAAGGCAAGCACATGGGACGCCACCGACGCTCCGCCGCCGGCCGCGCCGCCACGGGCCGCGCCACGGGGGTCACACAGACATACAGCTCCTACGACGGGAGCGGACACGACCCGCAGGACTCGTACGACTTCGCCTCGGTGGGCACCGCGACCCGCCTGAGCCACGAGGACCCCGACCCCTACGCGCGCAGTGACGCCTACCTGTTCGCGTCGGAGGAGGAGTACGCGCTGTACCGGGGCGAGGGCTACACGCCCGCCGACGGTCCGCGCCGCGGCGGCTCGCACCGCCGACGCAGGAAGAACCTGGTGACGCCGGTGAAGACCGGCCTGCTCGGGGTCTCGGCCGCCGTCGCGATCGGCACGGTCGCGGTCGCCTCGGGCGTGGTGCCCGGCCTGGACAACTACAAGCTCGGTGGCGGCGGCAGCAGCAGCACCGGCGGTGGCGTGCAGGCGGCGGGCTCGCCGACCAACTCCCCGGCCGAGCAGGGCGGCACCTCCGGCAGCGCCGACGGCCGCGAGGACGGCTCGTCGACGAGCCGGGACGCCGACCGCGTCTCCTCCCCCTCGCCCGCCCCGTCGGCCTCGGCCTCGACCTCGCCGTCGACGTCCGCACCGACCGAGAAGCCGACGGAGAAGCCGGCGTCCCCGCCGAGCAAGAAGCCGGAGAAGACCACCCCCTCGCAGAAGGAGCGGGAACCGGCGAAGAAGGAGACCACCGCGCCGGTGGAGGTCTCCAACGAGGCCGCCGCCGAGGCCGAGGTGCTCAGGCTCGTCAACGTCGAGCGGGCGAAGGTGGGCTGCAGCCCCGTCGCCGCCAACAGCGCGCTGACCGGCCTTGCCCAGGCCTTCAGTAAGGCCATGGCCACCCAGGGCTTCTTCGACCACACCGACCCGAGCGGCGCCTCCCCGTGGGACCGCGCCGCACAGGCCGGGATCACCAGCCTCGGCGGCGAGAACATCGCCCGCGGGCAGGCCGACGCGGCCGCCGTCATGGAGGCCTGGATGAACAGCCCCGGCCACAAGGCCAACATCCTGAACTGCGACTTCAAGACGCTGGGCGTCGGTGTGCAGTTCGGTGCGGGCGGCCCCTGGTGGACGCAGGACTTCGGGTACTAGACGCGCCCGACACCACGGTCGCACTAACTTCTGGTTAGTGCGACCTGTCGGTTAGTGCTCTCTTCCAGTACCCTCGTGGTATGGACACCACTCAGCAGCCCTTGGAGGCGCGGGACCTCCCCTACGACGTGTTCGCCAAGGCCTGCCCCTCGCGCGGCACGCTGGAGCACGTGACGGGCCGCTGGGGCGGACTGACGCTCGGCGCCCTGCACGACGGTTCGCTGCGCTTCAACGAACTGCGCCGCCGGGTCGACGGCGTCAGCGAGAAGATGCTCTCCCAGACGCTCCAGGCGCTGGAGCGCGACGGACTGGTGCACCGCGAGGCCCAGCCCACCAACCCGCCCCGGGTCGACTACGAGCTGACCCCGCTGGGCCGCGAGGTCGCCGAGCGGCTGCTGGGCCTCATCCACTTCGTCGAGGGCCGCATGGACGACATCCTGGCCGCCCGCGAGCGTTACGACGTGACGCGCGGCGCCCGCTGACACCTCGGGCAGAAGTAGCTGGACCGGTTCATCCAGGGCCGCCGGCGCATGGGTGTACCGCACCGCTTGCACGGCAGCCCCTCACGGCCGTACGCGTCGAGGGACCGGTCGAAGTACCCGGACTCCCCGTTGACGTTGACGTACAGGCTGTCGAAGCTGGTGCCGCCGACCTCCAGAGCCGCGTTCATCACATCCCTTACGTGGCCCAGGAGTTCGGCCGTGCGCGGGCGGGTGAAGTTCGCGGTGGGGCGCTCGTAGTGGATGCGGGAGCGCCAAAGGGCCTCGTCCGCGTAGATGTTGCCGACTCCGCTGATCAACGACTGGTCCAGCAGGGCCCGTTTGATGGTGGAGCGCTTGCGGCGCAGGGCCTGGTGGAAGGCCTCGTCGTCGAAGAGCGGGTCGAGGGGGTCGCGGGCGATGTGCGCGATCACGTCGGGCAGGCCGTCGGGGGTGTTGTCGTGCAACGACAGCCCGCCGAAGGTGCGCTGGTCGACGAAGCGGAGCTCGGTGTCCACCTCGTCCGCGAACCTCACCCGGATCCTGAGGTGCTTCTCGTCGGGCGCCGTGTGCGGCTGGACCAGCAGCTGCCCGCTCATCCCGAGGTGGGCCAGGATCGACTGGTCCGTGTCCTCCAGCGGCAGCCAGAGGTACTTGCCGCGGCGGCTCGGCGTGCCGAGGCGGTGGCCCTTGAGGCGGTGCGCGAAGTCGTCGGCACCGGCGAGGTGACGGCGGACCGCGCGCGGGTGCAGCACCTCGGCCTCGGCGACCGTACGGTGGGCGACCCACCGCTCGAGGCCTCGCCGTACGACCTCGACCTCGGGCAACTCGGGCATGGGGCTCCCCCGTCACTGACCGGTGTATGAGCGAGCGCCCACCCCGGTCCTTCGGGGCGGGCGCTCGGCTGCGCTGTTCTTCCGGACGCGCTGGGTGCTCCCAGGCGTCAGGCGGAGACGGACGACGGACCTTCGTCGTCGTCCTGGGCGGCTTCGACGGCTTCGACAGCCTTCTCCGCCGCCGCCTTGGCGCGCTCGTCCGCGGCGGCCCTGATGGACCTCCAGGCGGACTCCGCGGCCTGCTGCTCCGCCTCCTTCTTGCTGCGGCCGGTGCCGGTGCCGTACGAGACGCCTCCGACGCGGGCGGCAGCAGTGAAGGTCTTCTCGTGATCCGGGCCGGTCTCCGTGACCAGGTACTCGGGCACGCCGAGTCCTTCGGTCGCGGTGAGCTCCTGGAGACTGGTCTTCCAGTCCAGGCCGGCACCGAGGTTCGAGGACTTCTCGATCAGTGGATCGAAGAGCCGGTGGACGAGCTCGCTCGCCGCCTCGAGACCCTGGTCGAGATAGACCGCGCCGATCACCGCTTCGAGGGTGTCGGCGAGGATGGATGCCTTGTCCCGGCCGCCTGTGCCCTCTTCACCACGGCCGAGCCGGATGAAGGAACCCAGGTCGAGCCCGCGGCCGACCTCCGCCAGCGCACGAGAGTTGACCACCGCGGCCCGCAACTTGGCCAGTTGGCCTTCGGGCAGGTCCGGGTGGGTGGTGTACAGCGTGTCCGTGACCACGAGACCGAGCACGGAGTCCCCGAGGAACTCCAGGCGCTCGTTGGTCGGCAGACCGCCGTTCTCGTACGCGTAGGAACGGTGGGTCAGCGCACGCACCAGAAGGGCGGACTCGAGCTTGTACCCGAGCCGCCCTTCCAACAGCGTGTGGGACGAGGCCTGGTTGTCGCCCGAGTTCTTCTTCGGCGTGGACACAGTGCCTCTCACCAGCCGCTCAGACCTCGAGGACCTGGCGCTTGTTGTAGGTGCCACAAGCGGGGCACGCGATGTGCTGCAGCTTGGGCTCGTGGCAGCGCTCGCACGCAACCAGGGTGGGGACCGCAGCCTTCCACTGCGACCGGCGGTGGCGCGTGTTGCTGCGCGACATCTTCCGCTTCGGAACAGCCACGGCTACTTCTCCTGCTTCTCGTTGGCGGGCGCCGATCGAGGCGCTTCGCCACTCATCTCGTCCTTCTCGCCGTCTTCGAGTGAACCGGCGAGTCCCTGCAGTGCCGCCCAACGGATGTCGACGGCGTCGTGGTGGTGGTCCGGGTCGTCCGCCAGCCGGGCTCCGCACTCGGAGCACAGACCGGGACAGTCGTCCTGGCACACCGGCTGCATCGGCAGTGCGAGCACCACCGCATCACGCAGCACGGGTTCGAGGTCGAACAGGCCGTCC
Source organism: Streptomyces sp. NPDC001668 (assembly GCF_042893155.1). Taxonomy (NCBI): domain Bacteria; kingdom Bacillati; phylum Actinomycetota; class Actinomycetes; order Kitasatosporales; family Streptomycetaceae; genus Streptomyces; species Streptomyces sp. NPDC001668. Next base: position 83,524 of record NZ_JBIAUQ010000003.1, read on the forward strand.
TCGATGAAGAGCCTGTCCTCGTCTTCCTCGGCGTCGTCGGCCGGTTCCGCTTTCACGCGGCCCCGGTCGTCGGCGTCAGGGTACGAGAACATCTCCTGGAAGTCCGCTTCGAGCGCCAGCTCAAGCGGCTCCAGACACCTTACGCACTCCCCCTCGGCCTGTGCACGGGCGGTGCCTGTGACAAGCACCCCTTCCATGACCGACTCGAGTCGGAGTTCGAGCTCGACCGGGGCGCCTTCCGGCACTCCGATCACTCCCTGGATACCGAGATCCTTGGGAGCGTCGATCTCACGGGTCAGGCGCTGCAGCGCGCCAGGACGCCGCCCCAGCTCGTGTGTGTCGAACACGAGAGGGTTGCGGTGGTCGTGGCGGGCGTTCAGAGCCATTCCTGCTTTCGATCTTCGAGCTCAAGGGGACGCCGCCCTTCGGTGTTCCCGGGCAGCGTTGATCGCGGACGTGCACGCGACCGAAGAACCAGGGTACTGGACCTTTCGCTCACGGCCCAATCCGGTGGTCTCCTACTGGCCGCGGCCCTGTTCGTACGCCCTCAGCTGCTCCGGCGTGATCATGCCGGTGTCGAAGAGACTGGTCTCGTCGAGGGCGTAGTTCTGCTGTGGCTGCGCCTGCTGGGCCTGCTGCGCCTGGTGCTGGTCGTACCCGGCCTGCTGCTGGTCGTAGCCCTGGTAGGCGTAGGGATCGGCCTGCTGGTAGCCGTACGGGTCCTGCTGGGCGTAGGGATCGGGCTGCTGCTGATAACCGGCGTAGGCGTCGGTCTGCTGCTGGTAGCCGTACGCCGGCTGCTGGGCGTACTCCGGCTGCTCGGCCGCTGCCTGGGCCGCGGCCCGGCTGTCCTGCTCGGCGAGGGCGGTGAGGTCGGCCAGGTAGTCGGCGTCGCTGGAGTGCTGGACGGTGGAGGTGTCGCCGGCGAGGGCGCCGAGATCGTCGGCGGCGATACGGCCGTGCAGCTTCTGACGGCCGCGGCCGACGGCCTCCAGGGTCTTGGCGAGGACCGCCTCGAAGGCGCCGAGCTTGGCGTCGACGTAGGAGTCGGCGTCCTTGCGCAGCGTCTCGGGGTCGTGGCTGCGCTCGGGGGCGTCCTCGTCCTCGTAGCCGTGCTCGTCGAGGCCCGGGCCGGTGCCGAGGAGCTTCTCGCGGCCGCGGCCGACCGAGCCGAGGGTCTTGGTGAGGACGACCTCGAAGTTGGCGAGCTTGGAGTCGACGTAGTCGTCGGCCTCCGCGCGGACCTCCTCGGCCTCCTGGCGGGCCTCGTTCAGGATCCGGTCGGCCTCGGCCTGGGAGCGCCGGGCGATCTCGGTGTCGGAGATCAGGGAGCCGCGCTCGGCGTGCGCCTGCCCGATGATCCGCTCGGCCTCCTGGCGGGCCTGCTCGACCATCTGCTCACGGTCGCCGATCAGCTCCTGGGCCTGCGCGAGGGAGCCGGGCAGGGCCTGGCGCAGCTCTTCCAGCAGCGCGAGCAGTTCGGCGCGGTTGACCATCACCGAGGCCGACATGGGCATCGACCGGGCGCCGGAGACCGTGGCCACGATCTCGTCGAGCTTCTTCTGCACGTCCACCTGTGCTCGCCACTCTCTACCGCTGTGTTGGAGACGGACGAGACGACTGTAGTCCCATCAGCCCTTGTGGAGGCGCTCGTTCAGGGCTTCGAGAACCCTTGGGGGGACCAGGTGGGAGACGTCTCCGCCCCAGGTCGCGACCTCCTTGACGAGCGAGGAGGACAGGAAGCTGTAGGTGGGGTTGGTCGGTACGAAAAGGGTCTCGACACCGCTGAGGCCGTTGTTCATCTGGGCCATCTGGAGCTCGTAGTCGAAGTCGCTGACCGCGCGCAGGCCCTTGACGATGGCCGGGATGTCGCGCTCCTTGCAGTAGTCGACGAGCAGGCCGTGGAAGGCCTCCACGATCACGTTGCCGTACTCGGCGGTGACCTCGCGGATCAGGTCGATCCGCTCGTCGATCTCGAACAGGCCCTTCTTGGACTTGTTGATCATCACCGCGACGTAGACCTCGTCATACAGTCTGGAGGCGCGGGAGATGATGTCGAGGTGTCCGTTGGTGATCGGGTCGAACGACCCGGGACAGACGGCGCGGCGCACTTGAGATCCCTCGCTCTCCGGTCCGGTCATCGTGCGTCTTCGCACGTAGCGGCGGCGCGACCGTACCAAAACGTTCCCTCGCCGTAGCGACGGGCCTTGACCGCGTCGAAACCGGGCGGCCACTTGAATTCTCCACCTCTGGTGCTGCGCTCCACGGTGACGAGGGCCTCCGGCGCGAGCCAGTGTTCGGTGCGGAGTGTGAGGAGAATCTCCCGAAGATCGTGATCCGTGACACGGTACGGCGGGTCCAGGAAGACGAGGTCGTACGGCTGTGCCGGTGCCGGTTGCTGAACGATCTGTTCGGCTTTGCCCGCGCGGACCTCGGCGCCGGGGAGGCCCAGGTTCTTGACGTTCTCGCGGATCGTGCGGGCGGCTCGGGCGTCGGCCTCGACGAGGAGGGTGTGGCTCGCGCCGCGGGACAGGGCTTCGAGGCCTACGGCTCCTGAGCCGGCGTACAGGTCGAGGACGCGCTCGCCTTGGAGCGGGCCGCCGAGCAGCGACTGCCAGGTGGAGAAGAGACCTTCGCGGGCGCGGTCGGAGGTGGGACGGGTTCCGTTGCCCGGCGGGACGGCCAGGCGGCGTCCGCCGGCTCTGCCCGCGATCACGCGAGTCATCTTCGGTCCTTGTTCGGGGGTGGTGACGGATCCAGTTTCTCAGCCCTTCTCCAGGTACTGCTCCCTCTCCTCGTCAAGGAGGGCGTCCAGGGCTGTACGGAGGCCGGGCAGGCCGGTGAGCTCCGGGTCGGAGGCCACGAGTGCGGCCGCTTCCTCTCTCGCCTCCGCGATGATCTCCTCGTCCTCGATGACCGCGAGGACTCTCAGCGAGGTCCTGGCGCCCGACTGGGCCTGGCCGAGGACATCGCCCTCGCGGCGCTGTTCCAGGTCGATGCGGGAGAGCTCGAAGCCGTCCAGCGTCGAGGCGACCGCGTTCAGGCGCTGGCGGGCCGGGCTCGCCTCGGGCATCTCCGAGACCAGCAGGCACAGGCCCGCGGCCGAGCCGCGGCCCACCCGGCCGCGCAGCTGGTGGAGCTGGGAGACGCCGAAGCGGTCGGCGTCCATGATGACCATCGCGGTGGCGTTGGGGACGTTGACGCCGACCTCGATGACCGTGGTGGCCACCAGGACGTGGGTCTCGCCTGCGGCGAAGCGGCGCATGACGGCGTCCTTGTCGTCGGGGTGCATACGGCCGTGCAGCACCTCGACCCTCAGGCCGCTCAGGGGGCCCTTGGCGAGCTGGTCGGCGATGTCCAGGACGGCGAGCGGCGGGCGCTTCTCGGCCTCGTCCTCGGCGGATTTCCCGGCCTTCTTCGGGTCGTCCTCCTCGTCGCCGATACGGGGGCAGACGACGTATGCCTGATGGCCGTTCTCCACCTCCTCGCGGACGCGTTCCCAGGCCCGGGTGAGGAAGTGGGGCTTCTCCGCGGCGGGCACGACATGGCTGGCGATCGGGGAGCGGCCGGCCGGGAGCTGGTCGAGGACGGAGGTCTCCAGGTCGCCGAAGACCGTCATGGCGACCGTGCGCGGAATGGGGGTGGCCGTCATGACGAGGAGGTGGGGCGGCTGCTTCCCCTTGCCGCGCAGGGCGTCCCGCTGCTCGACCCCGAACCGGTGCTGTTCGTCGACCACGACCAGGGCCAGGTCGTGGAACTGCACCTTGTCCTCGATCAGCGCGTGGGTGCCGATCACCATGCCGGCCTCACCGGTGACCAGGTCCAGCATCGCCTGCCGGCGCGCGGCCGTCCCCATCGAACCGGTGAGCAGCACGACCTTGGTGGCCTGCTCGGCTCCGCCCAGCATTCCGCCCTCGGCGAGCTCGCCCATCATCTCCACGATCGAGCGGTGGTGCTGCTGGGCGAGCACCTCGGTGGGGGCCAGCATGGCGGCCTGCCCGCCGGCGTCGACGACGGCGAGCATGGCGCGCAGGGCGACCAGGGTCTTTCCCGATCCGACCTCGCCCTGGAGCAGCCGGTGCATCGGATGGTCCGTCGCCAGGTCGTCGAAGATCTCCTTGGAGACCTTCTGCTGGCCTTCCGTGAGGGTGAAGGGGAGGCGGTCGTCGAAGGCCGAGAGCAGGCCGTCCGGGGCCGGTCTGCGGGGGACCGCGGGGAGTTGGGCGTCCGCGTGGCGGCGGCGGGCGAGGGCCACCTGGAGGACGAAGGCCTCGTCCCACTTGAGGCGGGCGTGGGCGTCGGCGATGTCGGCCTTGGTGTGCGGGCGGTGGATCTTGAGGAGGGCCTCGGGGAGGGTGATCAGGCCGCGGCCCTCGCGGAGGGACTCCGGGAGGGGGTCGAGCGCCTCCTGCGCACTCGGCAGGACGGTCTGGATGGCCTTGCCGATCTTCCAGGACTCCAGCTTGGCGGTGGCGGGGTAGATGGGGATCAGGGCGCCCGCCCAGCTCTCCACCGTCTCCGCTGCCTCGTCGTCGGCGCCGCGCAGCAACTCGTAGGCCGGGTGTGCCAGTTGGAGGCGGCGGTTGAAGAGGGAGACCTTGCCGGCGAACAGCGCGCGGGTGCCCGGCAGGAGTTCCTTGTGGGGCTTGTGAACGCCGTTGCCGAAGAAGACCAGTTGGAGGCGGCCGCTGCCGTCCGTGATGGTGACCTCCAGCCGCTGGCCCTTGCCGCGCGGCGCCTTGGCGGAGGCGAAGGTGTGCAGCCGGGCGTCGGCGACCTGGGCGACCACGGTGACATGCTCGTCCATGGGCAGGTCCGCCAGGTGGGTCAGCTGCCCCCGCTCCTCGTATCTGCGCGGGTAGTGGTGCAGGAGGTCGCCTACGGAGTGCAGGCCGAGATGCTCGGCCATCACCTTCGCGGTGGCGGGGCCGAGCACCTTCTTCAACGGTTCTTCCAGTGCGGGCACGAGATCCATTGCACACCACCCCACTGACATTGCCGTATACGTCTCGGGAAACCCCTGGTCAGACGGCTGGTTGGGGCTTAGGATGGCGCGCTCCGGCCATCCCCGCGGACCCCCGCCCCACCCGGGACCGCCCGACCCCGCGCCGCGTGCACGATTCCCCCCGCCCGGCGCTGCGACGATGGATTCCCAGACCTCACAGTCATCACAGACGCCCCAGGTACCTCAGCAACCTCATACGTTCCAGGTCGACCTGCGCGGTCTGGTGGACCTCCTCTCCCATCACCTCTACTCCAGTCCCAAGGTCTACCTCCGCGAGCTCCTGCAGAACGCGGTGGACGCCATCACGGCCCGGCGGGCCGAGCAGCCGGACGCCCCTGCCCGCGTGCGGTTGTACACGGATGAGGGCGCCCTGCGGGTCGAGGACACCGGGGTCGGGCTCACCGAGGCGGACGTGCACAACCTGCTGGCCACCATCGGGCGCAGCTCCAAGCGGGCCGACGGACTTCAGGAGGTCCGCTCCGACTTCCTCGGGCAGTTCGGCATCGGTCTGCTCGCCTGTTTCGTGGTCGCCGAGCGGATCCGGGTGGTCAGCCGCAGCGCCCGTACGCCGGACGCGCCGCCGGTGGAGTGGACGGCGAGCGACGACGGTTCGTACCGGGTGCGGACCCTGCCCCACGAGGCCCGTCCGGAGCCGGGGACCACGGTGCATCTGGTGGCGCGGGCGGGCGCCGGCGAGTGGCTCGCGCCCGAGCGGGTCCTCCGGCTCGCCCGGGACTTCGGCTCGCTGCTGCCGTACGACGTCCGGGTCGGCGACGAGGCGGTCATCGATCTGCCCGCGCCCTGGGACCGGCCGTACCCCTCCCCCGCCACCCGCAGGGTGGCCCTCGCCCGGCACTGCCACGAGCTGTTCGGCTTCACCCCGCTGGACTCGATCGAGCTCAACGTGCCGCTGGCCGGGATCCGGGGCGTGGCGTACGTCCTTCCCTCGGCGGTCAGTCCCGCCCAGCGGGCCACCCATCGCGTGCACCTCAAGGGCATGCTGCTGACCGAGCGGGCCGAACAGCTGCTGCCGGACTGGGCGTTCTTCGTGCGCTGTGTCCTGGACACCGACAGCCTGCGGCCCACGGCCTCGCGCGAGTCGCTGTACGAGGACGAGACCCTGGCCGCCGTACGGGAGGCGCTCGGGGAGCGGATCCGGTCCTGGCTGACGGGCCTTGCCGCCGGGGACCCGGACCGGCTCGCGGCCTTCCTGTCCGTGCACCACCTGGGCGTGAAGTCGCTCGCGCGGCACGACAAGGACATGCTGCGCACGATGCTGCCCTGGCTGCCGTTCGAGACGACCGACGGGCGGCTGTCCCTGGAGGAGTTCGCCCAGCGGCACCCGGTGGTGCACTTCACGCGGACCGTCGAGGAGTACCGGCAGGTCGCCCCGATCGCCTCCGCGCAGGGCGTCGGGGTGGTCAACGGCGGTTACACCTACGACAGCGACCTGGTCGAGGCACTGCCGTCGGTGCGGCCGGGGACGGTCGTCGCCGAGCTGGACTCGGACACCGTCACCGCCCACATGGACCTGGTCGACCCGGCCGAGGAGCTGGCGCTGTCCGGCTTCCTGGCGGCCGCGCGGGCCAGGCTCGACCCGCTGGGCTGTGACGTCGTCCTGCGCGCCTTCCGGCCGCTGTCCGTGCCCGCGCTGCACCTGGACGACCGGGACGCCCGGCACGAGCAGGCGCGGGCGGAGGCCGAGCAAGGGGCCGACGACCTGTGGGCGGGCATCCTCGGCTCGCTGCGCGGCAGCGCCCCACGCGCGCGTCTCGTGCTGAACCATCTCAACCCGCTGGTACGGCGGATCGGTTCGCTGGGCGACCCGGAGCTGATCGGCACCGCCACCGAGTCCCTGTACGGGCAGGCGCTGCTGATGGCCCAGCGGCCGCTCAGGCCCGCGGACTCGGCGCTGCTGAACCGGGCCTTCATAGGGCTCCTGGAGTGGGCCACGAACGGCGAGGAGGGCCGCTGATGAGCGGGGTCGACGGGAGCGCGGCCTTCGACGCGCTGCGCCGGGCGATGGCGGAGAACGCCGAGCAGCCGGAGGGACCCGCCCGCAACGCGCGCGCGGAGCAGCTGCTCGCCGAGGCGGAGAAGCTGAACATCCCGCTCGCGGTGATCGAGGCGCTCGGACACCAGCTGAAGGTCTACAACTACAGCTCCGAGAAGGCCAAGATGTTCGTCCCCTTCGCGCGGCTGCTGCGCATGTGGGACGAGCGCCCCGAGGACTTCGACGAGTACGAGACGCACGCGCTGCACTGGGTCTTCAAGTGGATGACGGCCGGCATGCTCGACCAGCCGCACATCCCGCTCGCCGCCATGGAGAAGTGGCTCGGCGAGATGGAGCACCGCTACCGGCTGGCCGGGCACTCCGAGAGGGCCGTGCGCAGCGCCGAGTACAGCGTGGCCGCGCACGTCGGGGACCTGGAGCGGGCCGAGCGCGCGTACGCCGCGTGGCTGGCCGCCGACCGGGACAGCATGGCCGACTGCCACGCCTGCGAGCTGCACGAGCAGGGCTGGTGGCAGTCGCAGCGCGGACAGGACGAGGAGGCGCTCGAGCTGTGGGCGCCGGTCCTGGAGGGCGAGTTCACCTGCGCCCACGAGCCGCACGCGGTCCTCGCGTCCTCCCTCGTGCCGTTGCTGCGCCTGGGCCGCCTCGACGAGGCGCGCGCCAACCATCTGCGGGGCTTCCGGCTCGTACGGTCCATGGAGAGCATGCGCGGCGCCTACGCGGACCACGTCGAGTTCTGCGCGCTCAGCGGCAACGAGGCACGCGCCCTGGAGCTGCTCGCCGAGCGTCCCGCGTACTTCACGGACGACGGACAGCCGCGCAGCAGGCTGGACTTCACGGCCGTGGTGGCCCTGCTGATGGACCGGCTGACCGAGCTGGGCCTGGGCGACCGGCCGGTGCCGGGGCCCGCGGGCCGGTCGTGGACCGCGTCCGGACTCGCCGTCCACGCGCGCGAGGAGGCCCTCGCGCTGGCCGCCCGCTTCGACGAGCGCAACGGCACGGCCCACGTCGGCGAGCGGGCACGCGCGCGTATGGCGCAGCGGCCGCTGGTGGAGCGGCTGCCACTGGGGGTGCGGGCGGTGAGGACGGTCGCCGTTCCCGTGCCGGCGCCTCCGGTCGCCGCCACCGCTCAGGAACCCGGCCTGCCCGCGCTGGTCGCCGAGGCCCGGCGGCTGTCGGACACCCTGCGGCCGAACGCCGTGGAGGCGTGGACGGCGGTCGCACGGGCCGCCGAGGGGGTCGAGCTGGACCCGCGCGACCGTGCGGAGATCGCCGACCACCGGGCGATGGACCTGGGCCCCGAGGGCATCGAACTGTTCGAGCAGGCCGCCGAGTTGTACGCGGAGGCGGGCGACCCCGGTGAGGCGCTGGCCGCACACGCGCGTGCCGCGTACGTACGCGCGCTGGCGGGCGAGGTCGACGAGGCGCTCACGGCGGTCGCCGGGCTCTACGACGAGGTCCTCGCGCTCTACTCCGACGGCGGGACGGGCGTACTGCAGACGGCGTCGGTGGTGATGTCGCGGGCGCGGATCCTGATGCGGGCGGTGCTCGAGAGCGAGGACGGCGGTGTCCTCGGCGAGGCGGAACAGGCCGTACGGGAAGTCCTCGCGCTCGTCGACGGACGGGTCGGCGACGATGTGCGGCTCGCCGCGCGGGTCGCCGAGGCGCGGGCGATGCTGGCGGAGCTGGCCGCGCGGAGCGGGGACCTTCCGGCGGCGGCCGGGCTGTTCGCGCGGGCCGCGGCGGGGTTCGTGGAGGCCGGCGTGCCGTGGTTCGCGGTGGAGTACGAGGCCAGGCTCGCCGGGCTCAGGCACCACCTGGGCGACCTGGACGGGACGGAACGGGCGCTGCGGGCGGCCCTGGAGCACGGCGGGCCGCACCTGGAGCCGATCGGACGGGCCCAGCTGCATCTCCAGCTCGCCGAGGTCGTCGGCGGTCGGGGGCTCGCCGAGGAGGCCGCCGAGCACGCCCTGGAGGCCGCTCACTGGGCCGACGAGGCCGGGGAGGGGCCCACCCTGGGCGCCCTGGCCCGTCACCAGCTGGGCGGCTTCCTGCTGCGCCTCGGCCGGTGGGCGGAGGCCGCGGAGGTGCTGGAGTCGGCGCTGCCCGACCTGACCGCCGAACGGCACGGCGAGGGGACGGTCGTACAGACGCAGTGGTGGCTCGGTGACTGTCTGAGCGAGCTGGGCGAGCACCGGCAGGCGGCCGAACGGCGCCTTCAGGCCGCCGAGATCGCCCGGCACTGGCCCGAACAGCACGACCACGCCACCCTCGCCCACCTCGCCGCCGAGTCCCTCGGGGCCGCGGGGCTGGCCGCCGAGGCCGACCGGGCGTACGCGCGCGCGGGCGGTCTGTGGCGCGAGCTCGGCAACGTCCACGGCCTCGTCCGCTCGCTGCGCGCCCGCGCGTGGCTCGCGGTGCGTGCCGAGGACGGGGCGGACGCGGCACGGGAGTTGATGGCGCAGGCGGTCCGCACGTGCGAGGCCGCGCTGGGCGACGCGGCGGCCGACGAGGACGCACGGCAGCGGCTCGTGGGCGAACTCGGGCACACCCACCGGCAGTTCGGCGACCTGCTGGCCCGTTCCGTGACCGAGGACGCCGAGGACGACTCGATCCAGGCCGTGCTGGAGGAGGCGCTGTCCCAAGTGGTGGAGGCGATCGTCGTGTTCGCCTCGCTCGGGGAGGACGCCCTGGACGCCCGGACCGGTGCCGAGCTCGCGGCGGGCTGGCTGGCGGCCGACCTGAGCCGCCCGGCGGAAGCGGCGGCACGCGCGCGTGCGGTGCTCGACGCCTACGGCGACGCGGACGCCTCCGACGGGACGGCGCAGGCGCGGCGGGCCGAGGCGGAACAGCTGCTCGGGGTCATGGAGGGGCAGGACAGCTGATCACCAGGGGTCTATTCGACCCCGATGAGCAGGACGACCCCTTGGCGTCCGCCCCGGTACACCACCGTGTCCACGGCGAGGTACGACTCCCTGACGTGTGCCTCCAGGTGGTCGGCGACGGTCTCGGGGGCCTCGTCGCCGAGGACGAGGGTGACCAGCTCGCCGCCCGCCGAGAGCATGCGGTCCAGGACGGTCTCGGCGGTGACGGTGACGTCCGAGCCGATCACCGCCACGTCCCCGTCGATGAGCCCGAGGACGTCACCGGCCTGGCAGATGCCGGCCATGGTCCAGGACTGGCGTTCGGCGACGGCGACCTCGGCGTAGCGGGTCGCGCCGGCCGCCGAGGTCATCTGGACGACGTCCTCGTCGAACCGGCGTTCCGGTTCGTGCACGGCGAGCGCCGCGATGCCCTGGACCGCGGAGCGCGTCGGGATCAGCGCGACCCGGATGCCCTCGGCGCGGGCCTGCTCGGCCGCGGCGGCCGCGGTGTGGCGCAGGTCGGCGTCGTTGGGCAGCAGCACGACCTCGCGCGCGTGGGCCCGTCGTACGGCCTCCACCAGCTCCCCGCTCGCGGGCGGCTCCCCGGGACGGGCGAGCACGGTGGTCGCGCCGGCCTCGGTGTAAAGACCGGCCAGACCCTCGCCGGGCACGACCGCGACAACGGCCCGCTGGGCGCGCTCGCGGGGCGGCCGTCCGGCGCCCGTGGTGTGCACGTCCCCGAGACCGAAGTGGGTGATGCGGATCCGGTACGGCCGTCCGGCCTCGACGCCCGCCTCCACGGCGGCGCCCGCATCGTCGACGTGCACATGGACGTTCCACAGTCCGTCGCCGCCGACCACCACGAGGGAGTCCCCGAGCCCGTCGAGCCGCTGCCGCAGCCGCGCGACGGCGGTGTCGTCGGCCTCCAGGAGGTAGATCACCTCGAAGGCGGGGCCGCCGGCGTCCGGAGCGTCGGCGCACTCCTCGGGGGAGCCCGCGGTGGGGGTCACGGCCGTATCGCCGCCCACGCGCGCGTGCCCCGTGCCACTCCCCACCGGCACCGCCCTGGGCGCCTCCCCCGTGAACGTCTCCACCAGCGCTCCCAGCACCGCCACCAGCCCGCGCCCACCGGCGTCCACCACTCCGGCCCGCTCCAGGACGGCCAGCTGGCCGGGGGTCGCGGCGAGGGCGGCGCGTGCCCCGTCGTAGGCGGCCCGGGCGACCGTCCCGCAGTCGCCCTCCGCTGCTCCGGCCGCGTCGGCGGCGGCCGAGGCGACGGTGAGGACCGTGCCCTCGACGGGGTGGGCCACTGCCTGGCGGGCGGAGTCGGCGGCGTGCCGCAGGGCGAGCCGGAGCCCTTCGCCGTCCGTGTGAACCGTCTCACCGTCGGCGGCCAGCACCTGGGCCATGCCCCGCAGCAGCTGGGCGAGGATCGTGCCCGAGTTGCCGCGGGCGCCTATGAGGGCTCCGTGCGCCATCGCGCGCGCGGCGTCGGCGAGGGCCGGTTTCCCCGAGTCACGGGTGCCGTGGGCCTCGAAGACGGCCTCCACGGCCGCGGCCGCCGACTCCGCCGTCAGGTACAGGTTGGTGCCGGTGTCCCCGTCGGCGACGGGGTAGACGTTGATCGCGTCGATCTCCTCGCGCGCCCGGCCCAGCGCCCGCAGCGCGAGACCGCACCAGGTGCGCACCGCGAGAGCATCGAAGAATGTCTGCGGCACCTTCGGCACCTGCGCCTCCTCGGACTGCTGGACTGGACGCAGCGTAGACCCCGGGCGGGTGTCCGCCGGAAGAGGGCCGGGAGCGAGTGCCTGATCAGCCATGGTAGTTTCGTTCTACTGGCGCAGTCGTTGTATGCTGCTCCGGTTGCCCGATGCAGATCGGGCCAATCCCCCTGGCAGCGCCACTCAGATCTCTGATCCTACGATCTCGATCCCGGCCCGCCGGGATCCCACCGTAAGTGCATCTGAAGTCTTTGGAGTGACCCGTGGCTGCCAACTGCGACGTCTGCGGCAAGGGGCCGGGCTTCGGCAACAACATCTCGCACTCGCACCGCCGTACGTCCCGTCGCTGGAACCCGAACATCCAGCGCGTCCGTACCGTGGTGGGCGGGACGCCGAAGCGCGTGAACGCTTGCACCTCGTGCATCAAGGCCGGCAAGGTCTCGCGCTGACGCACAGCTAAGCGCGCGGCCACTGCTGGTTCGCTGCAATGAGCCGGTCCACCTCAGGGTGGACCGGCTTTTTGCCGTGCCCCAGCCGGCCGGTTCCGCGCGACGTCCGGGCGTGAACGTCAGGCTCGTGGAGCGCCCCGCGTGAGCGCCCAGCCGTGATCCACCGGCCCGATCCCCCCGCCGAGTGCGAACCCCGCGGCGATCGCCCCGGTGACGTACTCCTTGGCGGCCGTCACCGCCTCCGGCACGCTCTGCCCCTTCGCGAGCTGTGCGGCGATCGCGGAGGCGAGGGTGCAGCCGGTGCCGTGGGTGTGGCGGTTGTCGTGGCGGGGGGCGCGCAGCCAGTGCTCCTCCAAGCCGTCGGTGAGCAGGTCGACGGCGTCGCCGGTGAGATGGCCGCCCTTGATGAGCGCCCACTTCGGTCCGTACGACAGGACGGCGTCGGCGGCCTCGCGCAGCTGAGCCTCCGACTCGACCCGTACGCCGGTGAGGTGGGCCACCTCGTCGAGGTTCGGGGTGGCGACCGTGGCCACCGGGAGCAGCCGTCGCCGTACGGAGTCCAGGGCGGAGGAGGCCAGCAGGGAGTCGCCGTGCTTGGAGACCCCGACCGGGTCGATCACCGCCGGGGCGTCCGTGGCGCCGATCAACTCGGCCACCGCCTCGACGAGTTCGGCCGAGGCGAGCATTCCGGTCTTCACGGCCTGGACGCCGATGTCGTCCACGACACTGCGGTACTGGGCCCGCACCGCCTCCACGGGCAGCTCCCAAGCGCCCTGTACGCCGCGGGAGTTCTGCGCGGTGACCGCCGTGACCACACTCATGCCGTGCACGCCGAGCGCGAGCATGGTCTTCAGGTCGGCCTGGATTCCGGCCCCTCCGCCGGAGTCGGAGCCCGCGACCGTGAGCACCAGCGGCTTCACGACTCGATGTCCTCGCCGAAGTGGTCCCAGCCGCCCTTGCTGGTCCAGGGCGCCCCGTCGACCGTCACCTGGGGCAGCGCCGAGGGGTTGAGGACCTCGCCGATCACCTTCCAGCGGGCCGGGAGTTTCACGTCCGGCGAGAACGTCGCCACGATCGCGTGGTCCTCGCCCCCGCTCAGCACCCACTGCATCGGATCGACACCGACGGCCTGCCCGATGTCGTTCATCTGCGAGGGGATGTCGATCGCGCCCGAACGGATGTCGATGCGGACCTTGCTGGCCTCGGCGATGTGTCCGAGGTCGGCGATCAGCCCGTCGCTCACGTCGCACATGGCGGTCGCGCCGAGCGCGGCGGCGGCCGGGCCCGCGTGGTACGGCGGCTCGGGGCGCCGGTGCGCCTCGACGAACGCGCGCGGCGAGCGGAAGCCGCGGGAGAGCACCGCGTATCCGGCCGCCGACCAGCCGAGCCAGCCGGTGACCGCCACGAGGTCGCCGGGCTGGGCGCCGGCCCGGGTGACCGGCTCCTGGCCCCGCAGATCGCCGAGGGCGGTGATGGAGACCATGATCGTGTCTCCTCGTACGACGTCCCCGCCGACCACCGAGGCGCCCGCGACCTGGCACTCGTCGCGCAGGCCGTCCATGAGCTCCGAGGGCCAGGTCACGGGGAGTTCGGCGGGCACGACCAGGCCGAGCAGCAGGGCGGTCGGCACGGCGCCCATGGCGGCGATGTCCGCGAGGTTCTGGGCGGCCGCCTTGCGCCCGACGTCGTAGGCCGTGGACCAGTCGCGGCGGAAGTGCCGGCCCTCCAGCAGGATGTCGGTGCTCGCCACGACCCTGCGGTCGGGCGCGGCGACCACCGCGGCGTCGTCGCCGGGGCCCACCCGGACCGCCGGGGTGGTGGTGAGACGGGAGGTGAGCTCCCTGATGAGCCCGAACTCGCCGAGCTCACCAACAGTGCCCTTCATTGCCCTTACGCCCCTTCTGTGCCGTGCCGTGCCCGGTCGCGCGCCATCAGTGTCCTCGATACGGTCGAGGGGACCGTGAACTTCTGTCGTGTCCGCACCCCGGCACGGGCGTTCGCGCCCCGCGGGTCTCCCCGTGACGAGGGGCGACGCGATACCGTGGCGTTCCTTTTCCCCACATGATCCTCGTGGCCGCCCTGGAGGTTCCGTGGTACAGGCGTACATCCTGATCCAGACGGAGGTCGGCAAGGCGTCGACCGTCGCCGAGACGATCAGCAAGATTCCTGGAGTCATCCAGGCCGAGGACGTGACAGGACCGTATGACGTGATCGTCCGTGCCCAGGCCGACACCGTGGACGACCTCGGCCGCATGGTGGTCGCCAAGGTCCAGCAGGTGGACGGCATCACCCGCACCCTGACCTGCCCGGTCGTCCATCTGTAGCCCCCGTCTACCCTTGGCCGGTGAACTTCTTCCGTCACCGGCCTCTCGGCCTGCCCGCGCTCGCCCTGCTGATCACGGTCGCGGGCTGCTCCTCCGCAGACGACAGCGCGTCGGCGGCGGTTCCCTCGCCGGGGGCGGGCGTCACGAAGCTGTGCCGAGAGCTGGACCGGGTACTGCCGTCCAAGGTCGACGACCAGGACCGTCGGGATCCCGAGCCCGCGTCCGCGCTGACCGCGGGCTGGGGTGACCCGGCGATCATACTGCGGTGCGGTGTCGAGCGGCCCGCGAAGATGAACGATCCGGAGGCCGACGGGGTCGAGGCGAACGGGGTGGGCTGGCTCCTGGAGAAACAGGACGACGGCTCGTTCCGGTTCACCACGACGCTGCGCAAGGCATACGTCGAGGTCACGATCCCCGAGGCCCGCACCGCGGACGGCATGGCCCCGCTGGTGGACCTGGCGCCCGCGGTGAAGAAGGCGATCCCCGAGGGGATCGCCGACTAGGTCCTGTCCGGCGGATCGGGCCGGCCGCAAGGGACGGTGCCGCTCAGTGCGGGCGAGCAGGGCTGGGTGCGTCTGGCTGCGCGGAGCGTCGGCAACCGACGACAGCACGGCAGACGGGCGTGCCCGGCCCAGCGACGCCGGCCTCATCCGCCGGACAGGCCCAGGCCGCGCCCCCGGAGCCCGCACGACCAGCCTCAGGCGTCTGCCGACCAACAGCGGGAGTCCTAAAGCCCGGCGGCCGGAGTCTCAGCCACCGGCCACCGGCACGTCCGCCCCGCGGTGCAAACCGTACGGGCCGACTGCCGACGCCCTGCCGCCCCCCGCGGAAGCCGCACCGGACCGCCGCTGAGCAACGCCCGACCGACCACCGAAGCCCGACCCACCCACCGACGAAGGCCCGCCGACCAGCAACCGACGCACTCCCAACCCGCGGCGGAAACCCCGCTGACCGGCCCTCGAAGCCCTGCCGAGCCACTTCCGACCACCGCTGAGCCACACCCGGCCAACGGCCGCAGCACGACCTGCCCGTCACGAAAGCCCCGCCGACCAGCAACCGCAGTCCGAGCCACGCCGAGCCGCGGCCGAAGCCCTACCGACCCGCGCCCGCTACCGAAGCCCCGTCGACCTGCGCAGCGCCGCCTCGATCAGCCTGTCCACCAGCTCCGGGTAGCTGATCCCGCTCTTCTCCCACATCTGCGGGTACATCGAGATCGGTGTGAAGCCCGGGAGCGTGTTGATCTCGTTGATCACGAACTCGGCGTCCTCGGTGAGGAAGAAGTCCGCGCGGACCAGGCCCTCGCAGGAGGCCGCGTCGAAGGCGTCGACGGCGAGCTTCTGGACCTCGGCCGTCTCCTCGGGCGTGAGCGGCGCCGGCACGATGCCCGGGGTCGAGTCGATGTACTTCGCCTCGAAGTCGTAGTACGCGTGCTCCTGCGGCGGGGGGATCTCGGCCGGAACCGACGCGCGTGGGCCGTCCTCGAACTCCAGGACACCGCACTCGATCTCACGGCCCCGCAGCGCCGCCTCCACGAGGATCTTCGGGTCGTGGCGCTGCGCCTCGGCGATGGCCTCGTCCAGGCCGGACAGGTCGTCGACCTTGGTGATGCCGATCGACGAACCCGCGCGCGCGGGCTTCACGAAGAGCGGCCAGCCGTGCTCACCCGCGAAGTCGACGATCTTCTTGCGGGCCGCGGACTCGTCCCGCTCCCACTCGCGCGGCCGGATCACCACGTACGGGCCGACCTTGAGCCCGAAGGAGGTGAACACCCGCTTCATGTACTCCTTGTCCTGGCCGACGGCCGAGGCGAGCACACCCGAGCCGACGTACGGGACACCGGAGAGCTCCAGGAGGCCCTGGAGGGTGCCGTCCTCGCCGTAGGGGCCGTGCAGGACGGGGAAGACGACGTCGACCTCACCGAGCGCCTTGGGCACCGATCCGGGCTCGCTGTAGACGACTTCGCGGTTCGCGGGGTCCACGGGGAGCACCACGCCGCCCTCGCTGGATTCGGCGAGCTCCTCGACGCTGGGCGTACGGCGCTCGGTGATCGCCATACGGTCCGGTTCGTCGGCGGTGAGCGCCCAGCGGCCGTCCCGGGTGATGCCGATCGGCAGGACGTCGTACTTGGTCCGGTCGATGGCCCGCAGTACCGCGCCGGCGGTGACCACGGAGATCCCGTGTTCGGAGCTGCGCCCGCCGAACACGACGGCCACGCGCGGCTTGCGGGGCGGCTGCTCAGGGCTCTGGGGGAGGTTCTCGGTGCTCATATCGCGTTGAGAGTACCCGTTGGTAGTGCCCCGAGACAGCGTCCACCCCTACGGCGAACGAGGCAAAAAGCGACGTCGTAGCTCAGTGTCGCTCGGGCTTCGCGCTGCGCGACATCAGCTCCTTGACGGCGACCACCGGGGGCTTGCCCTCGTGCACGATGCCGACGACGGTCTCGGTGATCGGCATGTCGACGCCGTGCCTGCGGGCCAGATCCAGCACGGACTCACAGGACTTGACGCCCTCGGCGGTCTGGTTGGTGACCGCGATGGTCTCCTGGAGGGTCATGCCCTTGCCGAGGTTGGTGCCGAAGGTGTGGTTGCGCGACAGCGGCGAGGAGCAGGTCGCCACCAGGTCGCCGAGACCGGCGAGTCCGGAGAAGGTCAGCGGGTCGGCACCCATGGCCAGTCCGAGGCGGGTCGTCTCCGCGAGACCGCGCGTGATGAGCGAGCCCTTGGCGTTGTCACCCAGTCCCATGCCGTCCGCGATGCCGACGGCGAGGCCGATGACGTTCTTCACGGCACCGCCGAGTTCGCAGCCCACCACGTCGGTGTTGGTGTACGGGCGGAAGTACGGGGTGTGGCAGGAGGTCTGGAGGCGCCGGGCGACGGCCTCGTCGGTGCAGGCGACCACGGCGGCGGCCGGCATCCGGGCGGCGATCTCCCGCGCGAGGTTGGGTCCGGTGACCACGGCGACGCGGTCGGCGCCGACCTTCGCCACGTCCTCGATCACCTCGCTCATCCGCATGGCCGAGCCGAGTTCGACGCCCTTCATGAGGGAGACGAGGACGGTGTCGGGCGCGAGCAGCGGGGTCCACTCGGCGAGGTTGGCGCGCAGGGTCTGCGAGGGGATCGCGAGGACGGTCAACTCGGCGTCGCGGGCGGCCTCGGCGGCGTCCGCCGTCGCCCGCAGGTTCTCCGGAAGTTCGACACCCGGGAGGTAGTCCGGGTTCGTACGCGTGGAGTTGACCGCTTCCGCGAGTTCGGGACGGCGCGCCCACAGGGTGACCTCGCACCCCGCGTCGGCGAGCACCATGCCGAAGGCGGTGCCCCACGAACCGGTACCGAAGACGGCCGCCTTGACGGGCTTGCTCACTTGCTCTTCTCCCCCTCGTGGCCGCTCTGGGCCTGGGTCCGGCGCCGCTGCTCGATCCGCTCGCGACGCGGGTCGTACGGCGTCGCGGGTGCCTTTTCGCCGCGGAGCAGCTCCAGCTGCTCGGTGATGGCGGCCATGATGACCTCGGTGGCCTCCTTGAGGAGGTCCTGGGTCATCTCCTTGTCGTAGAAGCGCGACAGGTCCACGGGCGGGCCCGCGAGGACGTGCGAGGTCTTGCGCGGCAGGACGTGGAGCTTCTTGGCGTACGGCGGCAGCAGTTCGTTGACGCCCCACTGCGCAACGGGGATCACCGGGCACTTGGTCTGCAGGGCGACGCGCGCGGCGCCGGTCTTGCCGACCATGGGCCACTGGTCGGGGTCCCGGGTGATGGTGCCCTCGGGGTAGAAGGCGACGCACTCACCGCGCTCCACGGCGGCGATCGCGGCCCGGAAGGCGCTGAGCGCGTCCGTGGTCTCGCGATAGACGGGGATCTGACCGGTGCCCCGCATCATGGCGCCGACGAATCCCTTGTTGAAAAGACTGCTCTTTGCGAGGAATCGCGGAACGCGGCCGGTGTTGTACTGGAAGTGCGCGTACGCGAAGGGATCGATGTGCGAATTGTGGTTGACCGCGGCGATAAAACCACCGTCGGCCGGAATGTGCTCCGATCCACGCCAGTCCCGCTTGATCAGAACCACGAGCGGCGGTTTGGCGATCACCGCTGCCAAGCGGTACCAGAAGCCGATTCTGCGGCGGGGCACGCGGACACCTTCCTCTAGGGCCTGAGGGGCCGCACAAGTGTCGCCCCGGGCCGTCTGCCTGTCGAGAACACCGTACGCCCCACCACGGACACCGCCAGATGGGCCGCGTGACGACTGAGTGACAATGGCCGCGACAAGACAAGGACGGAACGCTCGTGCAGTGGACGTTGGTCATCCCGCTCAAACCCCTGGCGCGGGCCAAGAGCAGGCTCTCGGACACCGCCGGCGACGGGGTCCGCCCGGGGCTGGCCCTCGCGTTCGCCCAGGACACCGTGGCGGCGGCGCTGGCCAGCCCGGCGGTCGGTGATGTGGCGGTCGTCACGGACGACGCCCTGGCCGGCCGCGAACTGGCGGCCCTGGGCGCCCGCATCATCCGCGACGAGCCCCGAGGGGGCCTGAACGCGGCCCTGGCGCACGGGGCGGCCGTCGTACGGTCGACGCGCCCCGAAAGCGCCGTCGCGGCCCTGAACGCCGACCTTCCGGCGCTGCGGCCCCTGGAATTGGCCCGGGTCCTGGACGCCGCCGCGGAATTCCCGCGCGCTTTTCTCGCGGACGCGGGGGCAATCGGCACCACTGTGCTGACGGCCCGGGAAGGCGCGGAATTGCACCCCGCATTCGGCCCGGATTCGCGCGCGCGGCACCGCGCCACGGGAGCGTGGGAACTCCCCCTCACCGGCGTGCATTCCGTACGGCAGGACGTGGACACCGGCGAGGACCTGCGGGCCGCGCTGGCGCTCGGGGTGGGTCCCCGGACGGCCGCCGCCGCGGCGCGGTTGCTGATCCCCGGGCAGTAGGCTGCGGCCATGCAGGCGACCGCGTACACGTACGACCCCGAAAGCCGCAGCGGGCAGGTGCTTCTCGACGACGGCACCCCCGTGCCCTTCGACGCTCCGGCGTTCGACGCGGGCGGTCTGAGGCTGCTGCGTCCGGGCCAGCGCGTGCGCATCGAGATGGCCGGGGACAAGGTCACCCTGGTGACCCTCCAGACGTTCTGAACCCCCTCGCACACGCCGCGGGCCGGACTCCGACACGGAGTCCGGCCCGGCGCGTGAGTGCCCCTGTGCCCTTACCTCTTGCGGGCCGTGGCCTTCTTGGCGGTGGTGGTGCGGGCCGCGGACTTCTTGGCGGGCGCCTTCTTGGCGGTCGCCTTCTTCGCCGGGGCGCTCTTGGCCGTCGTCTTCTTGGCGGTGGTCTTGTTCGCCGCGGTGCTCTTGGCGGCGGTACCGGTCGCCTTCTTGGCGGGGGCCTTCTTGGCCGTGGTCTTCTTGGCGGTGGCCGTGGTCTTCCTGGCCGTCGTCTTCTGCGCGGTGGTCTTCTTGGCCGCGGCGGTCTTGGCGGTGGCCTTCTTCGCGGCCGCCTTCTTGACCGTGGCCGAAGATCCGCCGGTCAGGCTGCCCTTGGGCGCCTTCTTGACCGCGACGTCGTTCTTCGGGAGCTTCTTCGTGCCGCTCACCAGGTCCTTGAAGCCCTGGCCCGCGCGGAAGCGCGGAACGGAGGTCTTCTTGACCCGAACCCGCTCGCCCGTCTGGGGGTTGCGGGCGTAACGGGCCGGCCGGTCGACCTTCTCGAACGAACCGAAGCCGGTGACCGAGACACGGTCGCCCGCGACCGTCGCGCGGACGATGGCGTCCAGGACCGCGTCGACCGCGTCGGCGGCCTGCTGGCGGCCGCCCAGCTTGTCGGCAATCGCTTCTACGAGCTGCGCCTTGTTCACGTCTTCCCCTTCGGAGACATTGCCCGAACGAAACTGTTCAAGCCTTTTCGCACGTTAGGCAGATATATACCGCAAATCAAACACGAAACGGGCTTATCACCCTTGTGCCGCAACGAACTCGACTGCTCTGGACTTGTTCAGCGTTCCTCTTCCGGGATTCGCCCCGCGTCGAGGTCGGCCATGAACCCCTCCAGACGCCTTGTCGCTTCGACGACGTCGTGCTTGGCCGCGGCCGTAATGACCAGCAGCTTCCGGGTCAGCGCCATCCGTGCGCCCTCCGGGACTTGCAGTGCGCGCACTCTTGCGTGCGCTTCCTTGAGTTGGTCCGCGACTGCCGCATAGAGCTCGAGTTGGCCGTCGTGTTCCATGCACAGATTGTGCCATCTGGGGCGAGTTGTCGCCTGCTAGGGGTGCAACTGCCGCCTCAAACGGCCTTCCGGGCACATACGGAAGCCACGGCTACAAGGGACGCGTACCCAGACAACACCCGTCGTAACGTGGGAAGTTGAGCGGGCGTGTCGCGCGGTGCGCGGCCGTCCCGGGGCAGACACAGCCGTACCCCCGATCGGGCTGATCGGGGGTACGGCGGGGGTGTTGGGTGGCCGAATCTCGACCTGTTCAGTTGCTCCGGTGGAGGGGCGCGATCACGCCTGCAGCGTCCGCGGCTTGTACGACGGCCGCTTGGCCTCGTACGCGGCGATGTCCGCCTCGTTCTGGAGGGTGATCGAGATGTCGTCCAGGCCGTTCAGGAGCCGCCAGCGGGCGTTCTCGTCGAGCTCGAAGCTCGCGGTGATGCCCTCGGCGCGCACCTCGCGGGCCTCGAGGTCGACCGTGATCTCGGCCTCGGGGTCCTTCTCCGTGAGCTCCTGGAGCGCGTCCACGATCTTCTGGTCCAGAACGACCGTGAGCAGGCCGTTCTTGAGCGAGTTGCCGCGGAAGATGTCGGCGAAGCGGGAGGAGATCACGGCCTTGAAGCCGTAGTTCTGCAGTGCCCACACCGCGTGCTCACGGGAGGAGCCGGTGCCGAAGTCGGGGCCGGCGACCAGGACCGTGGCGCCCTTGCGCTCGGGCTGGTTGAGGATGAATTTCTCGTCCTTGCGCCAGGCCTCGAACAGTCCGTCCTCGAAACCGTCCCGGGTCACCTTCTTGAGCCAGTGAGCAGGGATGATCTGGTCGGTGTCGACGTTGGAGCGGCGCAGCGGGACGGCCCGGCCGGTGTGCGTGGTGAATGCTTCCATGACTCTCAGACTCCAGCGGCGACAGGGGCGTCGGACAGGTCGGCGGGCGAAGCCAGGTGGCCGAGGACCGCGGTGGCGGCCGCGACCTGCGGTGACACCAGGTGCGTACGACCGCCCTTGCCCTGCCGGCCCTCGAAGTTGCGGTTGGAGGTGGACGCGGAGCGCTCACCGGGAGCCAGCTGGTCCGGGTTCATGCCCAGACACATCGAGCAGCCCGCGTGCCGCCATTCGGCGCCGGCCTCCTTGAAGACGACGTCCAGGCCCTCGGAGACGGCCTGCAGGCCCACCCGCGCGGAGCCGGGGACGACCAGCATCCGTACGCCGTCGGCGACTTTGCGGCCCTTGACGAGCTCGGCGGCCGCGCGCAGGTCCTCGATGCGGCCGTTGGTGCACGAACCTACGAAGACGGTGTCCACCTTGATGGAGCGCAGCGGCTGGCCGGCCTCCAACCCCATGTATTCCAGGGCCTTTTCGGCGGCGTGGCGCTCCGATGCGTCTTCGTACGAAGCGGGATCGGGGACGTTCGCCGAAAGCGGCGCGCCCTGGCCCGGGTTGGTGCCCCAGGTGACGAACGGCGACAGTTCGGCGGCCTCGATGACGACCTCGGCGTCGAACTCGGCGTCCTCGTCCGTCTTCAGGGTCTTCCAGTACGCGACGGCCGCGTCCCAGTCCTCGCCCTTCGGCGCGTGCGGGCGGCCCTCGAGGTAGTCGAACGTGGTCTGGTCGGGGGCGATCATGCCCGCGCGGGCACCGGCCTCGATCGACATGTTGCAGATGGTCATGCGGGCTTCCATCGAGAGCTTCTCGATGGCGGAGCCGCGGTACTCCAGGACATAGCCCTGGCCGCCGCCGGTGCCGATCCGGGCGATGATCGCCAGGATCAGGTCCTTGGCGGTGACGCCGTCGGGCAGTTCGCCGTTGACGGTGATCGCCATGGTCTTCGGGCGGACCAGCGGCAGCGTCTGGGTGGCCAGCACGTGCTCGACCTGAGAGGTGCCGATTCCGAACGCCAGGCCGCCGAAGGCGCCGTGCGTGGAGGTGTGGGAGTCGCCGCAGACGACCGTCATACCGGGCTGGGTCAGACCCAGCTGCGGGCCGACCACGTGCACGACACCCTGCTCGACGTCGCCCAGCGGGTGCAGGCGCACCCCGAAGTCGGCGGCGTTCTTGCGCAGCGTCTCCAGCTGGACGCGGGAGACCGGGTCGGCGATCGGCTTGTCGATGTCGAGGGTCGGGGTGTTGTGGTCCTCGGTGGCGATGGTCAGGTCGAGCCGGCGGACCTGGCGACCGCTCTTGCGCAGACCGTCGAAGGCCTGCGGGCTGGTCACCTCGTGCAGCAGGTGCAGATCGATGTAGAGGAGGTCGGGCTCGCCCTCGGCGCGCCGGACGACATGGTCGTCCCAGACCTTCTCCGCGAGTGTCCTACCCATCGCTTTCCCTCCGGTCGGCCAGAGCCGCGCCGACCCAACTAGAAGCTCTTGTGGAGGCGACGCCCATGGCCCCTGTTCCCGGGCACCCGCCGCCGGGCCCGTTGGTCTGCGGGCCGCTGTGCCTACAAGGGTTGCGCGTCTCACGAAAAAAGGAACTTGCGTTTCACAGAGTGAGACGTGAGTATCGTTTCATGGACAACAGTAGCGGCGTCGGCGTCCTGGACAAGGCAGCCCTTGTCCTGAGCGCCCTGGAGTCCGGTCCGGCCACCCTCGCGGGCTTGGTCGCGGCGACCGGACTGGCACGACCCACGGCCCACCGGCTGGCCGTGGCTCTGGAACACCACCGCATGGTGGCACGCGACATGCAGGGCCGTTTCATTCTGGGCCCGCGCCTCGCCGAGCTGGCCGCGGCCGCCGGCGAGGACCGCCTCCTCGCGACGGCCGGCCCGGTGCTCACGCATCTGCGGGACATCACCGGCGAGAGCGCGCAGCTCTACCGCCGCCAGGGCGACATGCGCATCTGCGTCGCCGCGGCCGAGCGCCTGTCGGGTCTCAGGGACACGGTCCCGGTCGGCTCGACGCTCACCATGAAGGCGGGCTCCTCGGCCCAGATCCTGATGGCCTGGGAGGAGCCGGAGCGCCTGCACCGGGGCCTGCAGGGCGCCCGCTTCACGGCGACGGCCCTGTCGGGCGTACGGCGTCGCGGCTGGGCCCAGTCCATCGGTGAGCGCGAGCCGGGCGTCGCGTCCGTCTCCGCGCCGGTCCGCGGCCCCTCCAACCGTGTGGTGGCCGCCGTCTCGGTCTCCGGCCCCATCGAGCGCCTGACCCGCCACCCGGGCCGTATGCACGCACAGGCGGTCATCGACGCCGCGGCTCGCCTCTCTGAGGCGCTGCGCAGAACGGGCTGACTGTCGGGGCGAGACCGGCCTCAACGCCGCGGCAGGTCTTGAACCGACGTCCAGATGTCCCACCCAGGGGCGCGGGGAACTGCGCGATCAGCCACCTACGGCCCGCGCCCGCTCGGCACCCGAAGCCCCACGGCGCAGAATCCGCCACCACCGGCAGCCCGCCGTCCGACCCGCCGTCGTGGCCGGTCGTGCCCACGCGGCGGAGCCGCATATCGACACAGCCCCGCGCCCCTGGGGAGCCACAGTCCCGGACCTGTGAGCGAACCGTTCCCTCGCTGAACGCCCCCTGCGCTCCACCGGCACCTGTCCATGCGCCGCCGCCAACCCGAACGCCGGCATGTCGACGTAGATCGACTCGTGCGACGCCTCGGGCACCACGTACGCCTCGTGCCACAGCCCCACGTGCTGCCGTACCTTCCCCGCCTTCTCCTTGCGGTTGATGATCGACCAGGGCCTGTGGTGGAACGTCTCCGGCGAGTGCGCGTACGTCCGCGGCGAGGCCGTCAGCAGCACATGTGGTTGATGCGCATCCCGATCAGGAGGACGACCACGGCGAGCGGCACTATCCGACGGCGGATGTCAGGGCTGTTGCCGCCGGCTGCGGCTGGTGCGGGCGATGATCCAGGTCGGCAAGGTGCCGGTGGCCACGGTCAGGGAGGTCCTTGGACACGTCGACGACGAGTCGCTGCCCGGCGCGATGCGGCTGGGCGCCGCGGTCTGGGCGCTGCCGCAGGTGCCGGAGCCGGACGCGGACGACGAGTTCGTGCGGGACGCGAGGACCGCGATGGAGGAGCTGCTTGGGACACTGGGGTGGTCCAACGCGCAGGCGCTGACGGGCGTCTCCCCCTCGTTCCGCTCCCTGGCGGTGGCGGCGGCCGCGCTGCGCCGGCTCGGCTACGACTGGAGTCCCGACATCCTCGTGCCCTACGCGCGGTTGATGCGCCAAGTGGCCGAGCTGGACATGGCGTTCATGGAGTCGCACGGGTCGGAGGCCGAGAAGGCCGAGATCGCGGTGCTGGGCGTGGTGCACGCGGAACCGCTGCTCCAGGCGCTGCACCGGCTGGCCCAGGAGGAGGAGTCGACCCGCAGATAGGGTGGGGAATGAACCCGGAACGCAGCGAAGGCCCTCCGCCTGAGCGAAGAGCCTTCGTGTGGTACCCCCGACCGGATTCGAACCGGCGCTACCGCCTTGAGAGGGCGGCGTGCTAGGCCGCTACACAACGGGGGCCTAGAACCTGCAAGCGTGTACTACTACACGGCCGCAGGTCCGAGCTGGTCTACCTGGACTCGAACCAAGACTAACTGAACCAGAATCAGTCGTGCTGCCAATTACACCATAGACCAATGTGGTTTAGACCAGTGCGTACCCCCGACCGGATTCGAACCGGCGCTACCGCCTTGAGAGGGCGGCGTGCTAGGCCGCTACACAACGGGGGCCCTAGCGATCCTGCGTGAGAGTCAGCGGGTGCGACCCGGACTGACCCTCCGGGAAGGATCTGTACCCCCGACCGGATTCGAACCGGCGCTACTGCCTTGAGAGGGCAGCGTGCTAGGCCGCTACACAACGGGGGCTTCGCGGAGTTGATCTCCGCCTGCAGATGAGCTCTGCGAGCTGGCCTACCTGGACTCGAACCAAGACTAACTGAACCAGAATCAGTCGTGCTGCCAATTACACCATAGGCCACTGGAACGCAAGCCCCGAAGGGGATTTTGTTCTAGTTCGCTCCTCCGGTTTCCGGCCTTTCGGCCCGCTCCCCGGCGGCGCAGGAAGAACATTACCCGAAGGTGGACGGGGCTCCAAAACGGGTATCCGCGCCGAGGATCGCGGGGAGTTCGGCGAGCGAGGCGATCCGGTCCGCTCCGGCGGGCGTGGGGACATGGGCGTGCACACCGCCCTCGCGGTGGATCCACACCGACAGCAGTCCGGCCTCGGCGGCGCCCCGTCCGTCGATCTCCGGGTGGTCGCCGACGTACGCCACCTGGTGCGGGGCGAGCTCCAGGGCGTCGCAGGCCGCGAGGAAGGCGCCGGCCTCGGGCTTGGAGACGCCCAGTTCGGCTGCGCACAGGATGACCTCGAAGCGGTCGTGGACGCCGAGGACGCGCAGTTTGTGGTCCTGGACGTGGATGCTGGAGTTGGACAGCACCGCGTGCCGGTGACTGGCCGCGAGGGCGTCCAGGGCGGGCAGGACGTCCGGGAAGAGGGCCCAGGCGGTCTCGTAGTGCGCGATGTAGCGCTGGAACCAGGCGTCGGCCTCCGCGTCGGTCAGCTCCTGGCCCAGGAACACCCGCACCCGGTCCCGGCGCTGCCCCTGGAAGTCGACCTCGCCCGCCGAGAACCGCGCCCACTGGGCGTCGGTGACCGCCCGCCACCGCGCGATGGCCTGCTCGACGCTCTCGTACCCCGCCAGCAGCCCCTCGGCCGCCAGATGCAGCCCCATTCCGACGCGGTCGGCCCCCGTGTAGTCGAAGAGGGTGTCGTCGACGTCCCAGACCACGGCCCGAATACTCATGATCCGACGGTAACCCGGTGTCCGGGCCCGCGTCCGGCGCTTGCCGCCCCTCAGGACGGGTCGGACGCCACGAAGAAGTCCGTGAGGAAGCAGGTGACCTCGCCGGACGCGGAACGTCCGATCCAGGTGGGGTAGAAACCGTCTCCCCAGCCGGAGGTGGCGGCGACGAGGGTGTGGCCGGTGGAGGGGGAGGTGACCAGGTGCGGGCCACCGGACCAGTCGCTGTTCTCGAAGGCGTCCCACAGCGGGCCCTCGTCCTCCTGCGCCTCCGGGAAGGCCTCCTCGGCCGCGGCGTCGTAGAAGCAGCCGGTGCCGGCGTCCACGCCGTAGCCGAAGAACTCGTCGTCCTTGAGCTCCGCCGGGTCCTGGCCGGGGCACAGGGCCAACTCCCAGGCGGTGGTGGGCTCGTCGCGGATGACCAGGCGCAGGGCGGCCACCCTCAGGTGGGGCTTGTCGGCCGGGGGCTCGTCGGGCCGGCCGATGGTCGCGACGGCCGCCTCCACGCGGTAGCGGCCGGGGGGCACGGAGACCGTGAACGGCTCGACGTCCCCCGAGCCGAGGTAGACGAACGGATCGCAGGCGACGACCCGGCCCGTGGGCAGGTCGAGCTCCCCTCCCCCTGCCACGTGGATCACGCCGGTGGTCCCGGACTCGTAGGCGAAGGTGCTGCCCGGGGTGAACAGCCAGGTGTAGTCGCGGGGGGACATGGGCATGTCGGCGCCTTTCCGGATCTTGTGCGGGTGAGCCGGAACAGTAGTGCGCACCACTGACAGTCACGCGTGAGGGGCGGCCCCCGGAGACCCCCGGTTGCCGCCCCTCACGCGTGCGTGCCCTACGCGGCCAGCTTCGCCAGCGCCGCGTCGATGCGGGCCAGCGTCGTCTCCTTGCCCAGGATCTCCAGGGACTCGAAGAGCGGCAGGCCGACCGTGCGGCCGGTGACGGCGACCCGGACCGGGGCCTGGGCCTTGCCGAGCTTGAGGCCGTGGGTCTCGCCGGCGGCCAGGACGGCCTCCTTGAGGGACTCCGGCGAGGTCCAGTCCGCCGACTCCAGCTTCTCGCGGGCCGTGCGGAGCAGGGCGTCGGAGCCCTCCTTCATGGCCTTGGTCCAGCTCGGCTCGTCGAAGACGGGCTCGGGGAGGAAGAGGAAGTCGACGTTGTCCGTGATCTCCGACAGGACCTTGAGGCGGGTCTGGGCGTGCGGGGCGATCGCCTGCCACTTCGACTCGTCGAAGTCCTCCGGTGCCCAGGGGGCGAAGGGGGCCCTGAGCCACGGGGCGCAGCGCTCCGTGAAGTCCTTCGTGTCCAGGAGGCGGATGTGGTCGGCGTTGATCGCCTCGCACTTCTTCAGGTCGAAGCGGGCCGGGTTGGGGTTCACGTCCGCGATGTCGAAGGCCGCGATCAGCTCGTCGGTGCTGAAGATGTCCTTGTCCGCGGAGAGCGACCAGCCGAGCAGCGACAGGTAGTTGAGCAGGCCCTCGGGGAGGAAGCCGCGCTCCCGGTAGAGGTTGAGCGAGGCCTGCGGGTCGCGCTTGGAGAGCTTCTTGTTGCCCTCGCCCATCACGTACGGCAGGTGGCCGAAGGCCGGCACGTACTTGGCGACGCCCAGCTCGATCAGCGCCTTGTACAGGGCGATCTGGCGCGGGGTGGAGGACAGCAGGTCCTCGCCGCGCAGGACGTGCGTGATCTCCATCAGCGCGTCGTCGACCGGGTTCACGAGCGTGTAGAGGGGCGCGCCGTTCGCCCGTACGATCCCGTAGTCCGGGACGTTCTCCGGGGTGAAGGTCAGCTCGCCGCGGACCAGGTCCGTGAAGGTGATCGTCTCGTCGGGCATGCGGAAGCGGACGATCGGCGTACGGCCCTGGGCCTGGTACTCCTCGACCTGCGCGGCGCTGAGGTCGCGGCAGTGGCCGTCGTATCCGGACGGCCTGCCGGCCGCGCGGGCGGCCTCGCGGCGGGTGTCCAGCTCCTCCTGGGAGCAGTAGCAGTGGTACGCGTGACCGGCGTCCAGCAGCTTCGCGGCGACGTCCTTGTAGAGGTCCATGCGCTGCGACTGGCGGTACGGCGCGTGCGGGCCGCCGATCTCGGGGCCCTCGTCCCAGTCGAAGCCCAGCCAGCGCATCGAGTCCAGCAGCTGCTCGTAGGACTCCTCGGAGTCGCGGGCCGCGTCGGTGTCCTCGATGCGGAAGACGAGGGTGCCCTGGTGGTGCCGGGCGAACGCCCAGTTGAACAGGGCGGTGCGGACCAGGCCCACGTGGGGGTTACCGGTGGGCGAGGGGCAGAAACGTACGCGGACGGGTGCGCTAGCCACGCTTGACAACCTTGTTGGTGAGAGTGCCGATGCCTTCGATGGTGACGGCGACCTCGTCGCCGACGGTGAGCGGCCCGACGCCTGCCGGGGTGCCCGTGAGGATCACGTCGCCGGGGAGCAGCGTCATGGCCTCGGAGATGTTGACGATCAGATCCTCGATGCCGTGGATCATCTCGCTGGTGCGGCCGAGCTGGCGTTGTTCGCCGTTGACGGTGAGCTGGATCGTCAGGTCGGAGGCCGTCTCCAGGTCCAGGTCCGTCTCCACCCAGGGGCCGAGCGGGCAGGAGGTGTCGAAGCCCTTGGCCCGCGCCCACTGCTTCTCGCGCTTCTGGACGTCCCGCGCGGTGATGTCGTTCGCGCAGGTGTAGCCGAAGATCACGTCCTTGACGCGCTCGCGCGGGACCTCGCGGCACATCCGGCCGATGACGACGGCCAGTTCGGCCTCGTGGTGGACGTCCGCGGAGAAGGAGGGGTACTGGATCTCGTCGCCGGGGCCGATCACCGAGGTGGAGGGCTTGAAGAAGGCGAACGGGACGTCCGGGACGTCGTTGCCCAGTTCCTTCGCGTGGTCGGCGTAGTTGCGGCCGTACGCCACGACCTTGTTGGGGAGCACCGGCGGCAGCAGACGCACCTTGTTGACCGGGACCTTCGTACCGGAGAGCTCGAAGTCCGCGAACGGGATGCCCTTGATGATGTCGAGGACGAGCTCGTCCGGCCTGTCGCCCTCGACCGCGCCGAAGGCGACGTTCCCGTCGATGGAGAATCTGGCGATGCGCACGGGATCTGGGCGCCCCTCTACTCGGCCGGCTGGAGTCTGAGGCTCCAGGCTAACGCGGGGAGGGGTCGGCGCCTCGCGCAATACGCCCGGGTCACCTGCCCGCAGGGCGGTGATCCGGGCGCGCTACGGTTACTTGGCGGCGGAGGCCGGGATCTCCATCAGGACCGTGCGCCGGGGGTTGGCGGTCTGGGCGGGGAGGTCGAGCGGGTGCTCCGGCTGCTCCGGGATCCGCAGTGCGTCGGCGTCCTCGAGGTGCGCCAGCGTCGTGCGCCGCGGGTTGGCAATGTTGCGGAACATCATCGTCGTCTTCACGGTTGTACTCGACCTCGGATGTGGTGGGTTGGGCAGATGCGACCTTCTTGTAAAGCGTCAGGCTAAACATGCCATTCCCTTCGGAAGTCGCGAAGCACTCATGATCGGCATGTGAGTTTGCTCACTGACCTGTGGGCAAACCGGACAAATCCCAGCCGCAACTCACCCCAACGAAACGGACATTGACTCCCTGAAGCCATCATTCCGCTCCTGATCATGGCGACTGGGACACCCCCCTCCGTGGGGGGACTCGCGGACCTATGTCCGATATCGACGAGAACGCTTCCCACACCCGGTGACACGACCCTCACGTGGTGTCACGTAGGTCACGGTCTGACCCACGGACCTTGTTGGAGATCCTGCACTGTGCTGGAATTCCACGGACCGCCGCGGGATCGAACCGGCGCACAGGGGGCGCAGAGAAGCGCCGAGCGGCGGTGAGAAGGGGGAGCAGCGCCGGTCACCTACGACCACCCGGGGTGCGTATTCAGGGCGCTCCCCACAACGCCGACACCGTGCTCCGCCGTCCTGCGGAGGAGCGCCTGGTCCAGAGGTTGCGACGCTAGTGCAGGGACGTTTCAAGAGGGATGGCAGCGCTTCGGCAGAGCCGGAGCAGCACGGCGGGACCGGCCCCCATGTCGGCGGTTCCTCGGCCCAGCACGCCCAGAACCCGGGCTCGTCCGCGGACAGCGGCCCCGGGCGCCTCGGCACGTCGGCGTCCTCGGGCCCGGCGGCCCCGGCCACGCCGACGGTGAAGCCCCCGAAGGGCCCGAACGGCCCGGGATCGCGCATGGCCCTGCGCAACTGGCGCATCTCCACGCGCCTGGTGTCGCTGCTCGCGCTCCCCGTGGTGGCGGCCACCTCGCTGGGCGCGCTGCGCATCAACGACTCCATGGACGACATCCAGCAGCTCGACAACATGAAGCTGCTGACGGAGATGACCAAGCAGGCCACCGAGCTGGCGGCAGCGCTCCAGGAGGAGCGCGACCAGTCGGCCGGCCCGCTGGCGCACAACTCCACGGCGAGCAACATCACGGTCAAGGGCTACCGGGACAAGACGGACCGGGCCGCGACCAACTTCATCGCCGCCGCCGAGGACATCGACACCTCCAGCAAGGACGGCAACCTCCAGGGCGTCCGCGACAGCCTCGTCGGCCTGGTCCGCGACCTGGACACGCTCAGCAAGATCCGCAGCGACGCCTACGACACCAAGGGCAACGCCACCCAGACGGTGGAGTCCTACCACCGTCTGATCACCCACCTGCTGGACCTCTCCCAGGACATGGCCGAGGCCACCAGCAACCCGGACATGATCCAGCGCACGCGTGCGCTGGCGGCGTTCTCCTCCGCCAAGGAGTACGCGTCCATCCAGCGCGCGGTTCTCGCGGCGGCCCTGCCGCCCAACACCACGACCCTCGGCAACCTCACCGAGAACGACCGGCTGTACGCCCAGGGCGCCCTCGACAGCGAGGAGTCCGAACTCAGCAGCTTCCGGAGCATCTACGGCGACGACGGCGCCGAGGAACTCCTCAAGCCGGTCGAGGACGGCAACTCCACCATCGAGGCCGCCGACCAGTACGCCAGCCGTGCCTTCGGCCGCCCGGAGGGCCTCGCCGACCTGGACAGGCGCTCCTACAAGGACTGGGTCGACGACAGTTCGACCAAGATCCAGGAGATGGGGCGCATCGAGCACACGCTGCTCGAGGACATGGAGCAGAAGGCCCGCGAGCTGCGCAGCGCCACCGAGCGCGACGCGATCATCGCCGGTGCCCTGATCCTGATCGTGCTGGGTGTCTCCCTGGTCGGCGCCTTCGTCGTCGCCCGGTCCATGATCCGCTCGCTGCGCCGCCTCCAGGAGACGGCCACCAAGGTCGCCCAGGACCGCCTGCCCGAGCTGGTCAAGCAGCTGTCCGAGTCCGACCCGCAGGACGTCGACACGTCCGTGGAGTCGGTCGGTGTGCACTCCCGGGACGAGATCGGCCGGGTGGCCGCGGCCTTCGACGACGTGCACCGCGAGGCCGTCCGCCTCGCCGCCGAGCAGGCCCTGCTGCGGGGCAACGTCAACGCGATGTTCACCAACCTCTCGCGCCGCTCCCAGGGCCTCATCCAGCGCCAGCTCTCGCTCATCTCCGAACTGGAGTCCCGCGAGGCCGACCCGGACCAGCTGTCCTCGCTGTTCAAGCTCGACCACCTCGCGACCCGCATGCGCCGTAACGGTGAGAACCTCCTCGTCCTCGCGGGTGAGGAGCCCGGCCGCCGCTGGACCCGCCCGGTCCCGCTGGTCGACGTGCTGCGTGCCGCCGCGTCCGAGGTGGAGCAGTACGAGCGCATCGAGCTGGCCTCCGTGCCGACCACCGAAGTGGCCGGCCGCGTGGTCAACGACCTCGTGCACCTGCTGGCCGAGCTGCTGGAGAACGCCACCTCGTTCTCCTCTCCGCAGACCAAGGTCAAGGTCACCGGTCACGCGCTGCCCGACGGCCGCGTGCTGATCGAGATCCACGACACCGGCATCGGCCTCTCCCCCGAGGACCTCGCCGCGATCAACGAGCGGCTCGCCTCGCCGCCCACCGTGGACGTCTCCGTCTCCCGCCGCATGGGTCTGTTCGTGGTCGGCCGCCTGTCGCAGCGCCACGGCATCCGCATCCAGCTGCGCCCGTCCGACTCCGGTGGTACGACCGCGCTGGTCATGCTGCCGGTCGATGTCGCCCAGGGCGGCAAGAAGCCCCAGCCCAAGCCCGGTCAGGGCGTCCCCGGCGCCCCCGCCGGGGCGCAGACCGCCGCCGGTGTGGCCGCGGCCCGCCGTGGCGGCGGCAACGGCCAGGGCGGCGGTGCCCTCGGCGGTGCGCCCGGTGGTGCGGGCGGCGGCGCTCTCGGCGCCGGTGCCCCCTCGGGCGGACGGCTCAACGCGGGTCAGGGACCGCGGGCCGCGCTGCCCGGCAGTGGCCAGGGCGGCCGTCCCGGTGCTCCGGGCGGGCAGCGGGGACCGCAGGGTCCCGGTATGCCTCCGCAGGGCCGGCCCGCACCGGCCGGTGCGGGCGCCGGGTTCGGCGGCCAGGCCCCGGGTGCCCCGCAGGGCCTCCAGGCCGCGGGCACGGGCGGTCCGGGCCAGGACGCCTTCAGCGGTCAGGACGCCTTCGGTGGCGGCCAGGACGCCTTCGGCGGCCGGGGTTCGGTGCCCCCGCAGTCGCAGGCCCCGAACGCAGGACAGGCTCCCGAGCCGCAGGGCCGGCGCCGTCGGCCGCAGCTGCCGGGCCGCGGTGGTCCGCGGGCCGAGCTGCCGGGCGGCGACCAGCAGCCCCGCACCCCGAGCTGGAGCGACGAGAACGCCCAGCCGCCGGTGCCGCGCGCCTCGCTCGACGTCCCGCGCGGCCATGACGAGCAGGACCCGGCCGCCACGTCCCGCATGCCGCGGATCGAGAACCACCAGGGTCCGGCGAGCACCTCCGAGTTCCCCCGCCCGGACTTCGACGCCCCGCAGAACACCGGCCAGTTCCCGAGGCCGGGTGCGAACGGTCCGCAGCACACGGGGCAGTTCCCGCGCCCGGGCGCCCAGGACACCGGCGAGTTGCCGCGGCCCGGCGCGGCCGACCCGCAGAACACGGGCGGGTACGTCCGCCCGGACGTCTTCGGCACTCCGGCCGGGCAGAACAGCGGCTCGCAGACCGGGCAGTTCGCGACTCCGCAGGGGTACGACAACGGCTCGACCGGCCAGTTCGCGATGCCGGGCTACGACGGCGGCTCCACCGGGCAGCACTCCCTGCCGGGCCGTCAGGACCCCGCGAACACGGGCCAGTTCGAGCGCCCCCAGGCCAATGGCGCCGACTTCGGCGCCCCGCGGCCGCCCGTGCCCCCGCGGCCGCAGCAGCGGCCGGCCCGCCAGGAGCCGGAGGCGCTGCCGCCGGCGGGTCCCGGTGACGGCCGTACGCCGCTGTACGACACGCTGGAGACCAACTGGTTCCACGGCAGCCAGCAGCAGGGGCAGCCGGCCAACGGCAACGGCGCCTCCCCTGCGCAGGCCCCGCGCCAGCAGGCTCCGGCGGCCCCCCAGAGTTCTGCCGCCGCCCCACAACGGCCCGCGGCCTCCGCGGCCTGGCGCAGTTCACCCAATGACGACCTCGTCCGGCAGGCGGAGCGTGTCCGTCAGCCGGCCGCGGGCGGTGTCACCACCTCCGGTCTGCCGCGCCGGGTGCCCAGGGCGAACCTCGTCCCGGGTACGGCTCAGCAGCAACAGCACCAAAGCGGTCCTGCTGTCTCGCGTGCGCCTGACGACGTGCGCGGCCGGCTGACCAATCTCCGTCGGGGTATCGCGCAAGGTCGTCAGGTCGGCGGCAACAACGGCCAGACGGGCAGCTTCCCGAACCCCACTCACCAGCAGGAGCGTTAGTTGAGCCCGATGAGCCAGGCGGCACAGAACCTCAACTGGTTGATCACCAACTTCGTGGACAACACCCCTGGGGTGTCCCACACCGTCGTCGTGTCCGCCGACGGTCTCCTGCTGGCGATGTCCGAGGGTTTCCCGCGCGACCGTGCCGACCAGCTGGCGGCCGTCGCCTCCGGACTCACCTCGCTGACGGCGGGCGCCTCACGGATCTTCGAGGGCGGCAGCGTGGCCCAGACCGTGGTGGAGATGGAGCGGGGGTTCCTCTTCCTCATGTCCGTCTCCGACGGTTCCTCGCTCGCGGTCCTGGCGCACCCGGAATGCGACATCGGCCTCGTCGGCTACGAGATGGCACTGCTCGTCGACCGCGCGGGCGCAGTGCTCACGCCTGATCTGCGAGCCGAGCTGCAAGGCAGTCTGCTCCACTGACCGACCCGGTTCCACCCGTCTCACCAAATCACCGTCCGGCCGCCACAATCCCCCCACCGGCCTCACCAGACGGCTAGCCAGACCGACTTGCTGTCCCGCCCGGAGGATTCATGACCCCGCCCACCGCCTCTCATGATCCGTACGCGGAGCCGTACGAGGATGAGGGCGACCAGCCGCTGGTACGTCCGTACGCGATGACCGGCGGCCGGACCCGGCCGCGCTACCAGCTCGCCATCGAGGCCCTGATCAGCACCACGGCCGACCCGGCGGCGCTCATGGGACTGCTCCCCGAGCACCAGCGCATCTGCCACCTGTGCCGTGAGGTGAAGTCGGTCGCCGAGGTCTCGGCACTGCTCGCCATGCCGCTCGGTGTGGCCAGGATCCTCGTCGCGGACCTCGCCGAGGCCGGCCTGGTGGCCATCCACCAGCCGGGCGGCGACGAGAACAACGGCGGCGCTCCCGATGTGACGCTGCTCGAAAGGGTGCTCAGTGGACTTCGCAAGCTCTGACGCGGGGCGGGCCACCACGTCCGCGAAGATCGTGGTGGCCGGCGGCTTCGGCGTGGGCAAGACCACGTTCGTCGGCGCGGTCTCCGAGATCAACCCGCTGCGCACCGAGGCCGTGATGACGTCCGCGTCGGCCGGCATCGACGACCTCACCCACACCGGGGACAAGACGACCACCACGGTCGCCATGGACTTCGGCCGCATCACGCTCGACCAGGACCTGATCCTGTACCTCTTCGGTACGCCCGGTCAGGACCGCTTCTGGTTCATGTGGGACGACCTGGTCCGCGGCGCCATCGGCGCGGTGGTGCTGGTGGACACCCGGCGTCTCGCCGACTGCTTCCCCGCGGTCGACTACTTCGAGAACAGCGGTCTTCCGTTCGTCGTGGCCCTCAACGGCTTCGACGGGCACCAGCCGTACGCACCGGAGGAGGTGCGCGAGGCCCTGCAGATCGGGCCGGACGCACCGATCATCACGACGGACGCCCGGCACCGGTCGGATGCGAAGTCTGCGCTGATCACCCTCGTCGAGCACGCCCTCATGGCACGTCTGCGGTAACGCCCCAGGGACGTGTCGACCAGCTCCCAAATCAAAAGCGTCATACGGCAGTTGTCGTAGATGTCCCGGAGCCGGCTGTGGCCTTGGACACGGTCGGCCCCGGTGTTCATAACGTTTCGGCAGAGGAATCGGGTGGTACGGCCACGCGTGGTTGCCAGCCGGTCTCGCTGCGCTCACAACAGCCCCGTCTTTTGACGGGGCTCGTTCTTTATGACCGTTTTATCTGGGGCTTACATCACGCGGAATCCCCGCGTACCAATGTTTGGTGGTGCGCAGGCCGTCGTGCTGGAATGCCTGAACTGCCCAATAGTCAAAGACGTACTCACTAGTCGATGGCGTACTGGGCTCTGAGAGACTGCGGCACAACGTAGGTGCCGACCCCTCCGAGAGGTTGTTGGTCGAGTGAGGCGAAGCAAGAACGGTCCCGAGCCGTCGGCCCGGGGCAACTTCACCCCGCCGCCGCGCGGAGCGGCGCCCGCCCCTGTGTCCGGTCCCGAACCGAAGGCCGCGCCACCGTCCGGCGGCGGCCGGTTCTCCCCGCGCAACTGGCGGGTGCCCACCCGGCTGAACGCGATCCTGCTCATACCCGTGATCGTCGGCCTCGTCATGGGCGGCTTCCAGGTCAAGAGCTCGATCGACACCTGGCGTGAGGCAGAGGACGCGGAGAACACGGCGCGTCTGGTGCGGGCCGCCCTCAGCTACGCCGACGCCCTCTACAACGAGCGCGACAGCACCGCCGCTCCCCTGCTGAGCGGCCAGGGCCAGGACAACGCGACGGTCGTCGCCGCCCGCAAGAAGACCGACCAGGCCGCGGACGACTTCAACGAGGCCGCCCAGAACATGCCGCAGAAGGCGGGCCTCGAGCGCCGCCTCCAGCTGTTCAGGGACGGCGAGGGCGGGCTCCAGACGCTGCGCGCGGGCGCCTACACCTCCCCCAAGTTCACCGGTGTGAAGACCGAAGAGGGCTACACCCAGGTCGCGCACCCGCTGACGGAGTTCGCCAACGAGCTCGGCCTCGGCACCGGCAACATCACCAGCTACGGCCGTACCGTCTACGCCATCGAGCTCACCAAGGCGGCCCTGTCGCTGCAGCGCTCCATCGGCATGCACCTGCTGATCAAGCCGGGCCCGGGGCTGAGCAGCTTCGCCAGCCAGAAGGTCGCCCTGTCCTCGTACGCGTACCTGGAGGGCATCGCCGTCGAGGAGTACATCGGCGGCGGCACCGAGGCCGACGCGGCGAAGCTCGACACCGCGAAGAAGCAGATCCAGACGGAGGGCGCGGCGCTGGCCAAGGAGGCCGCCGCCAAGAACCCGAACTACGTCCCGCCGCCGTCGGAACCCACCCAGATGGTCTCCGCCATCGCCACCCTGCCGTCGATGGACGACAGCGCCCGTGAGGCGCTGGGCAAGGACGGCATCACCGCCGAGAACTGGTGGGCGGTCAACACCCTCAAGTACAACGCCTACCGCCAGATCGAGACCGACCTGGCCGACACCGCGGTGAACGAGGCCGCGAGCATCGCCGACGAGGCCAAGCGGGACGCGTTCATCGTGGGTGCCGCCGTCGTGGTCGCCCTGCTCCTCGCGTTCATCCTGGCCGGCGCCGTCGCCCGGCAGATGTCCCGCTCGATGCGCCAGCTGCGCAACGCCGCCTTCGGCATAGCCGAGCAGCGCCTGCCGATGCTCGTCGACCAGCTCTCGCGCACCGACCCCGGGCGCGTGGACACCCGGGTCCAGCCGATCCCCATCAACACCAAGGACGAGATCGGCGAGGTCGCCCGCGCCTTCGACCAGGTGCACCGCGAGGCCGTACGACTCGCCTCCGAGCAGGCTCTGCTGCGGGGCAACATCAACGCGATCTTCACCAACCTGTCCCGGCGCAACCAGTCGCTGATCGAGGGCCAGCTGACCCTGATCACCGACCTGGAGAACAACGAGGCCGACCCGGACCAGCTGGAGAACCTCTTCCGCCTGGACCACCTGGCGACCCGTATGCGCCGCAACGGCGAGAACCTCCTGGTCCTCGCCGGCGAGGAGCCCGGCCGCCGCTGGGACCAGCCGGTCCCCCTGGTCGACGTCCTGCGTGCCGCCTCCTCCGAGGTGGAGCAGTACGAGCGCATCGAGCTGTCCGGCGTCCCGGAGGCCGAGATCCACGGCCGCGCGGTCACCGACCTCGTGCACCTGCTGGCCGAGCTCCTGGAGAACGCCACCACGTTCTCCTCGCCGCAGACCAAGGTCCGCGTCACCGCGACCCGGCTGCCCGACGGCCGCATCATGATCGAGATCCACGACAAGGGCATCGGCCTGACCGCCGAGGACTTCGCGGACATCAACCACAAGCTGGCCAACCCGCCGACCGTGGACGCCGCGATCTCCCAGCGCATGGGCCTGTTCGTGGTCGGCCGGCTGTCCGACCGGCACGGCATCCGCGTCCAGCTGCGCCCCTCGGGCGAGCAGGCCGGCACGACCTCGCTGGTCATGCTGCCCGACGCGATCACCCACGGTGGTGGCGGCGAGCACCAGCCGGCCTCCGACGAGTTCACCGTCTCGCAGATCATGCCGGAGCAGCAGCAGTACCAGGGCGAGGACTTCAACGGCGGTCTGCCGATGCGTACGGCCGCGGAGCTCGGCTTCGACGACAGCCGCTACTCCGAGGTCCCGGACGACATACGCGAGCTGGACCCGGTCGGCCGCTCCCTGATGCGTGAGGAGCGCCGCGCGGCTCTGGAGTCCCAGAGCAACGACCAGCCCGCCGCCCTGACGGGCCCGGACCCGTCGTACACCGACGCCTTCGACGCTCCCCAGAACGCCCCGCAGAACGGCTACGGCAGCGGCCACAACGGCTATCCGGAGCAGCAGCCCGCCTCCTACGACCAGCAGACGTCGTACGAGGAGGCGCAGCAGGCGCCGTACGAGGAGCAGCGGCAGACGCCGTACGAGGAGCCCAAGCGGCCGTCGTACGAGGAGCCGTACTTCGGGCAGAACGGCGGTCTGCCGCAGAACGACACCTTCTCGTCGGGCGGCGGTTACCCGGAGCCCTCCTATGCGGAGCCGGCCCAGGAGGAGCCCGCGGCGGTGCACGCGGCTGCCCCGGAGACCTTCTCGGGCTTCGAGGAGCGCCGCTACCAGGATGACTGGCCGCAGTCGGACGGTTACGGGGGCGGTTACCCGGACCAGTACGCTCCGGAAGCGGAATCTGCGCAGGCCGCTGACGTGAGTGAGCGTGAGCGCGTAGGCTTCGAACGTCCGGGGCCGGCCCCCGCCACCGTGGGTCATGAGCTGACCGACGCCGGGCTCCCCCGCCGTGGCTCCCCCGGGAGCAGCGCGAACGGCTCGAACGGCACGCGGCACGCGAACCAGGAGCCGCCGGCCTCGGCGCCGGAGAGCAACGGCGGCGGCGACAGCTGGCGCTCGGCCAACGACGCGCGGTGGCAGCAGGCCTCCCAGCTCCGGAAGCCCAAGGCGGGCGGGGTCACCTCCTCCGGCCTGCCGCGGCGGGTACCCAAGGCCAACCTGGTCGAGGGAGCCGCCGAAGCCACCCCCCAGGGAGGCCCATCGGTCTCCCGCGCTCCCGAGGACGTCCGGGGCAGGCTCAGCAACCTGCGTCGCGGTGTACAGCGGGGCCGCAACGCAGGCAGTGAAACGAACGGTCAGGGCTTCGGTTCTGACAGCACCTACAACCAGGAGCGTTAGTGTGAGCCCGATGAGCCAGGCGGCGCAGAACCTGAACTGGTTGATCACCAACTTCGTGGACAACACCCCGGGGGTGTCCCACACCGTGGTGGTCTCCGCCGACGGACTCCTTCTGGCGATGTCCGAAGGCTTTCCCCGCGACCGAGCCGACCAGCTTGCGGCCGTCGCCTCCGGTCTGACCTCGCTGACCGCGGGTGCCTCGCGCATCTTCGAGGGCGGCGCGGTGAACCAGACGGTTGTGGAGATGGAGCGGGGATTCCTCTTCATCATGTCCGTGTCCGACGGTTCGTCCCTCGCGGTGCTCGCACATCCGGAGGCGGACATCGGTCTCATCGGGTACGAGATGGCTCTTCTGGTGGACCGTGCCGGTACGGTCCTGACGCCCGATCTGCGTGCCGAGCTCCAGGGCAGCCTGCTCAACTGACAGACAGACGGTGCGGTTTGGCGTCCCGGGGCCGTAAGGTTTCGGGACGCGGCTCCACACAGCGTGATGGGTGCCCGGCACAGTCGGAGGAGGAGAGAAAGTGGCAACACCCCCAGGTGGTTCATCTGGCAACTGGTCGTACGGTCCTGGCCAGGGCCAGAACGACGGTTCCCAGAACCCGAACCGCTACAACTTCCCCTCCACCCAGAGCCAGCGGCACCAGCAGCCGTACGCGCCCCAGGGCCCCGGTCCTTCGCCGTACGACCAGCCGCCGGCCCCGCGCATCCAGCCCGTGCAGCCGCAGCGACGTTCTGAGCCGGCGCCCGCCGGGGCGTCCAACAACCCCCTGGTGCGTCCGTACGCCATGACCGGCGGCCGGACTCGCCCGCGCTACCAGCTCGCCATCGAGGCGCTGGTGCACACCACCGCACAGCCGCACCAGATGCAGGGCCAGTTGCCCGAGCATCAGCGGATCTGCAATCTCTGCCGAGAGATCAAGTCGGTAGCCGAGATCTCGGCGTTGCTGACCATTCCCCTCGGCGTGGCCAGGATCCTCGTCGCCGACTTGGCGGAGGCGGGCCTGGTCGCCATCCATCAGCCCGGCGGCGACGAGAGCGCCGGCGGCCAGCCAGACGTGACACTGCTCGAAAGGGTGCTCAGTGGACTTCGCAAGCTCTAGCGGAGGGCCTTCCCGCTCCACCACGTCCGCGAAGATCGTGGTGGCCGGCGGCTTCGGCGTGGGCAAGACCACGTTCGTCGGCGCCGTCTCGGAGATCAACCCGCTGCGCACCGAGGCCGTGATGACGTCCGCGTCGGCCGGCATCGACGACCTCACCCACACCGGGGACAAGACGACCACCACGGTCGCCATGGACTTCGGCCGCATCACGCTCGACCAGGACCTGATCCTGTACCTCTTCGGTACGCCGGGCCAGGACCGCTTCTGGTTCATGTGGGACGACCTGGTCCGCGGCGCCATCGGCGCGATCGTCCTCGTCGACACGAGGCGCCTCGCCGACTGCTTCCCCGCGGTCGACTACTTCGAGAACTCGGGGCTTCCTTTTGTGATCGCCCTGAACGGCTTCGACGGCCAGCAGCCGTACAACCCGGACGAGGTCCGGGAGGCGCTGCAGATCGGCCCGGACACGCCGATCATCACGACGGACGCGCGACACCGGGCGGATGCGAAGTCTGCGCTCATCACCTTGGTCGAGCATGCGTTGATGGCCCGGCTGCGGTAGTAGGCGGTCCTTGCGGCCACTGGGCTGCCACGGACGGTTGTAC
Organism: Streptomyces sp. NPDC001668; assembly: GCF_042893155.1. NCBI lineage: Bacteria > Bacillati > Actinomycetota > Actinomycetes > Kitasatosporales > Streptomycetaceae > Streptomyces > Streptomyces sp. NPDC001668. The sequence goes on from NZ_JBIAUQ010000003.1 coordinate 124,493, forward strand.
GCCGTCTGCGGGTGCTCGGTGGCCGTTCGCGCAGTTCCCCGTGCCCCCAAAAGCCTGAGGGCCCCCTCTCGAAAGAGAGGGGGCCCTCAGGCTTTGGTGCAGACTCAGTGCCAGCTGTGCGGGGCCCTGAAGCCGCCCTCGCGCTCCAGGCGGCGCCAGCCGGCCTTGGGGTGGCCTCGGTGGGCCGGGGTCTCGGAGGGCTGGGCGGCGGCGCGGGCCAGGAGGATCGCCGTGATGGCGGCGACTTCCTCGGGCTCGGCGTGGCCCTTCTCGACGCGGATGTCAGGGGTGTTCATAGGTCACAGTCTCCGTGAGAGAGGTTTCCGCCGGATTACTGCGGAGGGTTGCCGTGCTTACGGGAAGGCAGGTCGGCGTGCTTCGACTGGAGCATCGCCAGGGACCGGATCAGCACCTCGCGGGTTTCCGCCGGGTCGATCACGTCGTCCACCAGGCCGCGCTCGGCCGCGTAGTACGGGTGCATGAGCTCGGACTTGTACTCCTTGACCATGCGGGCACGCATGGCCTCGGGGTCCTCGGCCTCGGCGATCTGGCGTCGGAAGATGACGCCCGCGGCACCTTCGGCGCCCATCACGGCGATCTCGTTCGTCGGCCAGGCGTAGGTGAGGTCCGCGCCGATGGACTGGCTGTCCATGACGATGTAGGCACCGCCGTACGCCTTGCGCAGGATCAGGGAGATCCGTGGCACGGTGGCGTTGCAGTAGGCGTACAGCAGCTTGGCGCCGTGCCGGATGATGCCGCCGTGCTCCTGGTCGACACCCGGAAGGAATCCGGGGACGTCGAGGAGAGTGACGATCGGGATGTTGAACGCGTCGCACATCTGGACGAAACGCGCCGCCTTCTCGCTCGCCTCGATGTCCAGGACACCGGCGAGGGTGGAGGGCTGGTTCGCGACGATGCCGACGACCTGTCCGTCCAGGCGGGCCAGCGCGCAGATGATGTTGCGGGCCCAGCGCTCGTGGACCTCCAGGTACTCGCCGTCGTCGACGATCTCCTCGATGACCTTGGCCATGTCGTAGGGGCGGTTGCCGTCCGCCGGGACCAGGTCGAGCAGGACGTCGCCGCGCCGGTCGGCCGCGTCGGTGGACTCCACCCGCGGCGGGTTCTCCCGGTTGTTCTGCGGGAGCATCGACAGCAGGTAGCGCACCTCGGCGAGGCACGTCTCCTCGTCGTCGTAGGCGAAGTGGCAGACGCCGGAGGTCTCGGCGTGCACGTCCGCGCCGCCGAGGCCGTTCTGGGTGATCTCCTCGCCGGTGACCGCCTTGACGACGTCCGGTCCGGTGATGAACATCTGCGAGGTCTCGCGGACCATGAAGACGAAGTCGGTGAGGGCGGGGCTGTAGGCCGCGCCGCCCGCGCACGGGCCGAGCATGACGCTGATCTGCGGGATGACGCCGGAGGCCTTGGTGTTGCGCTGGAAGATGCCGCCGTAGCCCGCGAGGGCGCTGACGCCTTCCTGGATGCGGGCCCCGGCGCCGTCGTTCAGCGACACCAGGGGCGCTCCGGCCGCGATGGCCATGTCCATGATCTTGTGGATCTTCGTGGCGTGGGCCTCGCCCAGCGCGCCGCCGAAGATGCGGAAGTCGTGGGCGTAGACGAAGACCGTCCGGCCCTCCACCGTGCCCCAGCCGGTGATGACACCGTCGGTGTACGGCTTCTTGGCCTCCAGGCCGAACCCGGTCGCCCGGTGCCGCCGCAGCTGCTCGACCTCCTGGAAGGAACCCGCGTCCAGGAGCAGCTCGATGCGCTCCCGGGCGGTCAGCTTGCCCTTGGCGTGCTGCGCCTCGGTCGCCTTCTCGCTGGGGCCGGCCAGGGCCGCGGCACGGATCTCGTGCAGCTCGGCCACCCGTCCGCGCGCGTCCGCCGGCTCGCCCGTCGACTCACTCGGCGCCTCATCCAAAACGGTCATGTAACGACCTTACGAAGACCCGCGAGGAAAGCGAGCCGTCGACACCTCACAGTCTCCGGCCCGTTTTCCTGGTGCCACCTGACAGAACCCTGGAGGCATGCAGGCGTTCCGACTGCTCAGAGGGGCTCCCCCTTGTAGGGGTCTCACAAAGTCAGGGCGTGAGAGCCACCTCACATCCGTGCGTGCCGCACGCCGTCCCCGGAGTGACGCGCAGGTGCAGAAGACGGCCCGTGGCGCGTACCTCGACCGTGTCGTCGGCGTGTACGACCGAGCGGACGGGCCGGTTCCAGACGATCTCCAGCGGTTGACCCGAACGAGTGGGCTCGGCCACGCGGAGGGTAGCGGTACGGCCGCTGCGGCGGACCAGCACGCTCGCCGCCGCCGACGCGGTGAGCGGACCCGCGGTGCCGGCCGTCCAGAAGTTCGCCGCGGTCAGGCCCAGGGGGGCGACGTGGACCGCCTGGCACGCGCTGTCGTTGGCGAGGACCGACAGCCAGTGGCGGTCGGCGGCGCGGGCGGCGACGGCGTGGCGGGAGGCCCCGGGCATCAGGACATAGGCGTAGGAGGCGTCCACCGGGTCGGTGCCGTGGTCGAGCCAGAGGGTCTGCCAGCGCCGGGTGCGCCGTTCGGTCGTGCTGGAGGTGTTGATGTCGGACCAGGCGCCGGTGCGGTCCTCTCGCAGGGCGTGCAGCCCCTCGGGGACGAGCCAGCCTCCGTGTCCCTCCAGATGTGCCCAGCCCGGCCCCCGCACGAAGGGCCGGGTGCCGCCCTCCCCCAGGTTGCGGTTGTCGACGACCGTCTCGACCGGGACGCCGTCGGCGCAGGTGATGCCCGCGCCGAGGCAGATCACGGCGTCCGCGGCGCAGAACCACGACTTGCGGGCCTGGAGCGTCGACCCCAGCCCCTTCAGGTGCTGGCCGATCGCCGCGTACTCGCCGTCGGTCGTGCCGCCGACCCAGCGGACGTCCGGCTTGGGCTCGCCCCACTCGCCGCCGGCCCGGTCGGGCAGGCGCTTGGTGGACACGGTCGTGCCGGGGAGGCGGTACCAGTCGACGGTGGGCCAGTACCAGTCGGTGTACTGATCACCGCCGCCGTCGACCCACCAGGAGAGCATGCCGGCGCCGGTGTGCCAGCCGCGCGGGTTCTCGCCGTTGCCGCATTCGTAGGCGGCGATCCGGTCGCTCGCCATGGCGATGTTCGCGACGAATCCGGGGCGGCGGTGGACGGCTCTGTCCATGGCGGCGAAGAGCCGGTGCCCGACGGGCTCGGGGGCGGCCGGCACGGATGAGGCGGCCACCGCGTGCAGCCGGGCGAGATCGGCCACGTCGAACTGGCGTGCCGTCAGGATCGGTGCGACGGTGTCCCGTTCGATCCAGCCCTTCACCAGACCGTGCCAGCGTGACCGTTCCTCCTGGCTCGCGCCGCCCGCGAGCAGGGCGATGGCGGCGATGATCCCCTGGCCGTGGAAGTGGTCGCCGCGCATGACGTGGCGGTCGTCGCTCTTCAGGTAACCCCGGCTGATCGCACGGCCGTTGACGCTGTCCATGACCAACCCGTCGTGGATGAGCGGGGCGTAGGCGTGCTCGACGCTGTCGAGGACGGTCTGCCGGTGCGGGTCGCTCACCTCCCACGCGGAACCGGCGAGGAGGACGAAGAGGCGGCCGAGGCCGTCGAGCATGACCTGGCCGTAGGTGCCGGAGTAGGCGACCCAGGTGTGCTGGACGAAGGAGCCGTCGGCGTAGAGGCCGTCGCCCTTCGTGACGTACGGGAAGACCGGCGAGAGGGCGTCCCGGGCCAGGGCGATGCGGTCGGGGGCCCTGCCGAGGATGCCGCGCAGGGCGACGGAGCGGCACAGGTCGACGCGGTTGGCGCCGGTGGAGGTGCCGGAGTAGTCGGTGAGCATCGTGTCGGGGATGAAGTGGTCGACGGCGGCACAGGCCGCGGCCTTCTGGGCGTCCGTGAGGTGGTCGTGGAGGGCGGCCGTGATGTCCATGAGGAGGCGGGGGCTGCCGATCTGCCATTCCCACCAGTTGCCGTAGCGGGTGGTGGAGGGGTTGTAGACGGTGGCGGAGAGGTGGTCGAGGCCGCGGAGGGCGTCCGCGAGGAGGGTCTCGTCGCCGGTCGAGCCGGTGCCCTGCTGGACATAGGCCTGGGCCATGGTCCACAGGCGGCTGTAGCTCTGGGTGATGCCGGTCGGGGGGTCGTAGGGGTGACCGGGCCAGAGGGAGGTCGGGGCCGGGGCCATGGTGGCGCGGAAACCGCGGGCGAGTTCGCCGGTCTCGGCGAGGCGGGAGACGTACGGCTCCACGGCCGGGTCGTAACCGGTGCCGAGGGCGATGTCGAGCCAGCGCCGGCGGAGGGTGTCGTAGGGGTCGGCCTCCGCTGCCGCGGCGGCGGCGCGGGCGGGCGGGGCGGCGGCCGCGAGGAGCGCCGCCGCGAGTAAGACGGCTCTGCGGGTGGGCCGTACGTGAACGCTGCGCTGCGGGTTCATACCGGGCATCTACCACCGCGGGGCGATCACGCCAACACTTCGCGGATGACGTTGAAACCTGTACGGAATAGGTCTACGGTCGTTCGCGTTGAGTGGTTCAACGTTCAACATCCTCACTTCAGGGAGCTCTGCCATGGCGAACACCGACCTGACCGCACTGACCGGCGACTACACGATCGACACCGCCCACTCCACCATCGGCTTCACCGTCCGGCACGCGATGGTCACCAACGTCAAGGGCAAGTTCAACGACTTCAGCGGCTCGCTGCACCTGGACGGCGGCGACCCGTCCGCGTCGACGGCCTCGATCGACGTCAAGATGGACAGCATCGACACCGGTTCCGAGGACCGTGACGGGCACCTCAAGAGCGCGGACTTCTTCAAGATCGACGAGTTCCCGACGATGACCTTCCGCTCCACCGAGGCGGAGGCGCTCGGCGGCGAGGACTACCGGATCACCGGCGACCTGACCATCCTCGGCACCACCAAGCCGCTCACCATCGACCTCGAGTTCAACGGCGCCGCCAAGGACCCCTTCGGCAACGAGCGGGTGGGCTTCGAGGGCAAGGCCGAGATCAAGCGCTCCGAGTGGGGCCTGACCTGGAACGCGGCCCTGGAGACCGGCGGCGTCCTGATCTCCGACAAGATCAAGCTGACCTTCGACATCTCCGCGGTCAAGAACGCCTGAACCAACGCTCCCGGCTGGATCACCGTCGCGTCGTACGAGAACCTCCCCGGCCGCCCGAGCCCCCTGGCCGCCGTGCGGGCTTGGCTGCGGGACCGCGGGATCGACTGGATGCCCTTCGCCGCCGAGCGCGAGGTGCGGTTCGGCCTCGCCTGCGGGCCCGGGGAGGACGGGCGGTGGCGGGGCTGGTTCACGGTGGAGGTGGCAGCGGAGGCGTTGTGGCGGCTCGGGTTGCACCCGGACCAGCCGTCCTCCGTGGTCGACGGGCCCGCACCCCCGGGGTGGTGGCATGCCGCCGGGGAGCGGTACGCCCTCGTCCGTCAGCCGTCCTGAGCCGCGCCGGACCTCAGGGCACCCGGGGCCTGCCGGGGCTCCCGTGCCCGGCCCGCTTCATCAGGCCGTACGTTGCCAGGCGTCGCCGACCGCCGTTCCGGGACCGGCAGCAGCCACCACGCCGATGCCACCGTCAGCGCCGCGCCGACCGCGATCGCCGCGAGACGGACGGGCAGCAGGCTCGTCGCGTCCTGGCCGAACCAGCCGAGGAGGAGGGAGAGGGCGGTGGTCATGCCGGCCGCCCAGTAGGCGTAGCTGAAGGGGCGCAGCCACAGGGCGATCGCCAGGACCGTGAACATCAGGGCCACCGAGACCGGGCCGGTGATCCCGGCCGCGGCGACACCGGCCGCCAGCACAGTGCCCGCGCAGGCCCCCGCGAGGCGCTCGACGCCCTTGCGTACGACCTCCGTGCGGCCGCGGTTGCCGCTCGCGGCGACGTACGCCGTCAGGACCGCCCAGGGCCAGTGGTCGTCGAACAGGACCCGGCCGGCGACGAAGGCAGCGGCGATCGCGGCCGCCAGCTGCAACGCCATGCGGGTGCTCGGGCGCGGACGGAGCCGGGACGGGCGGCGCTGCGCGCGGTTCGGCGGCTCGGGATCGGGGCGCCAGGGGCCGTAGCGGTCTCCCAGCCCCTGCACCAACCACACGCAGCACACCGCGAGCACCCCGGTCAGTGCCGCCCAGGCCCAACTCACCAGCGCCCCCTGCGCCTCGGGCGGCAGCGCCGGCCCGGGGACGACCAGGAGGGCGACCAGCGGGAGGGTCATCAGGGTGCCCGCCTTCGTGGCGGTGGTGCCGTAGCGGCGGATCCAGACGGGGGCCGAGATCGCGGCCGTGAAGACCGCCGCGCCGACGACGTAGTGGGCGGCGATGAGCCGGCCGAGCGGGATCGAGACCGCCGCCGTCGCGGGCAGCAGGGCGAGCGCGATGAGCCGGCGGCGGGTGTCGGCGGTGCGCTGGGTTCTTGCCAGGGTGAGGGTCAGGGCGACCGCCAGGACGAGGATGTCGGTGTGCAGTCCGGCGAACGCCTCCAGGCAGAGGGCGAGGGCCCAGCACAGCAGCACGGACGTCATGGTCAGAGCGGCTTCGTACGCGTTGCGTATGAGTGTCACCGTCACTCGAGCGAGAATACGGCGTCTAGCGGTCCCAGGTAGTAAGAGTCCGCGTACGATTTTCCCATGGACCCCCTCTCCTCCACCGCCCGCATCCGCCTGGGCGTCGTCCGACTGAACCGGCGGCTTCGGCAGGAGCGCGGTGACGGCAGCCTTCCCCCCGGGCCGCTGGAAGTGCTCGGGCATCTGCACCGGCACGGGCCCGCCACCCCCGGTGAGGTCGCGGCGGCGCTGCGGCAGCGGCCGCAGTCACTCACCCGGGCCTTCGCCGACCTGGAGGCGGAGGGGCTGCTGGCGCGCGAGGCCGGGACCGTGGACCGGCGTCGGTCCGTGCTGTCCCTCACGGAGTCGGGGCGGCTGGCCCTGGAGCGGGACATGGCCGAGCGGGACGCCTGGCTGGCAAAGGCGCTGTCGTCCTTGAACCCGACCGAGCGCGGGGTGCTGGAGCTGGCCGCGGAGTTGATGGAGCGGGTCGCCGACGCCGAGACACCCGGCTGAAGCCGGCGGACCTCCGCTCAGAACCCGCCGCCCCCGAAGTCCCCTCCCCCGCCGCCGAAGTCGCCGCCCCCTCCGAAGTCCCCGCCGCCCCCGAAGTCACCGAAGTCCCCCGAGTCGAAGTCCGACCCGGACAGGTCGCCGCCCTCGTAGCCTCCGCCGCCGAAGTCGCCGTAACCGGAGCCGTAGTCGGCCGCGTAGGCGGGGGTGGCCATCATGCTGCCGAGGACCGTGCCGACCAGGAGTCCGGGCAGGAGGCCGCCGCCGAAGTAGCCGCCGGCCCAGGGGCCGTAGGCCGGGCCCGCGTCCCAGTAGGGGCGGCGGCCCTGGTCGGTGTCGACCTCACGCATCACCGGGTCGCGGCCGTCGGCCAGGCGGGTGGCGTCCGCGGCGCAGACCGGGACCTCGCGCGGGGCACCGCCCGGCGGCGTCCAGGTGGCGTCGCTGACGGACGGGCCGTGGCGGGGGTCGAAGAAGCAGGGGACCCGGCGCTCGGGCAGCGGCCGGTGTTCGCGGCGGGCCGCGAGCTGGGCCAGCGAGAAGCGCCCGTCCTCCACGGCCTGGGTGACCGCCCGCACGTCCTCGGGCCTGGTGGCCGCCGCCATGAGGGACTTCGCCTGCTCGTAGGCGTCCAGCGCCCGCTCGTAGTCCGCGCGCATCGCGTCGTCGGCGCCCGCCTCGGCGGGGTGGAAGTCCAGCCGGTCCAGTTCCTCGCCGAACGCCGTGATGTCCTCGTCCACGACCACCCGCAGCTTCTCCAGCGCGGCCCGCTGCTCCTCCGCGTGCCGGCGCCGGTTGCGCCGCACCAGCGTGTACGCGCCCGCGCCGCCGGCCACGAGCACCGCGCCGACCGTGATCAGCGCCGTGGAGGAGACGCCGCCCGCGTCGTCCGCGGAATGCCAGGTCGAGGGGGCCGAGCCGCCCATGTTGGTGAGCGCGGCGGCGGTGAAGTCGGTCAGCTGGGCGCGGGTGTCCTCGCCCTGGACGGTCGTCACCAGGTTCCGTACGGCCGTTTTCGGCAGCACCGAGGAGTCGGCTCGGGCGTCGAAGGCGTCGCCGAGCCGGACCGCGTAGACGCCGGAGATGCCGGTCGCGGTGCGCAGCTTGGTGAACAGGTCCTGCTTCGGGTAGTCGGCGGGCAGCACCGCGACGAACAGCGGCTTGTCCGCCCTGGCGATCCGGTCCGCCAGGGCGTCCGCGTCCTTGGCGGACAGCTGGGCCGCGGCGGCCGGATCGACATAGACCGGATTCTTGCGGAGGGCCTGGCCGATCTCCGAGACGCTCGTGACGGCCGTGGCCCGCGTCGTCGTGGCGGCGGCGGGCGGGGCGGCCGCCGCCAGGGCGGCCAGGGCCGCGAGCACCAGGGCGAACAGCAGCCCCGGAAGGCTTCGGGTCCGTACTACGGCCTGCGCGGTGGCCTTCATACTCCGACGCTACCCGAAGCCCTCCGAAAGGGACCTCTCCGACCGCCCTCAGGCGGCCCGGTACGCCTGCGTCAGTTTCCGCACCGCCTCTCCGTAGCGGCCGGTCAGCAGGAGGTGGTCGGCGTCGGCGAAGGGCGCGGCGACGACGGCCGTCATGTGCCCGTCCGCCTTCCGCTGGACGATCAGGCGGGCCTTGTCGACGAGCGCGCGGCCCGTGTCGTCTGCACCGGCCCGCTCCGCCGCCGCGGCCGCGATCCCGAGTGCCTTCAGCGTGGCCGCCCCGCCGTCCGGGACCTTGGTGAGGGTGGTCAGGCCCCAGCCGTACGGGAACTGCGGGTCGTACGCCGGGTCGCCGACGTTGATCGGGAGCTGTGCCTGGGACTTCGGCCAGGTGACGGGGAGCCTGCCGGTGAAGGGCCGCCTGCCGTAGAGGACGTCGGCCACGCCGTCGCCCTCGGTGCCCGGCAGCCAGGAGGCGACCAGGGCGTCGATCCCGCCTAGCCGGTCGCCGATGAGCTGCGGCCGCCCGGAGACGATCAGCACCGCGCACTTCATGGCCGCGCACACCTTGTCGACGGCTGCCCGGTCGGCGGCGGACAGCTCCAGGTCGTGGCCGTTGCCGACGTCTCCGACGCCCTCGGCGTACGGGGTCTCGCCGACGACGACCACGCCGACGTCGTAGCCGCCGGTCGGGGCGGACGCGTCCTTGGAGTACGTCAGGGTCGGGGAGTTCGCGCGCATCGCCTCCAGGATCGTCGTGCCGGGGGTGATGTCTCCGGAGGAGCCCTGCCAGGTGACGGTCCAGCCGCCGCTCTGGTTGCCGATGTCGTCGGCGTCGGACCCGGCGACGTACACCTTCTGCGACGTCCTGAGCGGCAGCAGCCCGCCGCTGTTCTTCAGCAGCACCTGCGACTCGGCGGCCGCCTCGCGGGCCACGGCCCGGTGCCCGGCGGAGCCGATCCTCGAGGCGCCGCTCGTGTCGGCGTACGGCTTCTCGAAGAGCCCCAGCCTGAACTTCTGCGTGAGGATGCGGGACACGGCGTCGTCGATCCGCCGCTCGCTGACGCGCCCGGCCCGCACCTCCGCCATGAGGGCGGTGTGGAAGTCCTTGTAGGCGTAGGGGGCCATGACCATGTCGACGCCCGCGTTGACGGAGGTCCGGACGTCGGAGGCGTAGTCCCCGGGGATCTGGTCGATGCCGTTCCAGTCGCTGATGACGAAGCCGTCGAAGCCGAGCCTGTTCTTCAGGACCCCGTTGATCATGTCGGCGCGGGCGTGCATCTTCACCGGCCCGAGGCCGTCGCCGACGATGTCGAGCGAGGAGTACGACGGCATGACCGTGCCGACGCCACGGTCCACGGCGGTCTTGTACGGCGCCAGGTGGACGGCGTCGAGCTGCTGCCGGGTGACCGTGGTGACGCCCTGGTCGATGGTGTAGGTGCCGGTGGTGGAGGAGCCGTACGCGGTGCCGCCGTCGCCGACGAAGTGCTTGGCGGTGGCGAGGACCTTGTCGCCGTCCTTCAAGTCCCTTCCGTCGCGGGCGCCTTGGAGGCCCTGGATGACGGTCTCCATGGACTCGACGAGGGCCGGGTCCTCACCGAAGGACTCGTAGGAACGGCCCCAGCGCTCGTCCCGGGTGACGCAGAGACAGGGCGCGAAGTCCCAGGGGATGCCGGTGGCCCGGACCTCGGCGGCGGTCACGGCGCCCGTCCGCCGGGCGAGCCCGGGGTCGCGGGTCGCCCCGATGCCGATGTTGTGCGGCATGACCGTGGCGCCGACCAGGTTGTTGTGCCCGTGGACGGCGTCGACGCCGTAGACGAGGGGGATCTGGAACCTGGTGGCCCGCGTGCGGAGCTGGAAGGAGTCGATCATCTGCGCCCAGGCCGCGGCGGTGTTGGGCGTGGGGGTCGAGCCGCCGCCGGAGAGCAGCGAGCCGAGGTCCTCGGCGGTGATGTCGGCGCCGGTCCCGACGGCTCCGCGCTCGGCCTGGGTCATCTGGCCGGCCTTCTCCGCGAGGGACATGCGGGAGAGCAGGTCGGCGACGCGCTTCTTCACGGGGAGCCTGCTGTCGAGATACGGCAGCCCGTGCGCGTCGATGACGACCTGCGGGGTCTCGGCGGGGGCCTTGGCGCCGGTCACGGTGAGCCTGAGCGGGATGGTCTCGGCGGTCTCGGAGGCCGCCCTGTCCTTGAGGGTGGGCACCTGGATGGTCCGTGTGGTGCCGGAGGGGGTGCCCGCGGGGAAGGTGAACTCGCCCTTGCGGGCGGTGTAGTCGGTGTCCGAGGCCGTGCCGCCCGTGGTCTCGTAGGCGACCGTCACGGGTTCGTCGATCGGGGTCGAGCCGGTGGTGGCGACGGTGACCTTCACGTGGGCCGTGCCGCCCTCGCGCACGGGGTACACCGCGGCGTCGGTGAGCACCGAGGCGCGCAGCGACTGGTCGGCCCTGCCGTACAACTCGACGCCGTCCAGGGCGAATCGGCCCGGTGCGCCGGCGGGGAGGGTGACGGCGTAGCCCCACATCTCGGTCAGTCCGAGGATGTGGTCGATGCCGCCGACGGGCTGGTAGTCGGTCCGGTAGGCGAAGTCCGAGAAGGGGATCTCGATCTGCTTCCAGCCGGTGAAGTCGTCGGTGAAGGAGGTCGTCCACAGCTCGGACGCCTCGCCGTTGGCGCCGCCGTCCTTGAGCTCGAAGGCGACCTTCTTGCCGTTGTCCTGTCCCTCCCACCAGAAGCGGATGCCCTTGCGGGCGGACCAGTCGTGGGCGGGTTCGGCGGCGGCGAAGTCGTGCGTGAAGCCGCCGTAGCCGCTGATGTCGTAGGTGCCGGAGAGGACCTTGTCGCCCTCAGGGGCGTCAACTCGGGCGTTCAGCTGGAGAGTTGGCGGGTCGTCGGTGTCGCTGCCCCAGGTGAAGATGCCGTTCGCGGGCGGGCTCGCGAAGGGGACCTCGCCCTCGAAGCGGTCGACGGGCACCGGGGGCGGGTCGTCGGCGGCGCGGGCGACGGCCACGGGCAGCAGGGAGGTGAGCAGGGCGGCGGAGACGAGCAGGGCGGTTCTTCGCATGGACCTTCCCTCGGCTCTCAGGGGTCACACAGGACTTACCTCACGGCGTGAGTGAACTGAGAGCACGCAGATCCGTCAAGACACCCCGTCGGCCATTGCGCCTCAGGCGGGCCGCGGCACCGCCGCGCTTCTTCGACCTGGTGGACGCGTGGCGGATCCCGGCGTTCGGACCGGCCCCGGCGAGTCCGAGAACTCGCCGGGGCTCCTGCTGAAGGGTTACTCCGCCGGCTCGACGCCCGCGCGCAGCAGACCGTAGGTGTACGCGTCCTCCAGGGCCTGCCAGGACGCGGCGATCACGTTCTCCGCGACGCCCACCGTCGACCACTCGCCGGTGCCGTCCGAGGTGGAGATCAGGACGCGGGTGGTGGACTGGGTGCCGTGGACGCCTTCGAGGATGCGGACCTTGTAGTCCACGAGGTCGAGCTTGGCGAGCTGGGGGTAGATCCTCTCCAGGGCCACGCGCAGGGCGCGGTCGAGGGCGTTGACCGGCCCGTTGCCCTCCGCCGTGGCGACGATGCGCTCGCCCTTGGCGAAGAGCTTGACGGTGGCCTCGTTGGCGTGGCTGCCGTCGGGGCGGTCCTCGACGATCGCCCGCCAGGACTCGACGGAGAAGTACGTGAGGGGCCGGCCCTGGACCTCGGTGCGCAGGAGGAGTTCGAAGGAGGCGTCCGCCGCCTCGTACGTGTAGCCCTTGAGCTCGCGCTCCTTGACTCGTTCGACGACCCGGCCGACCAGCTCGCGGTCGCCGCCGAGGTCGATGCCGAGTTCCTTGCCCTTGAGCTCGATCGAGGCGCGGCCCGCCATGTCGGAGACCAGCATCCGCATGGTGTTGCCGACCTGCTCGGGGTCGATGTGCTGGTAGAGGTCCGGGTCGACCTTGATCGCCGAGGCGTGCAGGCCGGCCTTGTGGGCGAAGGCCGAGACGCCGACGTAGGGCTGGTGGGTGGAGGGGGTGAGGTTGACGACCTCGGCGATGGCGTGGGAGATGCGGGTCATCTCGCGCAACTTGCCGTCGGGGAGGACCTTCTTGCCGTACTTGAGCTCCAGGGCGGCGACGACCGGGAAGAGGTTGGCGTTGCCGACGCGCTCGCCGTAGCCGTTCGCCGTGCACTGGACGTGGGTCGCGCCCGCGTCCACGGCGGCGAGGGTGTTGGCGACCGCGCAGCCGGTGTCGTCCTGGGTGTGGATGCCGAGGCGGGCGCCGGTGTCGGCGAGGACGGTGGACACCACGGCCTGGATCTGCGCCGGGAGCATGCCGCCGTTGGTGTCGCAGAGGATGACGACGGAGGCGCCGGCCTCGGAGGCGGCCCGTACGACGGCCTTCGCGTACTCGGGGTTGGCGCGGTAGCCGTCGAAGAAGTGCTCGCAGTCGACGAAGACCCGGCGGCCCTGCTCCTTCAGGAAGGAGACCGTGTCGCGGACCATCTCCAGGTTCTCGTCGAGGGTCGTGCGCAGCGCCAGCTCGACGTGCCGGTCGTGCGACTTGGCGACCAGGGTGATCACGTCGGCGCCGGAGTCCAGGAGGGCCTTGACCTGCGGGTCCTCGGAGGCCTTGGCGCCCGCGCGGCGGGTCGCGCCGAAGGCGACGAGCTGCGCGTGCTTGAAGTCGATCTCCTGGCGGGCGCGGGCGAAGAACTCGGTGTCCCGCGGGTTGGCGCCGGGCCAGCCGCCCTCGATGAAGCCCACGCCGAAGTCGTCCAGGTGCCGTGCGATGGCCAGCTTGTCCGCGACGGTGAGGTTGATGCCCTCCCGCTGGGCGCCGTCGCGCAGGGTGGTGTCGAAGACGTGGAACTGATCGTCGAGCTCGCTGGTTGCGGTCATGGTCTCAAGGCTCCTGAGGATTTGGTCTCGGTCGTACCGGAATGACCGGCTCCACCGCCCCCACATACTCCCTCGCGCTCTCGCCTCCGGCTGCGGGTGGGCCAGAAATGCGAAAAACCCCTCGCGGGTGCGAGAGGTCTGCGCGCGGGTCGAGGACGACGGTGTCCACCCGTACCTGGTCGTACGTGGCGGTCACTGCGGACCGGCGCGCCTGCTGCCAATAATCATGGCGAACGAGAGCACGGGGGAAGTCTGGCACAACCCCCGTGCCCCGCTCACGCCTGTCTCAGGATGCGGTCGGTCACTTCAGGTGACGGACATAGATGTGGGTGGTGAAGTCGGTCTGTCCGGCGTCCTCGGGCACCAGGTCGTTGGACCAGCTGCTGAAGGCGACCGTACGGCCGTGCCGGTCGATCACCGGGAAGTTCACCCCGTAGTTGCCGGCCGGGCCGCCCTGCACCGAGGGGCTGGCAAGCACGGTGCGTCCGGTGCGCAGGTCGCGGACGTACGCCTGACGGGTGTGGTCCGGGTCCGCGTCGGCGACGTAGACGAGGTGCCTGCTGTCCGCGCTGAGCTGCGGGAACGCCGTGTATCCGGCGGGGTCGGCGGCGTCGATCCGGCGCACCTGCCCCGTCCTCAGGTCGCGGACGAAGACGTTGTGCCCCCGGTTGGTGTCGTCCGGCGTCAGCTGCGAGTCGAGCGAGTTGAAGACCATGTACCGGCCGTCGGCGCTGACCTGCGGGAACTCGGTCTGAGCGTCGGAAACCCGGCCGTCGGGCGCCTTGTCGGCCTGGATCAGTTCACCGCTCGGCACGTCCCGGACGTAGGCGTCGCTCCAGTCGCCCGAGGTGGGGTGCGGGACGAAGAACTGGTAGCCGACCCGGTTGCCGTCCGCGCTGATGGTCGGGTGGGTGGCCGAGGACTTCCAGGCACCCTCGCCGGGCACCTGGCTGACGCGGACCCGCTTCCCCGTGTGGAGGTCGAGCCGGTAGATCCGGGTCCAGCGGTCACCCTCCGGCCCCTCCCAGCCGGTGTGTCCGGCGGCGAAGGCGAGGTAACGGCCGTCGGCACTGAGAGCGGGCTGGCCGGCGACCGTGTAACCCGCTTCCGGGTCGACGGCGTCGTCGACCCGCCGGACGCCTCCGGTCTTCAGGTTCTTGATCCGGATGTGGCCGTCGGCGGTGTACGCCAGATACCGGCCGTTCCCACTCAGGGAGACGCTCGCGACGCCGCTGTCCGCGTCGGTGCTCGCCAGCCGGGTGGTGCCGGTCCTGAGGTCGCGGACGAAGGCGTCGGCGGTGCCGTCGGTGTCGTTCGCGACCAGGTTGTCCGCGCTGGAGACGAAGGCCACATAGCGGCCGTCCGCGCTCAGGGACTGGTCACTCGAGGAGGCGTCGGCCTCCGTGCCGTCCGGAGCCACGCTCACCTTCTCGGTGTACGGGGCCCGGGGCGCGGCGCTCGCCGTGGGTGCGGCGAGCGCGGCGGCGGCGACGGCGGCGATCGCCGTCAGGTACGTCTTGCGGTGCATGGTTCATTCCCCCGTGATCGTCGTTGCCCTTGCGCTTGCCCTTGCCCTTGCCGTGTCGGCAGGGATGTCATCGCACTGTCGGCAGGGATGTCATTGCACTGTCCGCAGGAACACGTCCGACACCCCGTTGGTGTCCCCCGCCACCAGATCGGGTGACGCCGACTCGAACGCGACGACCGTGCCGTCGGCGTTGACGGAGGGGTGCCCGGCCGGGAGGTCGTTGCGGCCGCCCCAGCGGTCGACGCTGATCAACTGCTTCTTTCCGGTGGCGAGTTGGAGCCAGTACACGGAGCGGCCCGAGGTGTACGCCAGAGCCGTGCCGTTTCCGGCGAGTGAGGGCTGGGTGCCCTTGACGCGGACCGTGGTGCCGGTGTCCAGGTCGCGGACGACCGCGTGAGAGCCCTGCCGGAAAGCGAGCTTGCGCCCGTCCGCGCTGATCGACGGGGCCGAGGCGTTCCGGGCGACGGTCGACAGGTCGCCGGTGTCCAGGTCCCGGACGTACAGGTCGCCGCCCTGCTCGAAGGCGATGTACCGGCCGTCGTAGGAGAGGGCCGGGTTGCCGGCCGGCTCGTTCGTCGGGGCACTGACCACGACGGTGTCGCCGCCGTTGA
Organism: Streptomyces sp. NPDC001668; assembly: GCF_042893155.1. Lineage (NCBI taxonomy): Bacteria > Bacillati > Actinomycetota > Actinomycetes > Kitasatosporales > Streptomycetaceae > Streptomyces > Streptomyces sp. NPDC001668. The sequence goes on from NZ_JBIAUQ010000003.1 coordinate 139,980, forward strand.
ACTTGAAGCGGTAGACGCGCGGTTGCGGGTGCGGGTCGGCGTCGGTCGCCGGCAGGGTCGCCGCGTAGGTGAGCCACTGGCAGGTGGGGTCGACCACGGGCTGTCCCATCCAGCTGAAGCGGACGCCCTGGTAGGAGCCGAGGCTGGTGAGCTTGCCGACCGCGCGGTTGCGGACGTGGACGCCCGGGCCGCCGTCGGCCAAGGGGGCCACATAGCCGACCATGCGGCCGCTGTAGCAGGGCGTGCCCTCGGACGACGGCTTCTGGTTGTCCGAGTTGACCTGCGAGAACCAGCCGGGGGTGCTCACGAACACGTCACCCTCCGACGTGAAGGAGACCACCTTGTTCTCCCCCATCACCGGGTCGTGGGACGCCCCGGCCGACGTGCCGACCCGTTCGGTGACGGACGGCATCGGCGCCGGGTTCCTGCCCAGCGGGCCGGAGAAGACGAACACGTCGGACTCCGCGTTGGTGTCGCCCGGCACCAGATGGGAGGCCGACGAACTGAACACCACCGCACGGCCCTTCGCGGCCAGCCCGTTGTCCAGCACCTGCGCGTCCCACGGGAGAGCGGCCCCGCGTGCCCCGGTGCGCAGGTCACGCACGCGCCGGCCGTCCTCGCCGTCCACGACGGCGTACCGGCCGTCCGCCGTGGCCGGGCCGGGGTTCCCGTCGGCCACCCGCCGCAACTGGCCCGTGCGCAGGTCATGGACGTACAGGCCGCTATCGGCTTGGAGGAGGACCCGGCGGCCGTCCGCGGTGATGCGGACCAGGTAGGCGGCTCCGAGGCCGGTGTCCACCTGGGTCCGCTCCCCCGTCGTCCGGTCCTTGACGTAGACGTCGGCGGGATCCTGCTCGCTGTCGACGCGGAGACCGTACGCGACCCGCCGGCCGTCGCCGCTCACCGAGGCGCCGTTCTTCTGGCCCTCCTCGGCCGGCGAGATCAGTGCGTCGGTGCCGGTGGCCGTGTCGCGGACGTACAGCAGGCGGGTGCCCTCGTCGCCGCGGCGGTTGCCGAGGGTGTACGCGACGTGCGTGCCGTCGGGACTGATGGACTCCGCGCGGCCCAACTCGTTGGAGCCGGGCGGGTCCTGGGGCCACAGCTTCTCCGCGCGGCCGGTGGCGCGGTCGTACAGGTAGGGGGCGAGGAAGCGGGTGCCCGCGGAGAAGGCGACCCGACCGCCGTCGGCGCTCGGCGCCGGTGAGCCGTACCGGAAGCCGTCCCCGAGGTCGATCCTGGTGACCCCGCCCCCGGTCAGGTCCTTCACCAGCAGGCACGGGGTGGCGTGCGCACAGCCGAAGCTCGCCGCGGTGGAGACGAACGCGACGGTACGGCCGTCGGCGCTGATCGCGGAGTCGCCCGAGGACCCGTCGGCCTGAGTGCCGTCGGCAGCCGTGCTGACCCGGTCGACATGCGGTGCGTGCGATACCGGCGGTGCGGCGGCCGCGGTGGTTCCGGTGAGCGTGACGAGCAGGGCCGCGCCTAAGAGGCGTACGGCGGCTCTGGACATGTTCCCCCCTGTGATCCCCGTTGACGCATTACCCCCGGCCCCGCGCCGAGGGCTCCCCACGAGGCAAACGCACCACCGGCCACAGGGTCAATCGGCCTTATTGCGTACAACCCGGGCGGAAGGTCACGCGTCCGCGAGAAGGCTTTCCTCGAGGAACTCCCGGACGTGGCCGAGAATCGTCCCCCGGTCCGTCCCGCGCAGCCCGATCGCCACGTGGATGGAGAAGCCGTCCAGGAGGGCCCGCAGCCGGGCGGCGAAACGGTCCGGGTCGACGGCCCGGAACTCCCCCCGCGACACCCCTTCCGCGAGCAGGGCGACCAGGTCCCGGTGCCAGGCGCCCTCGATCGCGGCCTGGCGGTCGCGGGCGGCCGCGTCGACGGCAGCGCTCTGCGAGCGGTTCCAGACCTCCAGCCACAGCGTCCAGTGCGGGTCGCGGTGGCCGTCGGGGACGTACAGGTCGACGTACGCGTCGAGCCGGTCACGGGCGGTCGCCGTGCGGGTGAGCAGCCGGGCGCGCTCGGCGCCGAGCCGGCCCTCGCTCCACTCCAGGGTCTGGAGCAGCAGTTCGTCCTTGGAGCGGAAGTAGTAGAGGAGGTGGCCGCTGCTCATGCCGACCTCGCGGCCGAGCGCGGCCATGGTGAGCTGCTCCAGGCCCCGCTCGGCGATCATCTCCATGGCCGCGGCGAGGACCTCCTCGCGGGGCGGGGCCTGTCTGCGCCCACCGGCCATGTGCCACTCCTCGAACTAGATCCTCGGCTGCTGCTGGGTGATGCAGTGGACGCCGCCACCGCCCGCGAAGATCGTACGGGCGTCGACCAGCGTCACCGTGCGCTCGGGGAACAGCCGCCGGAAGATACCGGCCGCGAGCTCGTCGCGCGGGTCGTCGAAGCCGCAGAGCACGACACCGCCGTTGCAGAGGTAGTGGTTGATGTAGGAGTGGTCGACCCAGTGGCCGTCGACCTCCAGAACGGTCGGCGCGGGCACCTCGACGACCTCCAGGCGCCGCCCACGCGCGTCCTTCGCGGACCTCAGCAGGCCTACGACCTCCCTGGTCACCTCGTGGTCCGGGTGGGCCGGGTCCGGCTGGACGTGGGCCACGACCACGCCCGGGCGGGCGAAGGCGGCGACGATGTCGACGTGGCCCTGGGTGCCGTACGTGCCGTAGTCGCCGGTCAGGCCGCGCGGGAGCCAGATGGCCCTGGTGGTGCCGAGCCTGGCGTGGATCTCCGCCTCGACCTGTTCCCGGGTCCAGCCGGGGTTGCGGCCGGCGCCGAGCTGGACGGTGTCGGTGAGCAGCACGGTGCCCTCGCCGTCGACGTGGATCGCGCCGCCCTCGTTGACCAGCGGGCTGCTCAGCACGGGCACCCCGGCGAGGTCGGCGACGTGGCGGGCGATCTTCGAGTCGTGCTCCCAGCGGGCCCAGTCCTGGCCGCCCCAGCCGTTGAACACCCAGTCCACGGCGGCCAGGCGGCCCTGCTCGTCGTGGACGAACGTGGGGCCGATGTCGCGCATCCACGCGTCGTCGAGCTCACGCTCCACGAGGTCGACGTCCGGGCCGAGCAGGGCGCGTGCGGACTCGGCGTGGCCGGGGCCGTGCACCATCGTCACCGGCTCGAAGCGGCGCACCGCGCGGGCCACGGACGCCCAGGCGGCGCGGGCGGCGGCCAGTTCCCCTTCGTCGGTGAAGGTGGGGTTGGGGCCGGGCCAGGCCATCCAGGTGCGTTCGTGCGGGGCCCACTCGGGCGGCATGCGGTAGGTCATCGGGGGTCCTGGAAGTCCTAGAGGAAGTAGAGGCGGTTGAGGGAGACGGACTCGGCCGGTGCGGAGGTGAGCGGTTCGCCGTCCAGCGTCACCAGGCCGGTGTGCCGGTCCACGTCCACCGCTCCGGTACGGGAGTTGAGGCGCAGGTCGGCCGGTCCGATGCCGCGGGTGCCGTGCACGGCGACCCTTCTCCTGCGGGTCGGCAGCCGGTCGTTGCCCTGGTCGAGGGCGGCCCGGGCCACGAAGGCGACCGAGATCTCGGCGGGGGTGGCGCCGTGCGCGCCGAACTGCGGTCCGAGGACGAGGGGTTCGCAGGTGTCGGTGGCCGCGCCGGGGTCGCCGACCACGCCGTAGGCAGGGAAGCCGGACTTCAGGACGAGTTGCGGTTTGGCGCCGAAGTACTCCGGCCGCCACAGCACCAGGTCGGCCAGCTTGCCGACCTCGATCGAGCCGACCTCGTGCGAAAGTCCGTGGGCGATGGCCGGGTTGATGGTGAGCTTGGCGATGTAGCGCAGGACGCGCTCGTTGTCGTGGTCGTCGGGCGCTCCGAACTCGGCCTTCATCTTGCCGGCCATCGCGAAGGTACGGCGGACCGTCTCCCCCGCCCGCCCCATGCCCTGCGCGTCGGACGAGGTGATGCCGATCGCCCCCAGGTCGTGCAGCACGTCCTCGGCACCCATGGTCCCGGCGCGGATGCGGTCACGGGCCATGGCGGCGTCGCCGGGCAGGTCGGGCTTGAGGTCGTGGACGGAGACGATCATGCTGTAGTGCTCGGCGACGGCGTCCCGGCCGAACGGCAGGGTGGGGTTGGTGGAGGAGCCGATGACGTTCGGGACCCCGGCCATCTTCAGCACGTTGGGGACGTGGCCGCCGCCGCAGCCCTCGATGTGGAAGGCGTGGATGGTACGGCCCTCCAGCACCCTCAGGGTGTCCTCGACGGACAGGCACTCGTTCAACCCGTCGCTGTGCAGGGCGACTTGGACGTCGTGTTCCTCGGCGACGCGCAGGGCGGTGTCCAGCGCGCGGGTGTGGGCGCCCATGTCCTCGTGGACCTTGAAACCGGAGGCGCCCCCTTCGGCCAGCGCCTCGACCAGGGGTGCCGGCTCCGATGACGAACCCCGGCCCAGGAAGCCGATGTTGACCGGCCAGGCGTCGAAGGCGGCGAACGCGTGCCGGAGCGCCCAGGGCGAGTTGACCCCGACACCCCACACCGGCCCGAACTCCTGCCCGATGATCGTGGTCACCCCGGACGCCAGCGAGGCCTCCATGATCCGCGGCGACAGCAGATGGACATGGGTGTCGACGGCCCCTGCGGTGGCGATCAGCCCCTCGCCGGACACGATGGAGGTACCGGTGCCGACGACGACGTCGACCCCGTCGAGGGTGTCGGGGTTCCCGGCCCGCCCGATGGCGTGGATCCGCCCTTCCCTGATCCCGATGGAGACCTTCCGGATCCCCTGCACGGCGTCGATCACGACGACATTGCTGACGACCACGTCACAGGTCTCGCGCACGGCGGCGGCCCTGAGGTGCAGCCCGTCACGGGCGGTCTTGCCGAACCCCGCAAGGAACTCGTCGCCGTAGCGCTGGGAGTCCTCCTCGACCCGGATCACCAGCCCGGAGTCACCGAGCCGGACGCGGTCGCCCGCGCGGGGGCCGTGGGTGGCGGCGTACTCGTACGGGGTGAGCCGGCGGGCCTCGGCGGGGTGGCCCCCGGGGCGACTCATCGGACGACCTCCTCGCCGGGGTCCCCGTCCGACACACCCAGATACCCGCACGCCACAGCCCGCCGCAACGCCTCCTCGCGCGCCCCGGGCACATCCAGCGGCCCATCGACCAGCCCCGCGAACCCGACCGCCACGCGAGCACCCCCGTCCGGCACCAAACCCACCCCGCCCGACTCCGCCCCGAGCCGATTCATCCGACGGCCTCCCCACCCGACACACCCAGATACCCGCATGCCGCCGCCCGCCGCAACGCCTCCTCGCGCGCCCCGGGCACATCCAGCGGCCCATCGACCAGCCCCGCGAACCCGACCGCCACGCGAGCACCCCCGATCGGCACCAGGCCGACCTCGCCCGACTCGCCCGGTCCGAACCGCACCGATGAGCCGGCGGGCACCGCGAGCCGCATGCCGTAGGCCTCGGCCCGCGGGAAGTCCAGGCGCGGGTTGGCCTCGAAGAAGTGGAAGTGGGAGGTGACGGAGACGGGCACGGTGGCGGTGTTGGTGACCGTCAGTCGCACGACCGGCTCGGGCTCGGCGTGCGCGGGCCCCGGCAGCAGCGCGCCGGGCGCCCGCTCGCCGAGCCCGCCGCCGATCGGGTCGCTGACGACCGCGAGCCGTGAACCGTCGTCGAAGACCGCCTCGACGTGCACCTCGGTGACGACGTCCGCGACGCCGGGCAGGACGTCGTCGGGCCCGAGCACCGACCGGGCGCGCTCGACGGCCTCGGCCAGCCGCGCCCCGTCCCGGGCGGCCTCGCACACGGTGTCCGCGATGAGCGCGGTCGCCTCCGGGACGTTCAGCCGCAGCCCGCGGGCCCGCCGCGCCCGGGCCAGCTCGGCGGCTCCGAAGAGCAGCAGTCGGTCGCGTTCGGTGGGGGTCAGCCGCATGTCACTCCCTCCTTTAGAGCGGCACTCTAAATGGTGGGGTCGAGTGAGTACAAGGTGACATCGACCATGAGGCGGGCAGGGGTTCCCTCGTCATCGAGCGTTACTCAAAACACGCGGGCCCGCCCGGACAACGTCCGAGCGGGCCCGTGAAGGACCTGGGGGGGGTCAGCCCAGCTTGTGCATCCAGCCGTGCTTGTCCTCGGCCGTGCCGCGCTGGATGTCCAGGAGGGCCTGGCGGAGCTTCAGCGTGACCTCGCCGGGCTCGCCGCCGGACTGGCGCCACTCGGCGCCCTGGCGCTTGACCGTGCCGACCGGGGTGATCACCGCGGCCGTGCCGCAGGCGAAGACCTCGGTCAGGGTGCCGTTCTCGGAGTCGCGCTGCCACTGGTCGACGGAGACGCGGCCCTCCTCGGACGTGTAGCCGAGGTCGCGGGCGACGGCGAGCAGGGAGTCGCGGGTGACACCCTCCAGGATCGAGCCGGTGAGGGTGGGCGTGACGATCCGGTCGCCGTACACGAAGTACAGGTTCATGCCGCCGAGTTCCTCGACCCACGTGTGCTCGACCGCGTCGAGGTAGCAGACCTGGTCGCAGCCCTTGGCGGCGGCCTCGGCCTGGGCGAGGAGGGAGGCCGCGTAGTTGCCGCCGGTCTTGGCGTCACCCATGCCGCCGGGGACGGCCCGGACGCGGTCCTCCGAGAGCCAGATGGAGACCGGCTTGACGCCGCCGGGGAAGTAGGCGCCGGCCGGGGAGGCGATGACCAGGAAGAGGTACTCGTTGGCCGGCTTGACGCCCAGCCCGACCTCGGTGGCGATCATGAAGGGGCGCAGGTAGAGGGACTCCTCGCCGCCGTGCGCCGGAACCCACGCCTCGTCCTGCTGAACCAGCACGTCACAGGCCTCGATGAAGGTCTCGACGGGCAACTCCGGCATGCCGAGCCGGTGCGCGGAGCGCTGGAAGCGCTCGGCGTTCTTCTCGGGCCGGAAGGTGGCGACGGTCCCGTCGGGCTGGCGGTACGCCTTGAGGCCCTCGAAGATCTCCTGCGCGTAGTGCAGGACCATGGTCGCCGGATCGAGGGAGATCGGCGCGTACGGGACGAGCTGGCCGTCGTGCCAGCCGCGCCCCTCGGTCCACTTGATGACCACCATGTGGTCGGTGAAGTGGCGGCCGAACCCGGGGTTGGCCAGGATCGCCTCGCGTTCCGCGTCGGAAAGTGGCGAGGCCGAGGGCTTGAGCTCGATCGTGGGCGTCGTCATGAGTGGTTGTCCTTCACCGGTTGTGTAGTGACGGGCCGCGCTCACGCCCTTTTACTGTCAGTGACCAGTGCTAGGACGTCCGAGCATTCCCTCATTCCGCGGCTCCGCGTTCGATTATCGCAAGCGGGGAGCCGAGGAAGAAACGGCGTGAAATGCGACCCAGGGGATGATGGTGACACCCGGCGGGGGACATGCGAAAGCCGCCGGGTGCGAGTGACCCGGCGGCTTCGAATGCTTTTCGAGTGGCCCGCCCGGTCAGCCGGCTACTCGTACGGCCAGCGCGTCGCCGATCTCGGCGGTGCTGCGGGCGGGCTTGCCGGTGCGCTCGGCGAGGTCGGCGGTGACCGCCTCCTCGATGCGGGCGGCCTCGGCCTCGTAGCCGAGGTGGCGCAGGAGCAGGGCGACGGACAGGACCGTGGCGGTGGGGTCGGCCTTGCCCTGGCCGGCGATGTCCGGGGCCGAGCCGTGGACCGGCTCGAACATGGACGGGAACTCGCCGCTCGGGTTGATGTTCCCGGAGGCGGCGACGCCGATGCCGCCGGAGACGGCCGCGGCGAGGTCGGTGATGATGTCGCCGAAGAGGTTGTCGGTGACGATCACGTCGAACCGGGCCGGGTCGGTGACCAGGTAGATCGTGGCCGCGTCGACGTGGATGTAGTCGGTGGTGACGTCCGGGAACTCCGCGGCCACCTTGTTGAAGATGTTCGTCCACAGGTGGCCCGCGAAGGTCAGCACGTTGTTCTTGTGGACCAGCGTGAGCTTCTTGCGGGGCCGGGCCTGGGCACGGGCGAACGCGTCGCGCACCACACGCTCGACACCGAAGGCCGTGTTCACGGAGACCTCGGTGGCGACCTCGTGCTCGGTGCCCTTGCGGATGGTGCCGCCGTTGCCGGTGTACGGGCCCTCGGTGCCCTCGCGGACGACGACGAAGTCGATGGCCGGCTCGCCCTTGAGAGGCGTGTCCACACCGGGGAGCAGCTTCGACGGACGCAGGTTCACGTGGTGGTCGAAGGCGAAGCGGAGCTTGAGCAGGAAGCCGCGCTCCAGCACGCCGGAGGGGACCGACGGGTCGCCGATGGCGCCCAGCAGGATCGCGTCGTGCTTCTTCAGCGCGGCGAGGTCGGCGTCGGTGAGGGTCTCACCGGTGGCGTGGTAGCGCTTGGCGCCGAAGTCGAAGTCCTTGGTCTCCAGCTTCACATCCTGCGGAAGGACGGCGGAGAGGACCTTCAGACCTTCGGCCACGACCTCCTGGCCGATGCCGTCACCGGGAATCACTGCGAGATTGATGCTGCGAGACATGCGGGAACCCTACTCCTCGTCCCATGGGATGACACTGTCTGTCCGCGATACGGACACGGGCGTGGTCCAGTGTCAGCCCTTCGGCTGGCGTTCACCCGTAGGTGGGACGGTTGTCGGTGTCCGCTGGGAAGTTCACCACCATGGACCTTCCCGACTTCGGCATTCCGCCCCGGCTCGCGCGCCGGATGAGCATGGCCGAGCAGCACGAGTACCTGCGTACGAAGCTGTCCCGGCGCCGGACACTCGTGACCGCGGGCGCCGTGGCGGGCGGCCTGCTGACGGGCTGCTCCAGGGAAGGCACCCCCACCGCCTCCCCCGCCCCCACGAGCACGGTGCACGGCTCCGCCGTCTCCCCCTTCGGCCGCCACCTCGCCTTCGGCGCCGACCCGAAGACCCAGATGCGGATCTCGTGGCAGGTCCCCCTGGCGGTGCGGAAGCCGTACGTCCGCGTCGGCCTGACCCCCGACGACCTGAGCCGCAGGATCGAGGCCGAGCTCCGCGACCTGCACACCCCGGGCCAGACCGGCGTACGCCTCGCGCTCGACCAGTACTACCTGCACGCGGCCCTGGACGGCCTGCGTCCCGGCACGACGTACTACTACGGCGTCGGCCACGACGGCTTCGACCCGGCGGACGCCGGCCACCGCTCGACCATCACCAGCTTCCGTACGGCGCCGGCGAGCCCGGAGAAGTTCGTCTTCACGGCCTTCGGGGACCAGGGGGTCGGTACGGCCGCGGCCGCCAACGACAACCTCCTGCTGCGCCAGAAGCCCGCCTTCCACCTGCACGCCGGTGACATCTGCTACGCCGACAGCAACGGCCAGGGCGTGACGTCCGACGGCTACGACCCGGGCTTCTGGGACCTGTTCCTCAAGCAGAACGAGGAGGTCGCCCGGAGCGTGCCCTGGATGGTGACGACCGGCAACCACGACATGGAGGCCTGGTACTCCCCCGACGGCTACGGCGGCCAGCTCGCCCGCTGGACCCTGCCGGACAGCGGCTTCGACCCGCGCTCGGCGCCGGGCGTGTACTCCTTCACGTACGGCAACGTCGGCGTCGTGGCACTGGACGCGAACGACGTGTCGTACGAGATCCAGGCCAACTTCGGCTACACGGGCGGGAAGCAGACGACGTGGCTGGAGCGGAGGCTCGGTGAGCTGCGCGCGGCGAAGGGGATCGACTTCGTCGTCGTCTACTTCCACCACTGTGCCTACTCGACGTCCTCGCACGCCTCCGACGGCGGGGTGCGCGCAGAGTGGCTGCCGCTGTTCGAGAAGCACCAGGTGGATCTGGTGATCAACGGGCACAACCACGTGTACGAGCGCACGGACGCGATCCGCGGCGGCGAGGTCGGCCGGCCGGTGCCGGTCGGCGGCGCCACGGATCCGACACGGGACGGGATCGTCTACGTCACGGCGGGCGGGGGCGGCCGGGATCTGTACGGCTTCCCGCCGGGCGTGAAGGAGAGCTACGAGGGGCACGTGCACGACCACGAGTCCGTCGAGACCTTCCAGTGGACGAAGTCGAAGGAGTCCCGGAAGGAGACGGTGGAGTGGTCGCGGGTGCGCTACCGCGGGTTCTCGCTGCTCTCGGTGGAGGCGGAGAGCGGGGCGCGACCTCGGCTGACGGTGTCGGCGCTCGCGCAGAGCGGGGAGCGCATCGACCGTTTCGAGGTGCGGCGCGGGGCCTGAGGGGCCCGCGCCACACCTCGTGCGGGTGCGGCTCCCGGCTTGTGAACGGTTGTCTCAGGGATCGGTACGTCGGTCAGTGACCGGTCGAGCCGCCGTTGTCACGGCGGTCGAGGGCGCGCTGCAGGGCCGCTGCGGCGTTCTTGCGGTCGGACTCGCTCGTACGGGAGATGTGACGGACTCGACGGCGGGCGGTCGTCTCGGCCATGAGAAATCGACTCCTTCGAATTCCAGGGAAGGGGACAACGAGACGCCGGAAGGGGCGGGGAGCGGCGGGCCGCAGGGGTTGCCTGCGCGGGGCCCGGCTCACGACCGCCATTCGCTTGATCGAGCGAGACGTTCGGCTCCTACAAAGCTAAGGGAGGAGAGCCGGTCTGTCTCCACAATTACTCGGACTTCCTACTATCTGAGACGGTGGAGTGGATCACACGGGCCTGACCTGCGGTTTCGCCAAGCTGGGTGCCGGAGCGAGCCGCGGCCCGTCCCGGCGACGGCGAGATCCTGCTGCGCGGGCGGGCGTCGACGCGGCGGACCGGCTGGCCCGCTCGGGCGCGGCCCCGCTGTGCGGCGAGCCGCCGTTCAGCCTCGGGCGGGACGTGTCCGGGGTGGTGGCGGAGACGGGCGCCGGGGTGACCCTGTTCCGGCCCGGCGACGAGGTCTTCGGCATGGTCGGGTCAGGCGGTCACGCCGTCCATGTCACCGCGCCCGCCGGGCACTTCGCCGTGAAGCCGGCCGGCCTCGACCACGTCCACGCGGCGGCCGGCGCCGTCGGGCATGTGGCGGTGCGGCTCGCCGAGGCGGAGGGCGCGTACGTCATCGGCACGGCCGACTTCACCGAGAGTGTGCACAGCATCGACGCCGCGCTCGACCTGGTCGGGGCGACCACGGTCTGCTGTCGTTGAACACCCTGCCGTTCGGGGAGGCGGCCAAGGCACACGAGTGGAGGGACGCGGGACACGGCAGGGGCGTACTGGTGCTGGTGATGCCCGACTGACCTGTCGACGCGGATCAGAACTCGACTTCACAGAGCGCCGCCGCCGGGCGGCACCGCTCCGAGGGCGTCCACGAAGCCCCCGGGGTCCTCCACCCACGGCAGATGCCCGGCCCGCGGCAGCACCACCCGCCGTACGCGCGGCAGCGCCTCCTCCAGTGAGTCCACCGCCCAACGCGGGCGGATGTCCTCGGCACCGTCGATGATCAGGACGGGCACGTCCAGGGACGCGCAGGCGGTCCGCAGGTCCGGGGTGCCCCAGGTGCGTCGGGTCTCGGCATTGAGGGCCTTGTTGCCCTCGTGGTTGATCTCGAACCAGGGGTCCGCCAGCCGGCGGGCCTGTTCCAGGGCGTGCTCGCGGTCCGCGAAGTCGGCCGTCCACTGGAGGATCGCGCGCTCCGGGTCCCGCCGCGGCAACTCCCGCCATCGGGCGAGCCGTTCGGGATCCTCACCGAGGCGCGCGGTGAGGCTCTCCAGGTAGGAGTCGTGCCAGTGCGACACCGGGTCGATGCCCGTCCCGCTGACGTAGACCAGCGCGCTCACCCGCTCCGGGCGGGCGAGGGTGTAGCCCAACGCCAGTTGCGCGCCCCAGGAGTGGCCGAGCAGCGCCATCCGGTCCAGGCCGAAGTGGCGTCGTACGGCGTCCAGGTCGTTCACGAACCGGTCGGCCGTCCACGGCCCGGCGCACCGCTGCGAGCGGCCGCCACCGCGCTGGTCCCAACGGATCACCGTGGCCCGGCCGTCGAGCAGCGCGGCCACGTCCTCGAACATGTCCCACAGGCCCGGACCGCCGTGACACAGGACCAGCGGATCCCCTTCACCCGCTCCCGAACGTGAAGCCCACAGCCGTACGCCGTCCTCGGTGATCACCGCCATCCCCGCATTGTGCGCGCACGAAGGGGCCGGACAACAGCCCGGCCCCTTGCGGTGACTGACGTGGTGTCAGCCCATGTGCGGGTATCCGTAGTCGGTCGGCGGGACCAGCGTCTCCTTGATGGCGCGGGTCAGGGTCCAGCGCTGGAGGTTCTGCGGGGCGCCGGCCTTGTCGTTGGTGCCGGAGGCGCGGCCGCCGCCGAAGGGCTGCTGGCCGACGACGGCGCCGGTGGACTTGTCGTTGATGTAGAAGTTGCCGGCCGCGTAGCGGAGCTTGTCCATCGTGTACGCCGCCGCCGCGCGGTCGTTCGCGATGACCGAGCCGGTCAGGGCGTAGTCGGAGGCCGACTCCATCTGGGTCAGCATGTCGTCGTACTGGTCGTCCTCGTAGACGTACACGGCGAGGAAGGGGCCGAAGTACTCGGTGGTGAAGACCTCGTTCGCCGGGTCCGTGCACTCGACGACGGTCGGGCGGACGAAATAGCCGACCGAGTCGTCGTAGGAGCCGCCCGCGACGATCGTGCAGGTGGCGTCCGACTTCGCGCGGTCGATGGCGGCCTTGTTCTTGGCGAAGGCCCGCTCGTCGATGACCGCGCCGATGAAGTTCGAGAGGTCGGTGACGTCGCCCATGGCGATGCCGTCGACCTCGGCCGCGAACTCCTCGCGGAAACCGCTGTTCCAGATCGACGCCGGGATGTACGCCCGGGAGGTCGCCGAGCACTTCTGGCCCTGGTACTCGAAGGCACCGCGGGTCAGGGCGGTCTTGAGGATCGCGCGGTCCGCGCTCGGGTGGGCGACGACGAAGTCCTTGCCGCCGGTCTCGCCGACCAGGCGCGGGTAGGTGCGGTACTTCTCGATGTTGGCGCCGACCGTCTTCCACAGGTGCTGGAAGGTCTTGGTGGACCCGGTGAAGTGGATGCCCGCGAGGTCCCGGTGCTCCAGGGCGACCTTGGAGACCTCGATGCCGTCGCCGGTGACGAGGTTGATGACGCCCTTGGGCAGTCCCGCCTCCTCCAGCAGCTGCATGAGGAGGACGGCCGCGTGGGTCTGCGTGGGGGACGGCTTCCACACGACCACGTTGCCCATGAGGGCGGGCGCGGTGGGCAGGTTGCCCGCGATCGCCGTGAAGTTGAACGGCGTGATCGCGTAGACGAAGCCCTCAAGGGGGCGGTGGTCGAGACGGTTCCAGACGCCGGGGGCGTTGGCCGGGGGCTGCTCGGCGAGCAGGTCACGGGCGTACTTGACGTTGAAGCGCCAGAAGTCGACCAGCTCGCAGGGGGTGTCGATCTCGGCCTGCTGGGCGGTCTTGGACTGGCCGAGCATGGTGGACGCGGCGAGGGTCTCGCGCCAGGGTCCTGCGAGCAGTTCGGCGGCGCGCAGGATGATCGCGGCACGGTCGTCGAAGGACATCGCGCGCCAGGCGGGCGCGGCGGCGAGGGCCGCGTCGATGGCGTCCCGGGCGTCCTGCTGGGTGGCGTGGCGGAGGGTGCCGAGGACGGCCTTGTGGTTGTGCGGCTGCACGACCTGGAAGGGCTCGCCGCCGCCCATCCGCTTCTCGCCGCCGATGGTCATCGGCAGGTCGACCGGGTTGCCGGCCAGCTCCTTGAGCTTCGCCTCCAGCCGGGCCCGCTCGGGCGAACCGGGGGCATAGCCGTGCACCGGCTCGTTGACGGGGGTGGGGACCTGGGTCACAGCGTCCATGGGTTCCGTAACTCCTTGTGCTTGAGCGGGTGTTCGGGCTCAGCCCTTGCTGATCATGCTGCGGACGAAGAACCGCAGGTTCGCCGGCTTCTCCGCGAGCCGCCTCATGAAGTAGCCGTACCAGTCGGTGCCGTAGGCCGTGTAGACGCGCATGCGGTGACCTTGGGCGGCGAGCCGGAGATGCTCGTCGCCCCTGATCCCGTACAGCATCTGGAACTCGTACTCGTCGGGCTTGCGGCCCGCCTGCCGGGCGAGTTCCTGGGCGATGGAGATCAGGCGCGGGTCGTGGGAGCCGACCATCGGGTAGCCCTCACCCTCCATGAGGATGCGCAGGACCCGGACGTACGCCTTGTCGATCTCGTGTTTCTGCTGGTAGGCGACCTCGGCGGGCTCCTTGTACGCGCCCTTCACGAGCCGCACCCGGCTGCCCGCCGCGGCGAGCCGACGGGCGTCGGCCTCGGTGCGGAAGAGGTAGGCCTGGATCACACAGCCGGTCTGCGGGAAATCCTTCCGCAGTTCCTCGTGGATGGCGAACATCGAGTCGAGGGTGGTGTGGTCCTCGGCGTCGAGGGTGACGGTCGTACCGATGGCGGCGGCGGCCTCGACGACGGGCCGGACGTTGGCGAGGGCCAGCTCGTGACCGCCCTCCAGCGCCTGACCGAACATCGACAGCTTCACGGACATCTCGGCCCGCGTGCCCAGCTCAAGGCCTTTGAGCCGGTCGACGAGCTCCAGATAGGCGTCCCGGGCGGCCTCCGCCTGCTCGGGAGTGGTGATGTCCTCGCCGACCACGTCCATGGTCAGCTCCAGGCCCTTCGAGGTGAGTTCCTGGACGATCGGCACGATCTCGTCGACCGTCTCGCCGGGGATGAAGCGGTCGACGACCCCCTTGGTCACCGGGGCCGCCGAGATCAGGCGTCGCATCCGGTCGCTGCGCGACGCGGCAAGAATCACGGGACCCAGCACGGGGCACCTCCACAGACCAGCAGATAGAACCACCGTGAAACCTAAGGATCCCTCCGATCGTCGACCATCGACAGCTGTCACGCATCCGTGCCGCAGATCTCAGACAGATGTATGAAGCGCGGTGTTTTTGCGCGAGAATGACCGGGTGAGCGGGGACTACAAGGGTGACTACCAGGAGCTGGTCGACGAGATCTCGGAGCTCCTCGGCGTACCGGCGACCCTGGAGAACCGAGACTTCGAGCTGATCGCCTTCGGCGCGTACGACAGTGAGGGCGACCTCGACCCGTCGGCCCTCGACCCCGTCCGCACCCGCTCGATCCTCACCCGGCGCTCCACGGCCGCGGTCCGGACCTGGTTCGAGGGCTTCGGCATCACGCGCGCGACCGGCCCGGTGCGGATTCCGCCGACCCCGGAGGCAGGGGTCTACCGGGGCCGGATCTGTCTTCCCGTACGGCATCGGGGAGTCGTCCTCGGTTACGTCTGGCTCCTGGACTCCGAGCCCGGCCCGACCGACCCGCAGCTGGAGGCGGCCATGCGGGTGACGGCCCGTCTCGGCGCGCTGCTCGCGGACGAGGCGCAGCACGGGGCCGACCTCAGCCGTGAACTGCGGGCGGTGCTGACCGCGGAGCGCGGCTGGCAGGCCGACATGGCGGTGGCCGCCCTGCGCACGGCCCTGGGCTCCCGCGGCGACGGGCCGTACGCGGTGGTGTGCGTGGCCCCCTGGCCGTCGGCCGACCCCGACGACGCCCCCTCGCCCCGTACGATCCCCCACGCGACGGCCCTGTGCACGGTCCCGTGCGGCCCCTCGGCCCAGTCCCTGGCGGTCCTGGTACGTCTGCGGGCGACGGACACCCTGACCCCGGCGAGCACTGCGGCGGGGCGGCTGCTGGAGCGGGCGCGGGGTGTGGAGGGGGGCGACGACGCCGGGGGACGCGATGGCTCCGGGGCGCGTCTCGGCGGCGGCCCGGGCGCGGTGCGCGATGCGGCGGGGCCGGACGCGGTGCGCGGTACGGCGGTCCCGGGCGCGGTGCGCGGTACGACGGTCCCGGGCGCCGCGGCCGCTGCGGCCGCCGGAGTGGCCGCCGCGCGGGTGGGACTCGCCGAGCTGGCCCCCGCCTGGCAGGAGGCGTCGGCCGCGGCCCGGGCGGCCCTCGCGGAACCCCGGCTCGGCCCGGTCGCGGAGTGGTCCCGCGTCGGCCCGTACCGCCTGCTGACCTCGCTTCCCCCAGGGACGGCCCACGACCCCGCCGTACGCCCCCTCCTCTCCCCCGCCCACCGCGAACTGGCCCGGACCGCCGAGACCTACCTCGACTGCGCGGGCCAGGCGGGCCGCACCGCCACCGAACTCGGTATCCACCGCCAGACCCTCTACTACCGCCTGTCCCGCGTCGAACAGCTCACGGGCCTGGATCTGGACGACGGGGAGGACCGGCTGTTGCTGCACATGGCGCTCAAGGCGGCGCGGTTGTAGGGGTCGGCGTGCGGCCGCCGTGGGGAGACTGCCCCCATGCCCCTGATGATGATCGACCTCGACAACACCCTCGTCGACCGGGACGCCGCCTTCCGCGCGGCCGCGACCGCGTTCCTCGCCGAACACGGGCTGCCCGAGGCGGACTTGGACTGGCTGATGACCCTCGACGCGAGCGGCCTCACGCCCCGTCGACAGGTCGCGGCGGCGCTGTCCGAACGGTACGGCGGCATCGATGCCGAGGACTTCCTCGACCGCGGCGCGGCCGGCCTGATCACCCTGTCGGACCCGGTCCGCGAGGCGCTGGTCGAGGCCCGCTCCGAGGGCTGGTCGTGCGTGATCGTGACCAACGGACGGACCGTCCAGCAGGAGACGAAGATCCGCAACACCGGTCTCGACCGGCTCGTGACCGGCTGGGTGATCTCCGAGGCGTTGGGGCACTGGAAGCCCGAACCGGAGATCTTCCACGCGGCGGCCGCCGTCGCCGACGCGCCGCTCGACGGCTCCTGGATGATCGGCGACTCGGCCCCCGCGGACATCCGTGGCGCGCAGGGGGTCGGGGCG